>CAITVK010000084.1 GCA_903895845.1 uncultured Chitinophagaceae bacterium
TCGGATTTTTTTCCTTGTAGTTTTCGAATAGTAGTGGGAGATATTCCATTATATGTCTTATAGCACTTAGAAAAATAAGCCATCGAGGCAAAACCCAATGAATAAGCAACTTCCTTCACAGCAACGCTTTTGTCAGCCGATAATATAATTTTTGCCTTTTCCATTTTCCTTTTCAGAATATAAGGTATGGGGGGCATGCCATAATGACTTTTTGATAGCCTCTGTAACTTACTTTGACTGATGCTAAGTTCTTCAGCTAAAGATTCCATTGATGTTTGTTTATCTCCGTTTATTATTTCTTCAAAAAAAGTGTTCATCTGCTCCAATAGAACATAGTTTTTTGCATCATCAAAGCTAAACTGCGGTATTGTGTTCAGCATCCCTCTCTTTTGTGAGAGTTCGCTTATCTCCAAAAGATTTTTTATCTTCAGAAGTAGCTGAGACATATTAAATGGTTTAATCAGATAATCATTTGCACCATAATTTAGTCCCTCCAAAATTGTTTCTTCTTCTGCCATGGAGGACATCAATATTACAGGTATATGGCATAAATCTATATTATGCTTTATCATACGCAAAAAACTAAACCCATCTATCTCACCAGGCAATATAATGTCCAACAAAATAATATCTGGCTTATATGTTTTGCATTCTTTTAATCCATTTTCCAGCCTGTATAGCGCTAGCGTATCATAGTTTTGCTGAAGCATACGAGAAACTATGTCGGATAGATCCCTTGAATCTTCTATTATCAAAACTTTTTTTGTAGGGTTGCTCATTGTGAAGTATTAAAAGGGTGAATTGTTGCAATACAATGTGGAATAAATTCTGATAATCACAGCAATCAAATCTCAGGTGATTTTATTTAAACACTCTATATTATTGTTAACAGCCTTATCTATTTCCTCCAGTAATACGGATACGCTTTGCAGAATTATTTTATTTCTCCCTTCCACGCTGCCCAGATCTATCAAGTCTGTTGTTACTTTCAAAATTGTTAGGGAAGGTTGTATTACTTCTAAATGATTTTTAGCAATGTTTTCAAGGGCTTTATTCTTACTTTCAATTTCAAGTAAATATTCCTCTTTTAGTTTTGCTATTGCAGTTTCAAACTTTTGTTTCTTTACTAGCTTAGTTTTTATTCCTTTTAATAAATCAGTGATCGAAAATGGTTTTACTAGGTAATCATCCGCACCCAAATTCATCCCTTTTCTCACGTTTGCGGCATCTGAACTTGAAGACATAAACAAGAAAGGAACATTCCTGTAGCCAAACGTTCCAAACACTTCACAAAACTCATATCCGTCTACTTCTGGCATCATTACATCGCAAATAACAATGTCTGGGAGTATTTGCTTTACGTGTTCTAAAGCCAACTTGCCATTGGGGAAATGGAAAACCTGGTAGTCCGCATATTCTAGCATCAGTTTAATTTTCTCAGCAAATGCTAGCTCATCCTCTACAAGCAAAACTTTTTCTCTCATTAGGGGCGAAAGTAAAAGTATACAACATCCAATTTTATCTTTCGGTTATATTTTAATATCAAACGACCATTATTTTATATAGAATTGTTAGAATAGTACCAATTGACGATTTTGTTGCATTAATCGAATTGTTATTGCAAGCCATTGTCGCATTTATCGCTTCTATTTGTTTGTGTGTGACAGGGGTAAGAATTGTGCATAAATAATTATGTTGTTTTGCTATGAGAGAAATGATTACAAAAGAGGAACTTTTTGATATTTATGAACAACTAATGTTCAAGTCGCAACGTGCTATGGCAGTTGTCGATCTTAATTTGGTTATAAGCTTCACCAACCAAGCTGCTGTTGAAACCTATGAATATACTTTGGAAGAAGCTGTTGGTCGCCCCTTGAATGAATTGATTTTTGGTGAGGAAACAAATCTCCCGCCAATCATTACTGCATTTGAGGCTGTGGCAAAAGGGCAAGAGCAAACCCTTGAAGTGTTGCTCTATTCTAAATCTAAAAAGAAAATATTTGCGAGGGCGCATCTGTTTCCTTTGTTTGATGATAATAATTTGCCCAATAGGTGTTGTGTGTATGCTGTAGATATTAGCTCCGAAAAGAATATAGAATACAAACTTTCTGTTGCAGAGAATAAGTACCAAGAAGTGTTGGACAATTGCTCGGATGTGTTTATTGAAGTAGACACGAGTGGGTGTATTTTTTTTGTAAATAAATCTTGGGAAAAAATATCTGGCTATACTGTCCAAGAAACAATAGGCAGGCATTATCTAGATTGTTTTCCAGAACAAGATAAAGAGAGTTCTCTGGATAATTTTAAAAAATTACTCAACAAGGAAATTTCTGAGTTGAGGAGAGATATTCAGATTTTTTCCAAGAATGGAGAGATGAGGTGGGTAGATGTAAAATCGTCTTTGAAATCATCGCCTAATGGCGATACGTTGGGTTTGTCTGTTGTATTGAGAGATATTACCGAAGAAATAACAACAAGACATTATCATAACTTGTTTTCCAATAACATAACAGACCTGGTTGCCATACACAACATGGAAAAACAATACGTATATGTGTCGCCATCTTCAAAATTTATTTTAGGTTACGAGCCAGAAGAATTGATAGGCAAAGTAGCACTTGACCTTATACATCCGCAAGATTTGCCCAACGTAATTGCATACAGGGATAAAGTAATTGCCGGAAAAAATGACCCCAACGTTGGTATTGTTTGTAGGTTTAAACGAAAGGATGGGCAATATATATGGGTGGATACTTCTTCAAAATACTTTTATGATGATGTTTTTAGAGAGATGAGAACCATTACCTCTACCAGGATAAGCGAAAAGCGAGTTGAACTTGAAAAGAGGTTACAGGAAAAGCTGGAAGCAGAAAAGAGACTAAATAAGCTGAAATCTAGTTTTGTAAGCTTTGTATCCCACGAATTTAGAACACCACTTGCCATCATAAAAGCCACGGTGGAATATCAAAGAATGGTACTCACCAGCGATATGAAAGACTTTGAGGAGATTTTTTTGAAAGACTTGGATAATATTGAAAGTGAAATAACCGGGCTAACACAGTTGATGAATGATGTTTTGATTATAGAAAAGGCCGAAAGCAATCATCTAAAACTTAACCATGTAAACATCTGTTTGGTACAGCAAATAAAACACACAATAGCCCGAATACAGGAAGATAAAGGGACTGCATTTGGGCCATTCCTAAAGGTGGTGGGCGTTCCTGTTTTGGTATCTGTCGATCCAAAGTATATAGAACTAATTTTTACCAACCTGATTACTAATGCAATTAAGTATTCTAGAGATACAGATTTGCCGCCTGTTGTAACCATCTCTTATTCTGAGAATTCGGTACAAGTATCCGTAAAAGATTTTGGCATTGGTATACCCAAAAAGAACCACAATAAAATTTTTAATACTTTTTTCCGTGCAGAAAATGTAGGTGATATAGAAGGTACTGGCTTGGGCTTGAGCATTGTGAAAAAATTGGTTGAATTGCACAATGGGACAATTATGTTTGATAGTGAAGAAAACAGCGGTACTGAAATGATTGTTGAACTGCCACTTGCTAAAAAAGATTTGAAACCCGCCAGAATGAACCTAGATGCTTCAAAAAAGAATAATACAGTCAGCTTAACTTAAAAAAGAATAATTATGGTAGGAACATTTTGTTTGGTAATGGGGGTTTTTACAGCACTTTTTGTTTTGATAACAGAGCGCTATAAAACAAGGGTGTACAGGGACATGAAAATTGCAGTTGAAACGGACACTTATTTATTGCTAAAAGAAAGGTTTACCAAAGATGCTGTAGACCAAACCTATCTTAATGCAAATATTGGAGTAGTAACATGCCTGGCA
>CAITVK010000085.1 GCA_903895845.1 uncultured Chitinophagaceae bacterium
AGTTGTTAATGGAATCCGCTGAAGAAATGGTCAAATTATCTGCTATAAAGCTTTTATTGAATAAATTTTAAACAGGCTCTTAGTAAGGCTGGAAGATGGGTAGCTTTGAGAGAATAGATAGATAAATAGATATTTAACAGAAAGGAGTGGAAGGAGCGATAATAGAAAGTTTTGTACAAGATAACGACGTTTGTTTCTCTAGTTCTTTCCAATTCTACAACCTCTTTGCTTTGAAGAAGTTCTTTATTAGCTTGGTACATTTCTCGTAGCGCAAGACAAATTATGTTGTGTACTTACTCTTTGCTCCTGTGCCTAGCCATTACCAGTTATGAAAACAAAACATTAACCCAGTTGTGGTTAAATAATGGGATAGCACAGCTTAGAGAATGGTCTAGCCGGGTTATAAATTCATTCTTCAAGTTGCGTCATTCCATTTCTACTTCCCTTAAGAAGTTCACTTTAAGATGCTCGTAGAAAGCATGCTTGCTTAGAAAGGAGGAAATAAGGTTGGCACACAACGATGCCAGCAAAATATAGAAGATAATGTTGTGCGTATTGGTCATCTCCAACACCAAAATAGAACAGGTGAATGGGCTACGTGTAACACCAGTAAGAAAGCCCGTCATGCCACACAAAATAACAAGGTTGGTAGCCGCATCTGTGAGATGAAACCAGCCTGAAATGACTGCTCCAATACTTGCCCCCGTACTGAGCGCCGGTGCAAATACACCGCCCGAACCGCCCGATGTAAACGAAACAATTGGACCAATAATTCGTAAGATAGGCATATACCATTCCATGCTTTTGTGATTGGTGAAGAGTGTGGTAACCATTATTTCTTTGCCCGAACCAAACATCCGGCTATCAACAAGCACCGCAAACAAAGCCACAATCAAACCGCAGATGCCCGCATAAATCAGCTTCTGGTAATTCTTCTTCAATACCATTTTCTTTTTGTTGATGTATAGAATAAGATTGCACATTTCGGTGCTTGCAATACCTGTGATGAATGCTACGGGGATGATTATCAGCAATATCCAGGGAGAAATGCCATCCAACACCGGATAGCCTAGGTATAAATAGGGACCCAGGAGTGTCAACGCAGTCAGTCCGGCAATGATAACCCCGGTAAGCAAAGCCGATTTAAAGAAGCTAAAGTGCATTTTAGTCAACTCTTCAATCGTAAAGACAATACCACCAAGCGGGGTGTTGAAGGCAGCGGCCAATCCAGCGGCGGCACCCGTGACAATCATATTTCTCTTTGAAATCTTAGGATACCATTCGGGCAACCAGTCATTTATCTTCTTAAAAATGGATGCACCTATCTGTATCGTGGGGCCTTCCCTGCCCACAACCCCACCTCCTAGTGCCAATACCATACTCGATATTATTTTGATGAGGATGATTCTGATGCTAAGAAGCCGTTCCACCAATTGGTAACTCTTGGGTGTCGTTAAATCCAATGCAGCACTTACCTGAGGGATGCCACTGCCTCGTGAAAAGGGGGCATACTTCAAAACCAACCATAAAGACAGCATAAAACAACTGGGACTAATCACAAAAAACCACCATCCCGCCATGTGAAATAAGTAGGCTGTACCCATTTCTGCAAAGGCAAAAAGCTTGGCATACACCACTGCCACTATACCAGTAATTAATGCGCCCAACCAAAAAGGAAAGGCATTTAGAAGGCTCCTTTTGAAGTGCCTGTTGCCAGATGCATCATATCTTGTCTTGAGTTTCCGCTTAATCAACGCTGCCAGTTCCATCTGCTACTATTAAAATTTACTTAAAAAAAAGGAGAGTTTTCAAAAGTAAAGTTTTTTTTAGAGAGATGTTTCGGATTAAGGTAATTATGATTTAAATATGGTAGAAAGGTATAGGTATGATTATTTTTTAATTATAAATATGATTTAAATCAAATTCACAAGCATTCCACTTGAAGTTAAATTGTAGAACCTTACATTCGCAAAAAAAATTATTGATATGGGAATAGCTGATAAGTTAGCAGAATTGAGAAACGGAAAAAGCGCTGCCAACCTGAAAGAAGGAGAAGATTTTTTGGCAACAAACAAAACAAAGCAGGGTGTTACAGAACTAGAAAGTGGTTTACAGTATGAAGTACTTACACTTGGAACAGGAAGAAAACCAAGTGCAACAAGCACTGTCACATGTCATTATCACGGTACATTGATTGATGGAACTGTTTTCGATAGTAGTGTGATGAGGGGACAACCCGCTTCGTTTCCTTTGAACAGGGTAATCTCTGGTTGGACAGAAGGGTTGCAACTAATGCCCGAAGGAAGTAAATTCAGATTTTTCTTACACCCATCATTGGCTTATGGTGACAGACAAGTGAGCGCACAGATAGGGCCAAACAGTACATTGGTATTTGATGTGGAACTAATTAGTTTTGTTTAAATTATTATGAGTTGTCCTGGGAATTGAATACAATAACTTCTGCCAATGAAATTAAGAATTGTGATTGAAATATGACATTCTTTTTGAAAGAATTTATTGTATTTAATTCTGTGGAATTACTTGGTTATGCTTGTCGAGACAGTCATTTTTTTGATAGCTGCTCGTAAAAACATACTATTAATTAATTCAAGTTGCTAGTTAATTTTCTTTAGTTGTATTGCAAATAAGAACAATACAATTTTCAATAAGAATCCTTTTAGAGTAACAGCATGTATTGTTCTGAGGAATAATGCCTTTATTTCACTGATACTAGACTCAA
>CAITVK010000086.1 GCA_903895845.1 uncultured Chitinophagaceae bacterium
GCAGAAGAACTGCTATTTAAAAAACAAAACTGTTCGGCATAATAGTTTTTAGGGGGTGATGGGCTTCGCCAATCTATCACCCAAAAAACAACCCTGTGGGACTTATTCCGCATCCAGTTATTGTTTTTTGCAGTGCCACCTGTTTAGTGGCTTTCTTTTTTTCCCTTTTTTCTTTTAAAACTAATTTTATAAAAAGATGGGTAGGTCTGTTTACGAGGATGAATCAGCTTGACAATGGGACAATCTCACTTAATTGAAGTCGGTTGTGATTTACCAAGCAGTTTATGACGGAACAAGCCAAATGATTAACAACACTAAATGCTAAAGTTCACTTCACACGATGCAACAACCCCCTTTTTGCACCACTTTTTTTTAATACAGCAAAAATAGCTTTGGCCGTGTGCAAAAAATATCCTGTTCGGCATAATGAAAAAGAAAATTAACGGGTAAATAGTCTTTAGTGATTTTCTTTTTCACCCTTCGGGACTTATTCCGCTCCAGTTATTTTTTTTCACAGCCGCCGCTTGAAGGGCTTATAAAAAATTAGTTATGCAAAAAAAGTCCCGCATTGTTCCCAGTTTGTCAGTTTGCCCTTTCAGCAGTGGTTTGTTCCCAGTGCCAGTTGTCCCCCAGTCGGTGTTTGGTAGGCATCTTGGGCGGTTGCCAGTCCACTTCCGTCCGTTGCCCGGTGTGGTGGTTCGCAGGTTGGCTTGTGGCTGGTTCGTTTGGTGTTTTCCTTCTGGCCGCCGCCTGCTTTCAGCCCTTCCTTTCTAGGGCTGGTTTTGCTGCCCGCCGTCAGGTAGGGCAGCTTTTCTTTTTTTCACTATTTTAGGGGTTGTGGGTAGTTAGTGCATAAAAAAAGCCCACCCAAAAGGGTAGGCTAATCCTATATTTTCTTTGCTTGTTTGAAATTAAACCACATCAATTATTCCCAAGGCATTGTATGAACCATTGCTCAAAACATATTGAACAGAATTTACCAATTGGAAAAACTCAACTGCAATCAAAAAAATATTTGTTCCCGTGCTACCTGCTGGAACGGCAGTAGGCGTAAGCGTAACAGCACTTGCCGTAGTGTTTAAAGGCAGATTCACGGCATTAGTAAACTCAATCACTGTAGTGTTGGCAACAAAGTTAATCCTCACCCATGCGCCTGTAATGGTCACGTGTGTTGCCCCAGCAGGGTAGGCAATGTCATTCAACGGCGTAAGGCTCGCAATGGTTATCACACCAGTAGTGGTGTTCACTGCATAAGGTTTAACTAGGATAGCCGACAATATCGCACCAATGTTGAAATTAAAGCCAATCATTTGCGTCTTTGCTGCCGAAGCACTAATAGCAACGCCAACGTTCCTGGCCCCACGTGCAGAGGTGGTGTCATAGTCTTTTATCAAGGTCATCAACTTTGTGACCCTAGATGTGACCCGATTATCTGAGGCGACCATCATAAGCGACCTAACCGCACTTCTCAAAAGTTTCCCCGCAGATGCAGCAGAACCAAATTCAGCCCCATTTTCCCTTGTCCTTAGGAAGTTTGGGTCAGTGGCTATACGTGCCTTCGATACGCCGCCTTTTGTCTTTACTAGGTTGCCATCCTGTGTTTTATAAAACGTAAGGTCATCCAGTGTACCTAAAAATTTTACCAGCCCTTTTACCTTTGCCATAACATTAATTTTTATTGTTAGACCCAAAACTATGACGGATAAACAGCATAAAATAATAGGCAGGGCGTTATGTTCCATTATGTCCACATAGTTCCAATACATATACTATTGCAGTGCATTTTAAACAGGTATCTTTGTAAGGGTTAATGTATGGCTAGTGTATAGGAAAGCCATAGGTAGTGTATGGGTAGTGTATCAAACAAGTTATTTGAAGTTATGAATAGATTATGTATTTACCCCAAGGATGTTATGGTAATCACAGGTAGGAGTGATAAATTCGGTAGGAACCTGATAAAGAAGATAAAGCTGCACCTTCAAAAGCAGGAACATCAGGTAGTTTCCATCGAAGAGTTTTGCAAATACATGGGTTTACAGTCCGAAGCGGTAACAAAGCAATTGCGATAAGCAACTTTAAAACATTCAATCATTCAGTGATGATACTCTTTGCACCCTAAAAGCAACCACTTTCTTTCTCTTATTTAGTTCTTATTATCCCTTCTTAGCTATTCTTATGGTCGCATTTTTGGTCGCAATAAAAAAAGCAGCTACGAAATAACTTCGTAACTGCTTGATAACCAATGCTCCCGAATCTGGACTTGAACCAGAGACCCTCTGATTAACAGTCAGATGCTCTAACCAACTGAGCTATTCGGGAATGTTCTCCTTTGTTTGGGGTTGCAAAAATAGGGGTTGAAACTTAATGGCAAAAATTATTTTTCAATTATCCAAAAAAACCTGTTTTTTCTATTCCTACATACACACCATCGGAACGTTCCTCTACCAGATATGTCTTTAGATAGTACCCTTCTCCCGATACATTCCTGCCATTTTGCATATTGAAAGCGTATCTATGCAACGAACAAACCACATGACCAAGTGCATTTATAAATCCTTCGGCCATAATACCACTTGCATGAGGACACTTGTAGGCAAACCCAAAAAGAGAACCACTATGCCTGGCAATAGTTATCGTTTTGCCATTTACTTCTACCACACACATATTATTCGCTTCAAAGGGAAGCATATTGATATGGTCTACAAGCTTATACCATTTTATTTCTTTTGCCATCTTGATTGAGTTACAAGTTACTGGTTGCATGTTACCGGTAACTTGTAACCAGTATCCTGCATCCTGAATTTAGTAATATATCTCTTTGTAGGGATAGCGAACGCCATATATCTCTCTCACTTTATTGATGATTACCTCGCGAAGCAAGTCAACATTGTTTCGCTCAGTAGCAGATATAAATACACAATTGCCATGGGTATCCCGCTCCCATCTTTCTTTTAGTTCCCTTAGTAAGTCTTGCTTTACTGAATAGCTAAGCCATTCATCAAAATATTTTGTTTCATACAAATCCATTTTATTGAAGATAGTAATAATAGGTTTGTCAAATGCCTTTAGTTCTTGCAATGTTTTGTTAACCACACCAATTTGTTCTTCGTATTGAATATGAGAGGTATCTACTACATGCAACAATATGTCGGCCTCCCTCACTTCATCAAGGGTACTTTTGAAGCTCTCAACAAGGTGGTGTGGCAACTTGCGGATAAACCCAACCGTATCGCTTAATAGAAAAGGTGTATTTTCAAATACTACCTTCCGTGTGGTTGTATCTAGGGTAGCAAAAAGTTTATTTTCTGCAAACACATCGCTTTTACTGAGTAAGGTCATCAGTGTACTCTTACCCACATTTGTATAACCCACCAACGCTACACGGATAAATTCGCCCCTTTCCTTGCGCTGTGTAAACGCTTGCTTGTCTATCTCTCCTAGTCTTTTTCTAAGCAGGGCGATTTTATCTTTCACAATACGCCTATCCGTTTCTATTTCTGTTTCCCCAGGTCCTCTGGAACCAATGCCACCACCTTGCCTCTCCAAGTGCTTCCACATACCCTTTAATCGGGGAAGAATGTATTGATATTGCGCCAGCTCCACCTGTACTTTAGCTTGAGCCGTTCGAGCCCGGCTAGCAAATATGTCCAATATCAGATCGCTTCTATCAACCGTTCTAGTTTTCAGTTCCGTTTCTATGTTGATTATCTGTGAGCCCGTGAGTTCATCATCAAAAATGACAATACCAATATTCTTACTAAGAACATAGTTTTTAATCTCTTCCAACTTGCCCTTTCCCACAAAAGTCTTGCTATCGGGTCGCTCCAGTTTTTGAGTAAATCTTTTAACAGTAATAGCACCAGCTGTTAGTGCCAAAAATGCAAGTTCATCCAGATACTCTTCTACTTGTTCTGGAGTTTGGTCTTTTTGAACTAGCCCAACCAATACAGCCCTTTCATCTTCCTGAATTTTTTGTTTCTCTATCAAAATATATTATTTGAATAAATGTACATGAATATTTCTATTAACAAAAAAACCCTGAAAGCATTTGCTGTCAGGGCTTAATTATTTGTTTAATTATATTGTAATAAAATTATAAACCACCGATTGATATACCTATTGAGTAAGCATTAATAGTTGGGCCAGCACCGGATTTGATTACACCAAGAACATTGAAATCGCCATGCAATGAGATAAAGCCATAACCAACCCTGCCACTCACTGCCAATCTTGTACCGTCCAAAAAGCGCTTGTTGCTCACTTTCTCAATGTAAGTTGGACCATAAACACTATTACCAGAAGCATCCTCTAAGTTTTTTCCTTTAGTATAGCTTTTTAGCAATATACCCGCTTTCACACCTAATGCCCCTTTCCATCCAGTTGTTTTATTTTCTGGATCCTGATAAAATCTAATCTCAGCTGGTATTTCGGCATACATGGTTGTAAGCTTGAATTTAGCAAAATGAGTTCCATTAGAAACGTCAGAAAAAGGCAATGTATTGCCTGTAGCCTCTAGGTGTACTATCTCATTATCAAAGAAAATATTATCCGTTCCTAAGCCGATACCATACGCAACGCTATAATGTGGATCTGTCTTCATTGGCTTATCTATCATAAAATAGAAATTAAAATGTCTTCCAAATCCTTTTGTACGGATACTATCTGGTGCACCTGCCCAACCTTCATAACCATACTGAATTACAAAATGGTCTGCAGGTCTTTTACTCAAGTCAACTTTGCTCCAATCTTTCTTCTGTGGAACAGGTCTGTTGTAAGTTGGTGAAGCAAATTTAATAGAGTCTTTTGACGCCTTTGTTTGTTGTGCAAATATTGCTGCCGTTGAAGCAGATAGAACGATAACCAGTAATATTATTTTTTTCATTCGTTTTTGTTAGACGTACAGCTTTTTTCTTTTCGAGTGCGACAAAAATAAAAGAATTAAGCTCATACAAAGGGTTAAAATTAATCGAAAAGAAATAAGCCCCTTATTTATTCTTATAAACAACAGAAGGCAGCCAATAATGACTACCTTCTTTATCCAATTCACTCACAAAACCTTTATTGATAACTAGTTTATTTTTACTAGTACATCCTCTAAAAATTCGGTTTTAATAACAACTTCTTTAGTTTGTACAGTGTTCTCTTTGGCAGAAACGATTGAGAAACTCAATTTTCTAAGGTCATCCACTTTAGCAAGTTGTACTTTTTTATGAAATTGTTTGCTATTATATTCCTTTTCAAAAAGTACTTCTCCCTCTTCGTCTTTTACCAAGAAGTAAAAGGTTCCTCCCTTCAAGTTGTTATAATGTATATCAAACTCAAGGTTGCTATTGTTACTGCCTAAATATCTTACCTCCAATTTGTTTTTGCTGGAGTCGATACTTTTATCTCCTTCATAAAACTTTACGGTAATTGCAGCAGAGGCTTGCATTGAGAAAAATATTGCTGCAGCCAATATATTACCTAAAAAAAATCTTTTTGCAATTGTGTTTAAATTCATCTTCTTCATAACTGTTTATTTATAATTTAAAAAAATTAAGTCACACGACAAGTGTACAGTTGTTAGAGACGTTACCCTTTTTTCAATTGGGCGAAGCAGGCGTTTTCATTTGTGGTCGAAGCAACCTTTTGGGAGCGTTTGTTTGGCTTTTAAAACCCTGCAGAGTTACCATTAATACCAAAAGGAGATAAAAGGTAACCCACTCACTCTTTATAATTTGCTTTTACAGCGTGATTGCTAGACTGATTGAAGCCATATTTGGTTTAAAACAGACAAAAAAAGTAGTTACTTATTTATAATTTACCAGTATCACTCATTACTTTTAACCCCTTTTATTTACTATGATACAAACTAATCATTGGGCAATATTTTTATCGAACAATGCCGACAAAAATTCTTTTGTTCAACAGTTGATCGGCGGCAAGGCAAATGGACATTTTACTATCTTCAACTTACAGAAGGGTGTATTGTTTTCGTCTATATCGCTGAACGAATTTATTGAAGATGAAGAGAAGCACGAAGAATGGATAGTCTCCAAACAGTATAACAGAGGAATTAGGAACCTATCTAGCGGTGAACAAAAAAAGGCATTGTTAGCTTATCTGTTGGGACAAAATCCCAATTTTATAATTCTCGACAATCCATTTGACAATCTTGATATCACCTCTCAAGCTTCGTTGCTCGAGACTATTACAACGCTGTCAGAAAACATTTCAGTTATTCAGCTCATCAATCGGAATAGAGACTTATTGCCCTTCATAAAGAATGCAGTGTATATGGAAGATGGTAAAATTGTCGAGATAAAAGATTTAACAAAATATCTATCCGAAGCAAAAACCAATAGCACTAGCAAGGGATTAGTTCACGTGCCACCACCTATTAAAGAATATATTCTGGAAAGTAATGAATTGGTCTGTTTCCGAGATGTCACTGTCAGATATGAAGAAAAAGTCATTGTAAAAGATATAAACTGGACTATAAACAGAGGTGATTTCTGGCAATTGGTTGGTCCGAATGGCAGCGGCAAAACTACATTGCTGACAATGATAAACGGCGATAACCCCAAAGCATATAACCAGAATCTAACTTTATTTGGCAAACGAAAAGGAACTGGGGAAACCGTTTGGGAGATAAAACAAAAGGTCGGATATCTAACGCCATCAATGACAGACCTCTTTAGTACCCGACATACTGTAGAAGAAATGATTATCTCAGGCTTTCTCGATTCAATAGGACTCTACAAGCAGCCGTCTGACATACAAGTAAGGTTAGCTGATGAATGGCTGGAATTAATAGAGATGAGTCATTTGAAGAAAGCAGTATTTTGTTCTTTATCGCTAGGCCAACAGCGTCTCGCCCTTGTGGCTAGAGCAATGATTAAACATCCACCTTTATTGATACTGGATGAGGCAATGTCTGGACTAGACGACCACAACGCACAAATTGTAAGTACCTTAATAAACAAAATAGCGTCAGAAAGCAAGACAACAATACTATTTGTATCTCATAGGAAAGAAGAGGGGCTTTCTCCTAATAAAATATTTGAATTAACACCATCTGAAAGTGGTTCTACAGGAAAGGTTCTGTAATTGCACTAGAACCTATTCAAACACCCTAAGTCACGATAAGAAGAAAAGTATTGCCGGATGAGATTTATTTGCTATTTATGCAATGAAATCATATTTTATCACTCAATAATTCATAACAAAAGAATGTATTCATACTTAAAAGCATTGCACATCGTTTTCATCGTTACCTGGTTTGCAGGTTTGTTTTATATGCCTCGCCTATTCATTTACAATGTAGAAGCGCTGGAAAAACCCGATGGCATCAGGCAGGCATTGCAAGAACAATTTACGATCATGATGAAACGGTTGTGGTATGGTATCACTTGGCCTTCTTCAATATTGACGCTCATTTTTGGCCCGCTAATCCTTTTTATGGGCGGCTGGAATGTCCTTGTTTTTGAGGAAGAAGGAAGGTGGCTATTGATAAAACTGATTTTTGTGGTGTTTTTATATGTCTACCATTACTCCCTCCATCTTATTTTGAAACAACAGGTAGAGGGCATTTTTAAATACACTTCGCAGCAACTGCGCTTATGGAATGAAGTAGCCACCATCTTTTTAATAGCCATCGTGATGTTGGTGGTCGTAAAACAAAGTATCAGTCTGGTGTGGGGATTGGTTGGGTTGGTTCTTTTTATAGCATTACTGCTGAGTGCAATAAAGATTTATAAAACGTTTAGGAGTAAATAAACAGATAGGGTTACTTTCGTTTTTTTAATTACACAGAAGAATGGAATTGATGAAAGCAGCTATCGAGCAATTATTTACAGATTACAAACACCAGCCAATTACCCGTTTAGAACTATTGCCTCAAAGTGGGAGCGACAGACAATACTACCGGATTCATACACAAGAGGCTTCTTTCATCGCTACTTACAACCTAAACATCGCTGAGAATAATGCCTTTGTTCAATTTACAAATCACTTTAAAGCGGCTGGTTTACCGGTACCTACTGTTTTTTGCATTAATAAAGAACAGACCATCTACATTCAGGAAGATAAAGGAAAAGAGAGTTTGCTGGACAAAATAGAACAGCATGGAAAGGACGAATATGTATATGAACTGTACAAAAAGAGCCTTCATCAGCTGGCCCGAATACAAATACTGGGCGATAAAGGGTTTGATTACAACTGGTGTCTGACTGCTAAAGCATTTGGCAAACAAGCGATCATCAACGACCTGCTTTATTTCAAATACTACTTTCTGGATACCCTCCGTATTCCTTATGACAAACAAGGTTTATTGGATGACTTTGAGACATTAAGCACTTACCTATCTCAGACGGGACAGCAATTTTTTATGTTCCGCGACTTTCAAAGCAGGAACATATTGGTTGAAAAAGATGAAGTTTCATTCATAGATTATCAGGGCGGGATGAAGGGTGCTTTGCAATATGATGTGGCGAGTTTGCTCTGGCAAGCAAAAGCTGAACTAAGTGAAACCTGGAAAGGCAAGCTGTTGGACTATTATATGGATGAAGCTGAAACGCTGTTGGGCAAAGCGATTGACAGAACAGAGTTCATAAAACAATACAATGGTTATGCATTAATCCGCTTATTGCAAGTACTTGGCGCTTATGGATTCAGGGGACTATTTGAACGAAAAGCACACTTTTTAACCAGCATCCCATTGGCTTTAAGAAATGTACAATTCTTTGTTGCCAATAAGGAAACAGGCTTGGAAATGCCTGTATTTACTAGCTTATTAAAACAAATTACCAGCGAAGAAATAATACAACGATTTACACCTATTCAAGCGAATGAGCATACACCACTTGTGATTGTAATCAATAGTTTCAGTTACAGAAAAGGTATTCCTGCCTGTGATAATGAATCGGGCGGTGGCTATGTTTTTGACATGCGCGGCATTTTGAATCCGGGTCGCTTTGATGACTATAAAAAGTTGAGCGGAAAGGATAAGCCCGTGCAAGACTTCCTAGAGCAAAGAACAAAAATGAATACCTTCTTAAACAGTGTCTGGGATCTGATTGATATTTCGGTAGAGAACTATCTGGAGCGCGACTTCGAGCATTTATCCATCAACTTCGGTTGTACAGGTGGTCAGCACAGAAGTGTATTTGCTGCCGAACAGACCGCTAGACACTTGCGCAATAAATACAAAGTAAAAGTAGTTTTAACGCATACGAATGAAGCAAATTGGGTGAGATAAATGTCAACCGTTTACCGATAAACCGTTTACCGACCGTTGACGGCACATCGATTAACGGTAATCCAAAACAATTAATTTATGAAAGCATTTCTATTAGCAGCAGGATTAGGAACTAGGTTGCAACCTTTTACACTACACCATCCAAAAGCATTGGCAATGGTAAATGGTAAAACGCTTTTGCAAAGAAACATAGAATACTTACAAGGGCATGGCATAAAGGAGGTAATTGTAAACGTGCACCATTTTGCAGATCAGATAATTGATGATGTAAATGAAAAAAAGGGTTGGGGGAGTACTATTACCATTTCAGATGAAACAGATGCGGTATTGGAAACAGGTGGAGGTTTGAAGAAAGCCGCTTGGTACTTTGAAGGAGAAGAAAACTTTGTGGTGATGAATGTAGATATGTTGACCGATATGCCTTTATCTCAAATGATACAACAACACCAAATCAAGAATCCATTGGCTACACTAGCCATAACAGATAGAGTGAGTAGCCGCTATTTTTTATTTACTACGGATAACCGTCTCTGTGGTTGGAGAAATACGGCAACAATGGAGGAAAAAGGAGCAGTGCTTGGTTATACTACAATACAGAAACAGACATTGCAGCAAAAAGCTTTTAGTGGCATTCACGTAATCAATACTCAAATCTTCAACCACATACAGCAAGAAGGAAAGTTTTCTTTAGTAGATGTATATATGAGTCTTTGCGCGGAGAATACTATTGAAGGATTTAATCATTCGGATAGTTTATTAATTGATGTTGGGAGACCCGAAAGTATACTAAAAGCAGAAACAATATTTAGATAAAGATTCACTGACAGATACCATAAGTAAAAAAGCCTTCGAATAAATCGAAGGCTTTTTTACTTAATCTATTTAGAAATACTATCCTAGTTTTTCTACTTGTACATAGTTTAATTCCACTGGCGTGCTTCTTCCAAATATCTTAACTGATACTTTCAATTTCTTCTTTTCGTCATTAACTTCCTCGATAACACCGTTGAAATCATTGAAAGGACCTTCAATAATCTTGATAGTTTCGCCAATGATGAATGGTTCACTGATGCTAACCCCTTGATCATTCATTTCATCAACTTTACCCAACATCTTGTTTACTTCACTCTTTCTTAAAGATACAATCGTACCCTTACTTCCTTTACCATCGGTTAGAAAGTGCATTACGTTGGTAACATTACTGATGCTTTGAACTAAATCGTCTTGGAGTTTTCCTTCAAATACTTCTAAAAAGATATACCCTGGATAAAGGTTCTTTTCACGCATTTGCTTTTTACCATTCTGAACTTTATATACTTTTTCAGTAGGAAGAAATACTTGTTTTACAATATTAGTCCAACCATTACGGCTGATATCCTTATCCAAATATTCTTTTATGCTCCTCTCCTTTCCACTTACTACCCTCAAAGCATAGTATCTGGTATTATCTGCTGGAGTTTCAACAACTTCTTTGTTAACCGCTACTTCTTCCATAATTTTTACTTAAATAATGAGTAAATTAGCTTCAACAATTGGTTGCTACTAAAATCCATAATCCAAACAACACCTGTTATCAACACAGTTGCTACCAAAACAATCAAGGTGCTTTGTTGCAGCTGTAACCAAGTAGGCCAAGTAACTCTTTCGGTAAGCTCTTGGTAACTATCTTTAAAATATGCTGAAATCTTGTTCATAAAACCAATTTAAAGCTATTTGTGTGTCTAATTTAAGCTTTTTGAATTCTTAAATTAGTTTGCACGGGCACTAGGATTCGAACCCAGATCAAAGGTTTTGGAGACCCGTATGCTACCATTGCACCATGCCCGTGTAAAAAAAGTAGCTAATTAACATAATGCTAATTAGCTACCCTATAGAAAAGAAATTATTAATTACTTAGTAAATTCTTATTTTATTATTTCAGTAACTTGACCAGCACCTACTGTACGTCCACCTTCACGAATCGCGAATTTAAGACCTTTTTCCATAGCGATAGGTTGAATCAACTTAACAGACAATGAAACGTTATCACCTGGCATAACCATTTCAGTACCTTCATTAAGAGTAACTTCACCAGTTACGTCTGTAGTACGGAAATAGAATTGAGGACGGTATTTGTTAAAGAATGGAGTATGACGACCACCTTCATCTTTTGAAAGTACGTAAACTTCACCTTTAAATTCAGTGTGTGGAGTGATAGATTTAGGCTTGCAAATAACCATACCACGACGGATTTGGCTCTTTTCAATACCACGCAACAACAAACCAGCGTTGTCACCTGCTTGACCTTCATCCAACAATTTCTTAAACATTTCAACACCTGTTACAGTAGAAGTCAAAGCAGTTTCCATCAAACCAACGATTTCTACAGCTTCACCAACTTTGATGATACCACGTTCGATACGACCAGTAGCAACTGTACCACGACCCGTGATAGAGAACACGTCCTCAACACTCATCAAGAAAGGCAAATCAACTGGACGAGGAGGCAATGGAATGTAGCTATCTACAGCAGCCATCAATTCTTCGATTTTAGCAACCCACTTTGGATCTTCAGCCATAGCACCAGTTGCAGAACCTTGTATGATTGGTGTATTGTCGCCATCGAAACCATTCTTAGTCAACAATTCACGAATTTCCATTTCAACCAATTCCAACAATTCAGGATCATCAACAAGGTCAACCTTGTTCATGAAAACCACCATGCTAGGCACACCTACCTGACGAGCCAACAAGATA
>CAITVK010000087.1 GCA_903895845.1 uncultured Chitinophagaceae bacterium
TGAACGAGTGAGCGATTTATTGACAGAATTAACGATTTATTGACCGAGTGAGCCTTACAATGCTCATAGTAAGCCTTACAATGAACGAGTGAGCCTCACAATGGTCGAGTGAGGCTCACAATGAATGATGTATCGCTGACATAAGCCCTATTTCTGCTGAGTAACCCATTTTGGATAGCATAATGGTCTCTTTTTCATCATGATAAAGTACAAGAAAATGAGACTGCTATGGGAAAAGACTTAGCAATAGTCCACAAAATTGCTTATAAACTATTGGCTAAAGATTGATTTAATGTTACATTCGCACATTCAACTTAAGAAACAGCGCATGAGATTTTCCCCTAAGCACCTAATTGGCATCCTATTTTTATTGATAACATCTGTAGCTTTTACACAAAATAGCAAAACCGGGAGCTGGGATATTATTGCCCTGAATGCGAAGCTAAAGAAGGACTGGACACTTTATCTGGAGACACAAACCCGTTCGCAAAGCATTGCATCCAACTTTTATTATCATGAGCTAAAGGGTGGTTTACAATACAATCTACCCAACAATAACTCCCTATTTGTAGGTACTGGCAATTACGTTACCTATCCTTTTCCGGGTAACTACAAATTGCCGGCAACCACAAAAGAGTTCAGGTTGTGGGAGCAATTTGTTTTTAACAATTATTTTGGCAGGGTTCAGTTGGAGCATCGGTATAGAATAGAACAACGTTGGGTGAATGGTGTGTATAGCAATCGGTTCCGGTATCGGATAAACCCTACTATCCCGATCAACCATAGTAGCCTTGTACCAAAGACTGTTTATGCCACCACCTTCGAGGAAGTTTTCTTTACAGACAATGCCCCCTACTTTCTGCGTAACCGCTTCTTTATTGGCACTGGATATAAATTTACCAATACATTCACGCTACAAGGAGGTTTCATCAGACAGTTCGATTACAATACATCAACGGGTGGAAGCGGAAAGGACTTCGCACAGATACTTTGTTCGTTCACGCTAGACAAAACAGCCCACAAAGCACACTCATTGCAAAGTACAATCGACTAACCGATGTCCTTGCCTCTTTGTGCCTCTTTCTGCCTTTGCGGCTATCGTGTCAAATGGTATTCTTTTGGCACAATAACAATCTTCCTTTGTGCTTCTTTCTGCCTTGGTGGCTTCGTGGCAAAGAAATAATTACCGAATTAATAAACCTTCCGCAACCGACAATAACGCCTTCCCTCCTACTTTCACGTCAAAATAAATAAACAATCGTGCATACACATACCAATAAGCTTGCAAACGAAACAAGTGTTTACCTCTTGCAGCACGCACACAATCCTGTTGAGTGGTATCCTTGGGGTGAGGAGGCTTTGCAAAAAGCAAAGGATGAGGACAAGCCCATTCTGGTGAGTATTGGCTATGCAGCCTGTCATTGGTGCCACGTGATGGAGAGGGAGAGTTTTGAAGATGAACGCACTGCCGAGATCATGAACAAATACTTCATCAACATCAAGATAGACCGCGAAGAGCGTCCCGACTTAGACCATATCTACATGGATGCAGTTCAGGCAATGTCCGGAAGCGGTGGCTGGCCACTGAATGTATTTCTGACACCGGATAGAAAGCCTTTTTATGGAGGCACATACTTTCCCCCCGTAAGAGCACACAACAGAACTAGCTGGAAAGAGTTATTGCTGAATATCCATCAATTGTTTTCAGAGAAAAGAAATGAGGTAGAAGCGCAGGCAGAGAACCTGACGGCTCATCTCGGAGAGTCAAATTCATTCGGGACTTACATAAACAAACAAATGGATGATGAAATATTTAATCAGCAGAATTGTGCCTTGATTGCAGAGAACCTGCTTAAGAATGCCGATACCACATGGGGTGGCTTTGGAAGAGCGCCTAAGTTTCCACAAACATTTTCTATTCAATACCTCTTAAGGCAATATCATTTTGATAAAGAACAAAAAGGGTTAAAACAAGCATTGTTAAGTCTGGATAAGATGATACAAGGTGGAATCTACGACCAACTGGGCGGTGGTTTTGCCAGATATAGTACCGATGAAGAATGGCTTGCCCCTCATTTCGAAAAGATGTTGTACGACAATGCCCTGTTAATAAATGTACTGGCAGAAGCCTATCAACTCACCCATATTCCCTTGTATAAGGAAACCATCGAGCACACACTCGCTTTTATAGAACGAGAAATGCTTGATTCCGAAGGAGGCTTTTACAGTGCCTTAGATGCGGACAGCGAAGGCGTTGAGGGAAAGTTTTATGTTTGGGAAAAGGAAGAGATAGATGAACTGCTGGCAGAAGACAGTGAACTATTCTGCCAATACTATGATGTTTCGCACCACGGCAATTGGGAAGATAGCAATATATTGAGGATATTGAAACCGTTAGATGCGTTTGCAGCAGACAACGGTTTGGATATAGCATCCTTGCAAAATCTTTTGGACAGAAGCAGAGAGAAACTGATGGCTGTGAGAGACAAAAGAATACGTCCGCAACTGGATGATAAAATATTATTGGGTTGGAATGCCTTGATGATTACCGCTTATTGCAAGGGCTATGCAGCAACGGGTAATGATGCTTATAAACAAATTGCATTGAATGCAATAGGCTTTATTGAAAATAAATTTAAGCGTGGCGACAACAGCCTCTACCATACCTACAAGGGCGGAGAAGCAAAGATTGAAGCGTTCTTAGATGATTATGCTTATTTAATTCAGGCATACATTCATTTACAAGAAATTACTGGTAATCAATATTTTATTGAGCAAGCAAAAGCATTGGTAGATTTTGTGATAGACAACTTCGGTGCTGATCAGGAAGGCTTTTTCTATTATACCCACAAGCAACAGCAGGATATTATTGTACGCAAAAAGGAAGTCTATGACGGGGCAACCCCTTCGGGTAACGCTGTAATGGTAGGAAACCTCATTTATCTGTCTATCCTGTTAGACAATAGCGCATGGAATGCAATGGCATTGAATGCAATAAAATCTATGGCAACTGCTATCATCAAATATCCCACTTCGTTTGGCGTATGGGCAAGCATCCTGCAATCCATCACCAATGGTATGAAAGAAGTGGTTGTATTGGGCGATGACTTCAATTACGATTTATCAGTATTATTAAAGCAATATATACCCAATAAAGTATTGCAGGTCTCCACTACCCCACTGGCACAATATCCATTGCTGGCAGGAAAGCAAAAGGAAGCTTACAATCAGTTCTTTTTGTGTGAAAACTATGCTTGTCAGAAGCCTGAGAAGGACCTGGATAAGTTCATTTTGCACTTTAACAACTAGGGTTATCAACACTTAATTGTAATTTATGGGTTGCATTGTTTAATCATTATTATATTGCAGGACTAAATATTAAAAATAATGAAAAGAAACTTTACGCTTGTCCTATTCATATTAATAGCGATAATGCAGCTTGCCAATGCTAAAACCATCTTGAATAAATGTGCTCCTAAACCAATTAACAAGAAAAGCAACTCCTTTTCAAGAAAAAGATTGATGGGCAATCCCTATCAGGACAACAAAATTTATTTCTATTTACTTTCAAAAGCAACAACAGATACGGCCTACACCTACAATGGTGTATGGTGTGAATCAGTTTTTGATAGCACCTTTCTTAGTACGTCTGATAATCCAGGAAACCAACAAGACTTAAATATTGGATTTGGGTTTGGGGAAGATTTGTCCGTCTTGATTAACAACTCGAACTGGCAAATACGCTGTTGGAATCTACCAACACCCAAAGACACCATTAATCTAGACCTTGTTCGTCCGCAACTTTTAACCGATTATCAGTTACAGATAGATGCAAGTGGTTATACTGCCCACGGGGTAACAGCTTATCTGTATGATAATTACACAAAAAAGCTAACTAAACTTGACTCATTGACAACAAACATCAACTTTACCCCCAATATAGATAGTGCTGCAACCTTTCAAAATAGGTTTAGTGTTGTTTTCAAATCAAATTCATTACCTATCAAAAATATTTCTCTGAACACACTTTTAAAGAATAACGCTGTTCAGATTAATTGGAATACTTCTGGTGAAAGTAATGTAGCAAATTTCAGTTTAGAAAAGTCTGTGGACGGAACACACTATAATACAATCAATACCATTGCAGCTAAAAATATCTCTACGGCTACTTATTCCTACACGGACAATAGCGCCACAACTGGTACTGTTTATTATCGCATAAAGGCAACTAGCAATACAGGTGCAACAACTTACAGTTCTGTTTCTGCTATAAACAAGGCCGTTACTACGAATAGTTTTGGGGTTTATCCAAATCCGGTCAGAGGTAATGTACTCAGCTTGAAGCTTACAAATATTGTTTCGGGCAGTTATACAATCAGCATTTACAGCACCCTTGGACAAAAGGTAAGCAGTCAGCAACTTCAACACAATGGTGGCACTGCCTCATATAACCTCAGTTTGAATAACAATCTTGCTAGTGGACTGTACAAATTGAGTATTGTTTCTGCCACAGACAAGAAAGCGGTCTATGAGACTAGTTTAGTGATAAAGAAATAAACATTTTGACTTAATTTACAGAAAGGATACAAGGCAATCAACCTATGTATCCTTTTTTTGTTAGAGTCAGTGAACAATCATTTAATAGAACATTTAAACAACTAATATGAAGTACACCATCTTTAACTCGACTGAAAGAGGCTTAAAAGATATTGGCTGGCTGAAAAGCCATTTTACATTCAGCTTTTCTTCCTATGCCAACCCATTACGCAATGGCTTTGGCTTGCTGAAAGTTTTTAATGATGACTTTGTGGAGGCAGGTAAGGGCTTTGGTTTGCATCCACATACCAACATGGAAATTGTGAGTGTGATGCTGGCTGGCAAGATGAATCACAAAGACACGATGGGTTATTCGGAAGTGGTAGAACAAGACTGGATACAGATAATGAGTGCAGGAACAGGTCTGAGGCATGAAGAATATAATGTTGGAGATGATGAGGTTAATTTTCTACAGATATGGATTGAGCCCAAGCTACAAAACATAAATCCGCGCTATCAGAAGCGTCACTTTCCAAGAGAGAAAAGACTGAATACATTACAAACTATTGTGAGCAATGAGGAAGGGCAACAACATTGCTGGATTAATCAGAATGCCAAACTTAGCTTAGGGTATTTTACCGAAAAGACTGAAATCACCTACACACTAAACGAAACAAACAAGTGTGTCTATATTTTTATCACCGAGGGACGCGTCAATATTTGTGGAACAGACATCAACAGCAGAGATTCTATTGGGGTTTGGGAAACAGGAGTCATTCCGTTACATATTGAACCCAACACCTCCTTTATTGTAATTGAAACACCGATTAATAATTAAAGAATTTATGAACATAGAAATAGTGGCAGGAAGCCCGAGGTCAGCAAGTGTAACCATCAGAGTAGCGAAGTATTTGCAACAGTATCTAACCGAACACCATCGCAATCATTCCATGGGATTGATAGATGTGCGGGAATGGAAATTAGGGCAGTTGCAAAGTGTTTTTAACTCGGTTACTGCCACTCCGGATGAGTTTAAACCCTTGGCAGAGAAGATGTTTGCAGCAGATGCCTTCATTATAGTTACACCCGAATATAATGGCAGTTTTAGTAGTGAGATCAAGAACTTGTTCGATCATTTTCCTAAGCAAGCCCGTAAAGCTTTTGGCTTGTGTACTGCCTCTGTTGGTGCATTGGGAGGTGCAAGAGGAACCCAACCCTTATTGCTTTATGTGCCAGCATTGTTTGGAATAGCTAGCCCAAGTTTGCTGATTGTACCGTTTATAGACAAAAAGTTTAATGAACAAAATGAACTTATAGATGCGGCCTTTGAGAAGCAGATACATGTATTCACTACAGAATTTCTGTGGCTTGCAGAAAGGCTTGCTACCAAATAATTCCATTCCTAATTATTTGATAATCTAGCTATATCCATTCATTTTTAGTGTTTGTAGTCAGATTAAAGGCGACAGTTTGGTATTTTTTCCTTTAATTTGCAGTCCATAATGGTTCGGTAGCTCAGCTGGATAGAGCGTCATCCTTCTAAGATGAGGGTCATTGGTTCGAATCCAATCCGGATCACAGGATACAAAAAAAGCGTTGATAATCAGTAGATTACAACGCTTTTTGTTTTTCTGGGTAAACATAGGTTAACCATTTTAGAACTTCTTTGATGTGCCAGCCATCATCAAAACTTTTAATAACCCAAAACATTTCTAAGCAATTAAAAAATATTTCAGTATCAAAAGAAAGCAGCAGATCGTAACATAAATAACCAATTACTTTTGTTTGTGTAATCTGAATATTATAAACCTATTTATGGCTTAAAAAAAATCAAATTGAGTGCCCCACCAAAAAAGATTTTAGAATTTCATTGTGGTGAATATTCACATAACCAGAGGTTTCATCCGATAAAATTTTCATGATTGAATTGCTTTGTCGAATAAGATTGATTTTTTTAAAACCTTTAGTTACATCGGAATTTTGAATAGCTTAACATTTTCAATAAAACGCACATTTACATAGACCTTTTTAGTTTTTCACGCCTTTGTTGGATTTTCTCATGTGAGCACGGCGGTCATTTATTAATTCCTATTGCCTATTTCTTTCCCCCAATCAACAGCACTCCAATAACAACCAATACAGTTCCAACAATCTGCTCGGTAAATATCTTCTCCCCCAATATGTAATGTGCCTGAATAATGGTACTCACTGGGCCGATACTGGTAATGATAGATACATTGTTGCTGCCTATCTTTTTGATGGCATTAGATATCATAAACGAAGGGATTACTGTGGCAATAATTGCCAATGCTGCCCCATAACCAACAAGATTGTGCGTAAAAACAAAACCAGTGAGTGGTTTAACTATAGCATAATTGGCAAAGATTCCTGCCGTTGCAAACAACATTGCATAAGCCGTGAAACGGGTGGCCCCTACCCTGTTTACCAGCCTTCCCGTACCAACCAGATAGAAAGAATAGGTAATGCTACACAAGAATACCATCAAGGAACCGTAAAAGAAATTGGGGTTACTGGTATCTATCCTCAACTCGCCATAATAGGCAATGCCGATACCTAGATAGGTCAGCAACAACGCCATCACCTGTGTTCGGTTAAGCTTCGACTTGAATAGAAACGTATTTAGTAATACAGAAAAAGTGGGATATAGGAATAAAATCAATCGTTCTAGACCAGCGGAGATATATTGTAGCCCCACAAAATCGAACAGACTACTAAGGTAGTAACCCAACATACCGGTGATAGCAATATACAGCCACTGCTTAAGGGTAATCTTGTCGCTACTCTCGTTATTGGAGGCAACAAAAGCAACAACCAAAAAGAAAGGAAGAGAGAATAACATCCGTAGTCCCAGCAGCGTAATGGCATCGGCATGGGTGGCGTGGAAAGCGAGTTTTACAAAGATAGCCTTGGTAGAAAAGAGTATCGATCCCAACAAGGCTATCCAAAAACCTGCTAAGTATGTTTTCTTATTCATCAGAAGAGAAATAAACTATGAATAATATAAGTTATGAATTACAGTACTCATAACTTATAATCCATAACTCATCACTTATTAGACGCTCACATTAAAATCACGAAGGGCATCATTCAAGCTAGTCTTCAAATCGGTACTTGGCTTGCGGGTACCAATAATCAATGCACAGTTCACATGATACTCACCCGCAGGGAACTTCTTGGCATAAGTGCCCGGAATCACTACGCTACGGGCAGGTACACGACCTTTGTATTCAATGGGTTCGGCGCCACTTACATCAATAATCTTGGTAGATTGTGTCAACACCACATTGGCTCCCAATACTGCTTCTTTCTCCACAATCACCCCTTCTACCACAATGCTTCTGCTACCCAAAAAACAACCATCCTCAATAATAACAGGGCTTGCTTGCAAAGGTTCCAATACACCGCCAATACCAACACCACCACTAAGGTGTACATGCTTACCAATCTGTGCGCAACTTCCCACAGTAGCCCAGGTATCAACCATTGTACCTTCATCCACGTATGCACCAATATTTACGTAGCTAGGCATCAACACCACATTCTTTGCTAAATAAGCACCATAACGGGCAACAGCATGAGGAACAGCACGAACACCCAAAGAGGCATAATCTTTCTTCAACAACATCTTATCGTAAAACTCAAAAGGAGGCAAGGTGTAGGTTTGCATCTGCTGAATGCCAAAGTATAATAAGATTGCCTGCTTTACCCATTCGTTTACTACCCAACCATCCTCGGTAGGTGACGCTGTACGCAAACGCCCTTTATCCACACACTCAATTACATCGCGGATTGTATCAATGTATTCTGTTTCTTTCAACAAAGCCCTGTCATTCCATACGGCTTGTACACGTTCCTTTAAATCAACTCCCATAATAAAATAATTTGTGCAAACATAAGGAGAGGCGGTTAATGAGTTGAATATGAAATAGGAAAGAATCAATTTTACTTTCAGATCAATGGTTCATTTATTTACCCATTATAGGTTTAATTTGCGGGCACAAATAGTATTGTAGATGGAAGCATTTGGGGATGATATAGAAAAGTGCCTGGCAGTATTGGCATCGGGCGGATTGATATTGTACCCTACCGATACCGTTTGGGGCATTGGTTGCGATGCAACAAATGCAATGGCTGTAGCTAAGATTTATGCGCTGAAACAAAGGGAAGACAGCAAGAAAATGATTGTATTAATGGCAAGTGAAAAGGAAGTGATGCAATACGTAACCCAACTAGACCTTTCTGTTTTCGACTACCTTGATGCAACAACCAAACCAACAACGATTATCTACGAAGGTGTAATTGGCTTGGCAGAAAACATTCTGGGAGAGGATAGCAGTGTAGCCATCAGGTTGTGCGATGAAGCATTTTGCAAGCACCTGATAAAACGCTTTCAGAAACCAATAGTAAGTACCTCTGCCAACATTAGTGGAGAACCTACCCCTTCATTCTTTTCAGAAATAGGCAAAGAAATCATAGCTGGTGTAGACTATGTTGTTGGATACAGGCAAAACGACAATACTAAGTATACCCCTTCTTCAGTAATCAAATGGGAAAAAGATGGAGAAATGGTTGTGATAAGACCTTGACGCTGAATAATAATTGATTAAAATTTATTGCAAAATGAGATTTACAGCAGATTATGCAGGTATTCGCTATCTCACAAACATCTTTTTTTGTGTCACAAACTTTTACTTGTAGAGAAATCCCTATTTTTGGCAATAAATTTCTTAAAAAATGATCATGAAAAGATTGGTTTTATGTTTAATGTTGACTTTAACCGTTGCCTTGATACTCTCTTCTTGTGCGACATCGCAACGTTATAGAGGTTGCCCTGCAACCAATAAAAGATATTTTACCGGATAAACCGCTTTACGAATGAATTGGATTGAATTGCAAAACTTGGATTCTTTGGAAGCTATCAAGTTGAAATCGTTTGAAAGAGTACAGGTAATTTTCAAGCATAGTACCTCTTGCAGTATCAGCAGTGTGGTCAAGAACAGATTGGAAAGAAGTATCTCCCCCACAGAAATAGACTTCCACTATCTTGATTTGATAAAACATCGGGATATCTCCAATGCGATTGCTTCTTTATTTCAGGTTCATCACGAATCCCCACAAATTTTAGTCATTAAGAACGGCGAGTGTATTTACGAGGAAAGTCACTATGGTATAATGATGGATGACATTGTAGAACAGGCAGTTGCATAATTGATGCTAATAGATCTTATTCTATTTTGTGCGTGATAAACGAATAGAGGGAAAGACATTTCACACTTGGCTAGAATGTGATTTAATATTAACTTTAAGATATTTTTTTTAACAAAACATCTTTTAACAACTTTTTTATATACTTTGCAGCGTGTTAGGTTGTGATGTATTATACACAATAAAGTAAAAGAAATTGAGTTTGAAATTATCTGAATAGATACTTAAAAAGATATATGAAAAAAACACCCTTCTTAAAAAAGTTAAGCATCGGATTGGGGCTATTTGTAGCGCTATCACTTGTTAGCTTATCGGTTTCTTCGCAGAACTTAAGTATAACTGCTTCACTCGGTGGAAGCAACTTACTATCAGACTTGAATGCTGGCTATATTCCTCCATACAAAGCAGACTTTAGCTTAGGTGCCACTTACGACATCAACAATCGATTAAGAGGGAGGGCAAATATCTCATTTCCCACTGTTGCTGCTGATGATGCAAATTCTCCAAATGCTGGCGTAAAAAATAGAAACTTAAATGTTAAAACAAACATACAGGAACTAGCATTATTGTTTGAAGGTGATATTGTAGACAATGAGAATAGCAGTGTTATCCCTTACGCTTTTGTAGGTGGTGCTGTTTATCACTTTGTTCCACACCCATTAAACCCCATAGATTCACTAGGAGATGTGGACTTACACAGTATTGGTACCGAAGGGCAATATCTGCCAAGTGGAAAATATGCAGACAGACAATATAAATTGACTCAGTTAAATGTTCAGTTTGGTTTAGGTGTACGTGTTGAGTTCTCGTCAAATGTATCATTGGCATTTGAAGGTACTTACAGAAAGCTTTTTACTGATTATTTGGATGATGCGAGTGCTAAATCATACATCCTGAAACCAGAATGGGAAGAAGGAATACAAACTGCGCTACAACAAGGCAATACAGGATTGGCCAATAGACTTAAGCTAGCGGAAGCCTACAGTTGGAGATATATAGATTCCAAAGGTAACGCTGTTCCCCTTCCTTCTACCAACCCGGGAATTGGGTTTAAAAGAGGAAACCCTGAAAACAAGGATGTGTTTTTCTCTTTTCAATTGAGACTTAATGTAAGATTGGAAAACTTGTTCTTTAGTTCCGATTTGTACACCCCAACACATAGGACCGGTAGAGGTCAGTTGAGGAACCCAGGTAGAGTATTCTAATACATTTCAATAAAATATTTTCTTCAATAAACCGTCTTAATAGTTATCATTAAGACGGTTTTTATTTTAATCATATCACCCATGCCTACGCTAACAATAGTCATTATTGCAATAACCTGTCTGGTTTCTTATGTATCTTTTTCCAATGGGAAACTGATGGAAGACTTAATATTCTATCCTCCCGCTATTACCAATAACAACCAATGGTATCGGTTTATTACTTCAGGGTTTATTCATGCTGATATACAGCATCTTGCCTTCAATATGTTTACCCTTTACTTCTTTGGAAAAAACTGGGAATCTGCTTATGTAGGCGATTTGGGCGTGAGTGAAACATGGTATGCACTGATGTATTTTGGGGCGTTGATTGCCAGTCAGATACCTAGTTATTTAAAGAATAGAAATAATTATCGTTATAGTAGTTTGGGAGCTTCAGGAGCAGTTTCCTCAGTTGTATTCTCAATGATATTATTAATGCCTTGGAGTACATTATATGTATTTATTTTGCCTGTGCCAGCTATCATATACGCCGTATTGTATCTGGGGTATACTATATATATGAGCAAAAAAGGAGGCACCAATATAAACCATGATGCCCATTTATGGGGTGCTATTTTCGGTATTGTCTTTTCTATTGCATTGAGGCCAGAGGTTGTCGGTATTTTCCTGGAGAACATGCAACATCCACACTTCAATTTTAGAATGCCTGACTAATTGATGGTGTTTTAATAAATTAAAAAGCAGCTAACCACAAATGTGATTAGCTGCTTTTATAAATATTAAATATCATCAACTTATAATTTTCCTCTCTTTATTTCATCAACTACACCCGGATCCAATAGCGTAGAGGTATCACCTAAATTATCTGTTTCACCTTCGGCAATCTTTCTGAGAATCCTGCGCATAATCTTACCGCTGCGTGTTTTGGGCAAACCACTTACAAACTGAATCTTATCTGGCTTTGCAATTGGGCCGATGATACGCGTTACGGTTTGCAACAAATCTTTACGAGTGAGGGTTTCATCGCCATGAATGTGTCCGAACACCACATAGGCATAAATGCCCTGTCCTTTTACATCGTGTGGATAGCCTACAACAGCACTTTCTACAACACCCGCGTGCATATTGATGGCATTTTCTACTTCGGCAGTACCAATACGGTGTCCACTTACATTCAACACATCATCTACCCTTCCTGTAATGCGGTAATAACCTTCTTTGCTGCGCAATGCACCATCACCTGTGAAGTATAGGTTGGGATAGGTTGCAAAATAGTTGGTTCTGCAACGTTCGTGATCGCCATAAGTGGTTCGGATAGTTGAAGGCCATGGGGCGCGGATACATAGATTGCCACTTACACTATCGCTTCCATCATCCAACACCTCCTCTCCTTTTTCATCAACCAGCAACATCTGCACACCAGGCAAAGGCAATGTTGCCCAACTAGGTACTGCAGGCGTAATGCCTGCCAAATTGCTGATAAGTATACCACCAGTTTCTGTTTGCCACCAAGTATCTACAATGGGACATTGTTTTTTACCAACATGTTCGTCATACCAATGCCAAGCTTCTTCATTGATGGGTTCTCCAACGGTACCCAATACCTTTAGTGACGACAAATCTTTGTCTTGCAATGGTCCTAAACCAAATCCCATCAGACTACGGATAGCTGTGGGGGCTGTGTATAATATATTTACTTTGTATTTATCTACAATTTCCCAGAAACGACCTGCATCGGGATAAGTAGGAATCCCTTCGAATATCATGGTGGTTGCACCTGCACTCAATGGGCCATATAAAATGTAGGAATGCCCTGTGATCCAACCAATATCGGCCGTACAAAAGTGTATTTGTGACTTTTTGTACTGGAAAACATTTACGAAAGAATAATTGGTGTAGACCATATATCCACCGCAGGCATGAACAACCCCTTTGGGTTTGCCAGTACTACCAGACGTGTACAGAATAAACAATGGGTCTTCGGCTTCCATTGGTTCGGCTTCTATAAAGTGGATGCCTTGTTCTTCTACGTGCTTCATTTCATCTTCGTACCAAACGTCACGGCCCTTGAGCATACTTATCGGCGTACGGGTACGGGTACAAACGATTACTTTCTTGATAGAACGATTACCAATAAGTGCATCATCAATTACACTTTTGAGTGGGATATCCTTTGCACCACGAAATGCCCCATCGCAAGTAACAATAAATTCTGCTTGTGCATCATATAGTCTATCAGCAATACTTTGGGCAGAGAATCCACCGAATATTACGGAGTGGATTGCCCCAATTCTTGCACAAGCGAGTGTAACAATGGCTAGTTCGGGTATCATTCCCATGTAAATACACACTCTATCACCCTTTTTTACGCCGTTATTTTTGAGTACTTGCCCAAACTGACATACTCTTTCCAACAACTTACTGTAAGTGAGTAAACGATTCTTTTCGGTGGGATCATTTGGTTCCCAAATAAGCGCAGGGGAATTGCCATATTCTGCAATGTGACGGTCTAGACAGTTTTCTGTGATGTTTAATTGCGCACCACTGAACCACTTTACGCTAGGTTCTGTAAAATTCCAGTCCAACACTTTGTCCCACTTCTTCTTCCATGTAAAATTTTCTGCAACATCAGCCCAGAAAGCCTCTGGATTGTCAATACTTTGTTGATACGCTTCTTTGTAAGCCTCTAATGACGTAATCTGATACGGGTAAGCCATAATCGTTAATCGTTAATTGAATTGAGTAGTTTTTCAGGGCGTGAAGATAAAGAAATAGTTGTGAGTGATTGGTGGTTAATCATGAGAAATATTGACTTAAATCAGAAAGACATACAACACTATTAAAAATTATTTATTTATGAAGAAAAAGGATTGATTCAACAAAAGTGATACACATTACCAGAAGAAATTGTAATGATTTGAATGAGGATTCTACGCACTTATTTGACTATTGTACCCACTTGTTTTGACAATGTTACTTACTTAGTCCATCTCGCAATGAGATTATTGCGTATTGAAGTAACATTATTGCATATTGAATGGTCATTATCTTATTTTAAAATGCAACTTACGTATCTTATATTTTCACTTTTTGGTTTAATAATAGTATTGATTGTTTATTACATGTCTTAGACTGTGTATTACACAGGTTTTATCTTGTATTACACATGTTTTATCTTGTATTACACGTCTTAAACCGTGTATTACATAAGTTTTATCTCGTATTACACGCCTTAAATCTTGTATTACACAGGTTTTATGTTGTATTACACGTCTTAAACCGTGTATTACACAGTTTTTATCTTGTATTACACGTCTTAAATGCTGTATTACATGGGTTATATGGTATGTTACACGAAAATGAGGAGGTTTTTAAATTTGTGTAATAGTATAAAGTAGTTTGTGTAAACGGGTATAATTACTTGTAGGGTTTTATAGCAGAGTGGAGCGTAGCGGAATGAGGAGATGAAACCCTAAAAAAACTTTTTATTAACCTTTTTTACAACACTTGAATGGCAAAAAAAGACAAGAGCAAGCGCCTATGCACCAGGCTTTTATAAACAATTGAAGAACAAGGAAGCCTTTTGGGATTAATCTAACAAACATTTAAACTTTTTTAGGACGAGACACACAAGACATCTTACGAGAGACCTGCGAGAGAATGAGGAATGAAAGAATTAAGCGAATGCACACGCCAAAGGCGATGCGCTAGCCCTAGTAGATTTTAGCGAGTGAAGTGGACTAGCTTGGGATATTTACACTACTAAAACGAACTGCCTACCTTTTAAAAACCCCGTATTTATACGGGGTTTTACGATTATTTACTATTTATAAGAGAATAGATTGCATCTTTGAAAGGTAAATGGTTGGCTGATAGAGAAGTAGGGGTAGAAATAGTTGTTAGAAGCCAATGTTGGTGTTCTTAACCAACATTGGCTATGGATTAGAAGAAAGATATAAAATTAAAGTGGAGATGTTGGTAGGATAGATCAAGAAAGACAGAAAGTCTGAGATGAAGTGAGGTAGCAGAAGGTAAAACTCTCGATTATATTTCAACTTTTTAATAAAATTTAAATACAAGTAAAACACAATGCGTTGCAAATCAAATAAAACTAAGAATCTTTTTTTTGTGATAAAATCGTTACTGTTTCTTATTACTATTTCTTTTTTCGGTTGCAAGCCTCTCATCTCTTTATATGACCAATATGCATATACGGAAGCTATTTCATTAAAAGTAGATATGCAAAATCTTATGCTAGAATCAGACAGCATTAAATATGCAGATGCAAAGCTTGACATTTCAAGAGTAAATACTGAACTTCAAAAAGCATATGAATATGCAAAAGGCAGGTCAAATAACAGTCTTTCAACTAAACAATACGCCATACTTTTATCAGAAGATGGGTTTTATAAATCATCACTCAGGACTTGGCAAAAGCAAGATACATTATCATCTACATCAGCAAGCTTGAAAAGTGATAAAATTGGACAATTGCTTGACCAAATTATCAAGTTAGAAAATGGAAAGAACAAGGCTAGTAACTAGATAAATTAAACAATAAAAAATATAAAATATGAGTATTGATATTTCAGCACTTCTTTCAGAAATAGGTAATAAAATTCCTGCGCTTGCTCAAACGAGTTTATCAGGATATATCGATGCAGCGACAACGGATGGGCAACGACTTTTAGCTACCTTGAAATCAGATATAGAAACCGGAACGCAAGACTTAATTGAGAACAAAATAACAAAAGATGACTTTTCAGATTTACTGTTAGGCGATAAAGATTTAGTACAAATGACAGCTTTAACCGAAGCTGGACTTGCTTTAGCAAGCGTTGATGCTTTCAGAACAGCTGTATTGAATTTGGTTGTTAGCTCTGTTACTGATTTTATAAAAATATAAAACAAGTTGAATTCAATAATTAGATACTTAAAACAAAATAAATGCTTAATTAAAATTTAAAATAAAATTCTATGGCTAGAACAGAAAATGGTTCCAATTTTCACGTAATTAACTTAATCATAAGGAGGGATAACGATAATGAAGATTTAACTACAGAAGAATATGCTACGATTTTTAGAAACTTTTATTTAGCAAATGTAACTGGTAAGTCCTCAAGAGAAAAGGAATGCATATTAATAACAAATGCACAATATGAGATAAACAATATACCTAATTCTGTGCAATATGGTAGATTTGTTGAGTATACAAATATCGATAAAAGAGGATGGTTCGATATAATAAAAAAAGAGCTTGATGAAAGTTTTAGAATTCCTGATAACCTAAGGGCAAATTCCATACAAGGCACTTACTTTTTTTTAGCTGAAAAGCATAGATTTTGTTATACTTTCACGTCTAAAGAAAATATACATCCCAAAAATGCTGAATCATATTTGAGAAATGCCTTTGAGAAGTTTTTGACAGCAGAGTACAATGACGAATATTATTTAGAAATAAACTTTGAAAAAGAACGTGAAACAATACAAGAAATTTTAGATGCAAAAGAAATTTATTCTTTGACTGTTGATGTGTCTTATTCAAATAGCGGCATTGGTTTTGGATCAGAAGCATTAGCTTTTGTTGATGGAGATATGAGAAAAGGAAATATTGATTCCTTGCATATTGAAGCAAAGAATAAAAATGGTGAAACAATTGATTTAGGGAAATCAACAGTCTTAAGAGGCGCATTAGAATCCTCTGCGAGTAATGGCAATGCAACTGCTGTGATAAAAGATGGCAGAAAAAAGAAAACAATAAAAACATCGGATCATCCTGCAAAATATAAGACTACTTTTGAAGGGCGATATGAGTTTATAAACCAAGTATATAGTTTCTTTATTAATTTATTTTAATTGAATACAACAAATCATACACCGGATACTATTCGAAAAGGTTTTATTTTGGGTTTGAAAGGAATTTTTAGACAGTCTAAGTTTCTAAAAGACCCATTTGACTCTGTGTGCCTAAATACTGGTTTAGCAATTGCTGTAATTGTTACTATTTTTATTTTATGCTTCAAACTAGATTTGTATTCTTACATTAACGAGGTACAGAATTTAATTATTCAACTTGTTCCTTGTTTATTAGGATTTACTATTGCAGGGTATTCATTTTTAATGGGATTTATACAACCCAAATTAATGGAAAGAATTTCAGAACCTAGCCCCGAGGATGAAACAATAACGCTGTATCAATCTATAAGTTCCTCCCTTGCACTGAATATTTTATTGCATTCAATAATTTTAATTATTGCCTACTTAATACATATAGTTATATTCCTTCATGATAAAAACCCAACTTTCATTATTGAATGTAGGGTTGTAGCAAAGTATGCTAAAATTATAGGATTATTTATTGCTAATATTTGTCTTTTTGGTGCACTAGCAGTTGTTGTACAAATAATTGTTAGTTCATTTAATCTATCACAATTAAACCATTATGATTTCATCAAAGAGAAATTAGAAAAGGAAAAAAAAACTTAAACTCCATCTAGTCCATGAATGTCTCGAAGTCTTGTCCGCATAGTTTATGAATCTCTGTAACTAGTCTAATAAATCTACACATGGTCAACAACCCTAAAAAGGGTTGTTGACCATCCCCATCTAGTCCCTGAATGATGGAAGTCTTGTTCATGAATCCAGTTATGGCAATGTCATTAAGTTAAGGAACGGCTGTCAGGTTGAGCTTGTCGAAACCGGGTAAAATTAAGGTTCTCCCAATCTTTCCCGCCTTTGACATGCTGCTAATAACATCTTTATAAATATTTAAAAATCAATAGAGATAATTTAACATATTTGCCCTTCGACAAGTTCAGGGAGACAATCGGGTTGATTTTCGAAGAAGATATTTTGCCCATCTAGTCCCTGTATGTATGGAAGTCTTGTTTATGACTCCCGTTATGGACTTGCAGTTACTAAGGGTTGGATAGAAACAATTTTCGCACAACTGATTTATGGAGTCTATATGCTATAACTTCCCAAAAGCTTTAAGCTTCAGGGAAGTTGGGAGCACGAAACTTTGCAACAGAATATAGGTATTGGTATTTGTAAACTAAGAAAATAAAGCAATTGCTTGAAGTCTTCTAATTTCTCGCTAGATGAGTGACTTTTGAAGCCAATGCTAGTATTCTTCACCAAAATTTCTGGGGATTAGAAGCAAAATGAAAAATAAAGAGATTTATACCATTGATGTTGGTGAAGAACACCAACAACGGTAGAAGGGTAAAACAAAATTTGTTGTTGTTGCTTTGAAAATCTTATTCAGGTATCCCTTTTCCTTCATTAATTAAATTTACCAAGCTTCCTGTTATATGCCCTGTCCAGCCTACTTCACAATCCTCATAACATTCAATGCCGGGCACCAATCCAATGTGAGTAAAATCTATCAAAGACTTATCATTCTCCGATGAAATTTCAAAAACTACTTCGGTGTTATTCCATTCTTTTTTTGCTTTAATCCAGTGAAGGTTGCAATCAATCACCTTCCATACAACTTTTTTATCAGGGACAAATTCGCTGATTTGAAACTCAACAAAGGTCTTGCCAAAGTGAACGCTAAACTTGTCGTGCAGCTTTTCGGCACTTCCTTTAAAATTTTTTGCCCACCAAAGATTTACCTGACTAATCTTTTCCATTGCTTCAGTAGCCGAAGCATTTACCGAAATTGTTATGTGAAAATCTTTCTTTTCCATAATGTTTAATTTTTTTTATTATTCATAAGTGTTTCTAGGCTCTTCAATTTGTTTATCCAGAAGTTATCAAAGTATTTGATGAATTCCTGCAACTCATTAAACCCTTCTTGTTTAAGTGTACAGTAACGTTCGCGCCCAACATCTGTGATAGAAATAAAGCCTGCGTTGTACATTATCTTTATATGCTTGGAAACAGCAGGGCGGCTCATGTCAAAGTTTTCGGCCAATGAATTAATTGTCATTTTATCATTCGAAAGCAGATACATCATTTGCCTCCTGCTAGGATCTGCTATTACTTGAAAAGCGTCATACGTTTGTGCTGCCATTTGTTTTTTCATTTAGTATATTCCTCATTTTTACAACATTCTGACTCCATCCACCACTCATTGCATGGAAGATTGAAATATTAGCATCTTTGAAGCCATATTGTTTTAGCGACAACTTAGTACCCTTGTCTAGCTTTTCTAAAGTCCATTCCACAATTGTGTCCAGCGAAATATTGCCATTACCCGAGCCTCCTTTCCAACTATAAACTAGTTTTTGGTGAGGCACTATTTCTAAAACCTTGCAAGGGAATATGCCATCCAAGTCGAGACTAGGAATTGGCTTTGCAGTAAACTGAAATTCGTGACCAAGAATTGGCTCGAAATTATTTGGCATCAACCAAAGAGCAATCAATTCTGATTGCGTTAGATACTCCCAAACTTCGTTTGGAGATTGCTCATAAATCCATTCATTTTTAATTTCTGTTTGCATAATATGTAACTTTTTAGTTACGCAAATATATAAGTAACTTTTTGGTTACGCAATATTTTTTATTAAAATATTTTTTCTTTAATTTATTCATAACTAGTCCAAGCCAGATAGGATATTCCACCAACTAGCTCCGACCACCGGAAACCATGACAATAAAACATCTCATTTCTCAATCCATTTTAGAACTTTACCCTATGGTGATGTGTATGGAGAATGGCGGGCAATGGAAGATTTGTACAAGGAAGGAAAGGTGCGGGCAATAGGAGTTGCCAACTTTCAGCCTGACAGGTTGATTGATTTGATAATTAATAATGAGATAGTGCCTGCCATTAATCAGATAGAAACACATCCTTTCCATCAACAAACAGAAACACAGAAGTTTTTGCAAGAGAACAATGTGCAGATAGAATCTTGGGGGCCATTCGCCGAAGGCAAGAACAATATGTTCCAAAATGAGTTATTAATATCTATCGCACAGAAGTATGACAAATCCGTTGCACGGGTGATTTTGCGTTGGCTTACACAAAGGGGTGTAATTGTTATTCCTAAGTCGTTAAGGAAAGAAAGGATTGTAGAGAACTTCAACATATTCGACTTTGAATTAAGTGCAGAAGACATGGAAGCCATTGTATCATTGGATACAAAAAAGAGTTTGTTCTTTGATCATCGTGATCCTGAAATGGTGAAGTGGTTGGGTAATAGAAAGCTAGATGTTTAAAATTGCCACAAAGACAGAAAGACTCAAAGAAGCACTAAGGAATTAAATAAAGAAGGGAAAAAATTAGTAACAAATAAACACAAATAAGATGAACACGTTTGAAGTTAAAGCTTACGGAACACCGGCTGCTGATGCGCCATTGAATCAGATGAATATCAATCGCAGAGAGGTTCTTGCGAAAGATATTGAGATTGAAATTTTGTATTGTGGCGTGTGCCATTCCGATTTACACACGGCAAGAAATGATTGGGGCGGAACAGTTTATCCGGCAGTTCCTGGTCATGAAATTATTGGAAGGGTTACCAAAGTTGGCAATGAAGTGACCAAAGTGAAAGTAGGCGACATTGCAGGTGTTGGCTGTCTGGTTGATTCTTGTGGCGTTTGTGAAAGTTGCAAGCACGACCTTGAACAGTATTGTTTGAATGGTTGGACCGGCACTTACAATGGCAAAGACAAACATTTGGGCACGCAAACATTTGGTGGTTACTCCGAAAAGATTGTGGTGGATGAACACTTTATTTTGAAAGTTCCTGCTCACTTGGATTTAGCTGCTGTTGCTCCTTTGCTTTGTGCAGGCATCACTACCTGGTCTCCATTGCGCCATTGGGGTGTAGGAAAAGGAAGTAAAGTGGCCGTTGTAGGATTGGGAGGCTTAGGACACATGGCTATCAAACTGGCTAAGGGGTTGGGTGCAGAAGTTACATTGTTCTCGAGAACACCTGGCAAAACAAAAGATGCCTTGGAATTGGGTGCAGATGCCGTAGTTATTTCTACGGATGAATCACACATGAAATCGGTTGCAGGAAAGTTTGATGTCATCATAGACACCGTTCCTTACATTCATGACATCAATCCATATATCGCTACATTAAGTGTGAGTGGAACGATTGTTATTGTTGGCTATTTGGGTGGTTTAGATCCATTCCTAAATACAGTCCCAATGATATTGGGTAGAAAATCAGTTGCAGGTTCATTGATTGGTGGCATTGCAGAAACACAGGAAATGTTGGATTTCTGCGGAGAACACAACATTGTTTCTGAGGTTGAAGTAATCAAAATACAAGATGTCAACGAAGCATACGAAAGAATGCTGAAAAGTGATGTCCGCTATCGTTTTGTAATTGATATGACATCGTTGAAATAATAATACAAATAGAGTAGAGCCAAGGCATGCCTTGGCTCTATTTTTTTAAAGACAAAGCCATCCATTTAATACCTCTCTTCTACATCCCACAATAAGAAATTACAACTAAAGGCTTACAACCATAAGTTTGCACAATCTTACTGTTTTACTTATGCCCGATAAAGCACCCCTCTCTACTGAAGAAATGTATATGCAACGCTGCATTCAGCTAGCACAATTGGGGCAAGGCATGGTTGCACCAAACCCAATGGTAGGAAGCGTCTTGGTCTATCAAGACCAGATAATAGGGGAAGGATACCACCAACAATACGGACAACCACACGCTGAGGTAAACTGCATCAACAGCGTGTCAGAGGCCGACAAAGGCTTAATTAGTCAATCAACCTTATACGTTAGCTTAGAACCTTGTGCACATTTTGGAAAGACGCCTCCTTGCGCAGATTTAATTATTAAACACCAGATTCCTAAAGTAATTATTGGGTGCAGGGATCCTTTTGAAGCTGTAAATGGAAAAGGAATTGACAAATTGTTGGCAGCAGGTGTAGACGTAACAGTGGGGATATTGGAGGAAGAATGTAAGATATTGAACAAACGATTCTTTACTTTTCATACTAAGAAGCGACCTTATATTGTTTTGAAATGGGCAGAAACTGCCAATAGATTTATTGGTAATGACACCCAAGAAAGATTACTCATCAGTAGCGAAACGACAAACAAACTAGTACATAAATGGCGTAGCGAAGAAGCTGCCATATTGGTTGGGACGAATACAGCTTTGTTGGATAATCCGTCTTTAACCAACAGATTATGGACAGGGAAGCAGCCGATAAGACTGGTAATTGACAAACTTCTTTCTTTGCCTAAGTCATTGAACATCTTCGACAATAAGCAATTGACTATTGTATTCAATTTAGTTAAACACGAAGAGGAATTAAATCTTATTTATTATAAACTAGAAGAAAACGCCCCCTTATTACAACAGATAATGGATGCGTGCTATCAATTGAACATCCAGAGTATATTGGTGGAAGGAGGAAACAAAACCCTGCAATCATTTATTGACAATGAACTTTGGGATGAAGCAAGGGTAATCACCAACACACAACTTACTATAGAAAAAGGAGTCCCCTCCCCTATCTTGTTTAATGCTAGAAACAGCAGTGCAACCAAAATAGGAAATGAACTAATAACTTATAACTCATAGCAGCAACGTGTATTACTATTCAATTGATAAGACAGCTGTAGCTGAATTTAAAGACCGGGGAAGTCGCTTTATTGCGTATGTCTACCCCTTAAAAGATGCAGAAGACTTTAAGAAAATATTACAGGGATTAAAGAAAGAACATCCAAAGGCAGTACATCATTGTTTTGCCTACAGAATTGGGTATGATGGCAATAACTTTAGGGTAAATGATGATGGAGAACCAAGTGGATCGGCAGGAAAACCGATACTTAACGCAATAGATAGTAAGCAGTTGACCAACGTCTTAATAATAGTAGTCAGATACTTTGGGGGAACGCTACTTGGTGTTCCTGGATTGATAAATGCCTATAAATCAGCAGCGGCAATGGCATTACAATTAGTACCTTTCATACAATATCCCATTGAAATAAATTATCAGCTACAGTTTGATTATACGATGATGAATGAGGTAATGATGATTGTAAAGCAATTTAACTGCACTGTAATAAAGCAAGATTACCAACTATTTAATATTCTCGAAATAGGCATCCCAAAAGCAAGGTTGCAAGAGGCATTGGATAAGCTGAAAGAACTGCATACGGTTGAGGTAAAGAAAATATGAGATATGAAATATGAAGGATGAATCATATTTCATATTTCATCCTTCATATTTCTCTCCAAGACTTATCCAATCAAAATTCCTGCAATAGTTGCAGAAAGATACGAGGCCAATGTGCCGCATAACAATGCGCGCATACCAAGTTTAGCAAGGTCACCACGACGCTCAGGTGCAATCTCTCCGATGCCACCAATCTGCATCCCCACACTACTGAAGTTGGCGAAACCACAAATAGCAAAGCTGGCAATCATAGTTGCTTTCTCGCTCATTTTCATCAACAACTGATGGGTAGCTGGGTCTTTGGCTGTAAGGTTTGAGAAAGCCACAAACTCATTGATCGTAATCTTCTGCCCCAACAAGGCTGCAACATTATTTACATCAGCAGCTGGTACACCCATAGCCCAAGCCATTGGATAAAAGAGTTTACTGAAGATATAATCCAATGACAATTTAAAATCCAGATGAAGCGCCCCGCCTAGTTTACCCAATAAAAAATTGAGCATAGTAATCAAAGCGATAAAACCAATCAACATCGCAATCACGTTCATTGCGATCTTAAAACCATCTCCAGCACCATGTGAAATAGCATCTATTATGTTACGATACGGTGTCTTTACTTCCAGCTTTACCTTACCCATCGTTTCGCTTTCTTCCGTTTCTGGCCATACTATTTTAGAGATAACCAATGCCGCAGGGGCTGCCATCAAACTGGCCGTCAACAAGTATTCTGCTTTGGCGCCAAAGTTCACATACACAATCAATATCCCTCCTGCAATACATGCAAGGCTACCACTCATACTTGCCAGCAATTCGCTCATAGTCATTCCTTTCAGATAGGGTCTGATCATCACTTGGGCTTCTACCTGACCAACAAATGCACTTGCCACATTGCTCAAAGCCTCTGCACCACTCACTTTCATAATAAAGTTCATGGCTTTGGCAATAACCGAAACAATACGTTGCATAATGCCCCAATGATAAAAGATAGCTACCAAGGCGCACACCAATATGATGGTAGCAGTTACGCTAAATGCAAAAATGAATGTTTGTGGAGAACGATAGGTAGTCATTGCCCCTGTATTGCTTTGAACATACACACCACCGTAAACGAAAGCCGCTCCTTCTTTGGCAAATTCTTCTATGTGACCTATCTGATGACCAATCCATTTAAAAAAATTGGTAACAAAAGGCACTTTTAACACTAATATTGCAATCGTTATTTGCAAGGCTATTCCACTTGCTACGAGTCGGTAATTGATTCTTTTCTTGTTGTTAGAACAGAGAAAAGCGATGCCCAAAATAAGAATAACGCCGAATAACCCTTGAAAACGCTCCATAGCAGTAAGTTGTTTTATTAAAAGAAAGGGGTGAATATATAGAAAAGTTTGGATTAAGTGGTGAATGGAATAAATATTGCCTGCAAAAAATGAAGTAGCAACATCAACTTAATAACTATTTTGCAGATTACGACTTATTTGGTAACATTAATATAGAATAAATTGAAGTACTCACAAATTACAGGAATCTTTACAGCATTGGTAGTAATAGCACTTTGTTTCCTCCCTTGGAGCATTGTTGCAGAGCGAAATATTGTTATTTCGGGGATGAATACAAAGGGAACAGACTTTGGCAGACCAGGATTACTAAACATTATTTTGTCGGTGGTGATGATTGTATTCTTTATTTTACCTAAGATCTGGGCAAAACGAACCAATCTATTTGTTGGTGCCATTGCTTTTGCTTGGAGTATCCGTAACTATATCCTGGTAACAACCTGTTACTTTGGCGAATGTCCTCAAAAGCAAGCAGCCTTGTTTGCATTGGTAATATTTAGCTTCATCACTATGTTGATGTCCTTTTTGCCAAAGGTTAAAATAGACTAAAGAATTATTGTAAGATCAAATTTTTCGATAAATACGGATTTAATAAGGCAAAATTGTCAAATAGCTAACATAATTCTAGTTGGCCTTTGCCTGCACTTCGCCATTCGTCCTAATTTAGCCGATATTGCCAACCATTTTCTAAACAAATCATGTAATAAATACAAAACATATCATGGATTATCAATAGGTTATCTTTATCAAAATCTGCTTCCCATTTGGCTTTAGGCTTTACAACCTCAATGAATGCACCTATATTTGAAGCGTCAATCATAACAGACTTTTATGGATAAAAATAAGTTGATACAACGGGACATAAGTTGGCTTAGTTTTAATGCACGCGTATTGCAAGAAGCCAATGACCCTACTGTACCACTTCGCGAAAGGATTCGTTTCCTTGGCATATTTTCCAATAATACCGATGAGTTTTTTAGGGTGCGGGTAGCTACTTTAAAACGAATGATTGAATTTGCAGAAAAGAGAAATAGACTGAATATGCACATGGAAGATAATCCACAAAGCATATTGGAGCAGATACATTCTGTTGTGTTGAGGCAGCAAACCGAATTTAACAGAATTTGGGATGGCATACTAAAAGAACTGAATGAGGAGAAGATATTTCTGTTGGACGAAAACCATCTGAATGAAGAACAACAAGCTTATGTGAGAAAATTCTTTGATGAGCAAGTTCGGAGTAATGTAATACCCCTGATAATTGAAAACTTGCCACAAATGCCCTACCTGCGAGACAAAAGCATTTATCTCGGTGTGGTTATGCGGAAAAAGGATAGTGCCTATCAGCAGAAATATTCCCTTATAGAAATTCCTGTCTCTGCTTTGGGGCGTTTTATCTTGCTGCCATCGCAAGAGGGCGTACACAATATTATTCTGTTAGAAGATGTAATCAGGTTTAATCTTCCCAACATATTTTCCTACTTTGGGTATGATTATTTTGAAGCACATGTGTTTAAACTGACCAAAGATGCCGAGATAGATCTGGATCAGGATGTGAGTACCAGCTTTGTTGAGAAGATAGAAAAGGGACTCAAGAACCGAAGAAAGGGAAAGCCAGTGCGGTTTGTTTATGACCGCGAAATGGATGCTGGTTTGTTGGAATACCTGATAAGACGATTGAACCTGGGTAATAAAAGCAATATCATTCCAGGTGGAAGAATTCATAATTACAGGCACTTTATGGATTTCCCAGATGTATTTCCTGCTAAAAGTCAACGTAACAAACCCTTTACACATCCCGAACTCAGTGGTGCATTGAGGGTGACAGACATCATTTTGAAAAAAGATGTGATGTTGAATTTCCCTTATCATTCCTACAATAGTGTCATTGATTTATTACGGGAAGCTGCAATGGATCCATCGGTGGTGAGCATCAAAATGACTGCTTACAGACTTGCATCTAATTCCAAAGTAATTAATGCATTAATCAACGCATCCCGCAATGGAAAGGATGTGGTGGTGATGCTGGAACTAAAAGCAAGGTTTGACGAGGAAGCCAACCTTGCCTGGAAGGAAATATTGGAGCAAGAAGGTGTGAAAGTTTTGTTGGGCGTACCTAAAATGAAAATACATGCCAAGTTGTGTGTCATTAAAAAGAAAGTAGGCACAAGGGTTGTTCAGTATGGGTTTGTAAGTACAGGTAACCTAAACGAAAATACCGCAAAAGTATATGGCGACCATTGTTTACTGACTGCAAAGCGTTCGGTGATGGCAGACATCAATAGAATATTCAACTATCTGGAGAACTGGAAAAATGGTACCGGACAACTGCACCTTTGTAAGACGCTACTTGTTTGCCCCACTAATATGCGTTCGGCTTTTGAAGCACAGATAATAAGGGAAATAAAACTAGCAAAAGCAGGAAAAGATGCCGCAATCACCCTAAAAGCAAACTCGCTGAGTGATGCAAAATTGATTGAGAAACTATACGAAGCCGCAGCCGCAGGTGTGAAGTTACATTTGATAATACGGGGAATTTATTGCCCGATTATGGATAAAAAGAAATTAAAACATCAGGTAAAAGCCATAAGTATTGTAGATGAATACCTGGAACATGCCCGAATAATTATCTTTAAAAATGGGGGGAAAGAGAAAATATACATCAGTTCTGCCGATTGGATGGTACGCAATCTGGATCATAGACTAGAAGCTGCTATTCCGATTGTTGATAAGGACATACGTAAAGAATTAAAAGATATCATTCATATCCAACTGAGTGACAATGTAAAAGCCAGGGTTTTAGACAAAGAGCTAAGCAACGACTATGTGCCTCAGAATGACAAAAAGAAGGTGCGTTCACAAATTGAAACGTATCATTATCTTCATCAAAAAACAATAAAATAAATTGACATTAGCCGCAATAGACATTGGAAGTAACGCTGCGAGATTACTGATATCCCAAGTGATTGAGAATACAAATGGCAAACCCGAGTTTAATAAAACAAATTTTGTAAGAGTTCCGCTTCGATTAGGTTTTGACGTGTTTGAGACAGGTGAGATTAGCAATCATAAAATAGAAATGCTGATTCAAACCATTAAGGCATACAGACATTTGATGAAAGTATATCAGGTCCAAGATTTTAGGGCATGTGCCACCAGTGCCATGCGTGATGCCAAGAATAGCAAAGAAATTATTAAAAAGGTAAAAGAAGAGACGGGGATAACCATAGAAATCTTGTCTGGTGATAAGGAAGCTTCTATGATTAATCAAACACATATAGCCGAGAAACTAGATAAAAATCACTCTTATTTGTATATTGATGTTGGGGGTGGCAGTACCGAACTTACTTTTTTTGATGAAGGTAAAATGAAGTACAGAGAAAGTTTCAATATCGGTACTATTCGCTTGCTGAAAGGGCAAGTGGAAGAAAGGAACTGGGATTTGATGCGTGATCATCTGAAGCAAAATACCAAATCTGCTTTGCCAATTACGGCAATTGGGAGTGGTGGAAACATCAACAAGATATTCTCTATCAGTAAAAAGAAAGAGGGTAAGCCCTTGAGTCTGGAGTTACTAAGAGATTTTTACAAAGAACTGAGTAGTCATAGTGTAGATGAATTGATACGGATTTATAAACTTAAGGAAGACCGTGCAGATGTAATTGTACCTGCCTTATTAATTTATATAAACATCATGCGATGGGCAGACATATCCGAAATATATGTTCCCAAAATAGGTGTAGCAGATGGTTTGATACAGACACTTTATGAAGACTTAAAAAAGTAATACATTCTTTAACGCTCTTTAATAATTCAACCCCATGTTTTTCATAATATCAAAGATTGCGCTGTTCTTTTTACAGCCCTTCAACTGGATCTTGTTTCTATTGGCAATCTGGTACTTTTCTAAAAATGAAAAGGTAAAGAAGCGATTACTTATACTAACTGCCCTTCTTGCAATTGTACTTTCAAACGGATTTTTGCGTAACGAGGCAGAACTGTCCTGGCAAGTAAATAAAAGTGGTGTAGTACCTGGCAAACAATACGAAGCAGGAATACTATTGGGAGGTTTGTCGGGATATGATAAAAACCAGGTTGGTCATTTTAGTGGGGCTTGTGACAGGTTTATAGAAACTGTCATTTTATACAAGCAGGGTATTATAAAAAAGATTGTGGTGAGTAGTGGTTCTGCCTATTTATTTATAAAAGCCCCCGGAGAAGCCGATTTTTTATATGAGAAACTATTGGCATCTGGTATTCCCGCCAAAGATATTCTGATAGAAAATAAATCTAGAAACACCTTTGAGAATGCTTCTTTTTCTAAGCATATACTAGATTCCTTGCACTTGCAAGGGCCTTATGTTTTAATTTCTTCTGCCTTTCATTTGCATAGAGCTTTGCAAGTTTTTGACAAGGCCGGTATCAAGGTTGTGCCCTATCCATGTGCCTTCAATGCAACGGAAAAAATATATAGTTGGGACGATTACGTCTGGCCTTCATTAGATGTTTTGATGAGTTGGGGAGGCCTGATAAAGGAATATGTTGGTGTTGTAATGTACAAGATTACAGGAAAAGCGTAAGGATTAGTTACTACAATGTCGGCTTGTTTCAAAAGCTCAATACATTCCTTGCTTCTAAAATCGCCATCGCCCTTCAATTCTTTAATGCCAATTTCTTCGGGGTTGGGTACATTGTCCCCATTTTTATCGCCAGTATATTCCAAGTAAATGGCTTTTTCCGATTTGTGTTCGCTAAACAAATCCATGTCTTGATTCTTGTAGCAGGTAGTAATCAATTTCTTCAATCCCAACTGTTCAAAGTTGTAAGAAAAGTAATGAAAGAAATTACTTACACGAGGGTCGTCGCAATTGCAGAAAACTACTTTATCCTTAAAATGTTCCTTGTAATGCTTCAGTTCTTTTTCTATATCCGATAGTTGGGTATAGAACTCATCCTTTTTAGAATTTTTTGCAGCGTGTAAGTTTTTGTTAGAAGCAGCCTTCTCCATTTGCCTGATATTTTCTTTCTATAAGCGGTAAAAATACTGATTTGAGTTTATACAGAAGCTACACTTTTTTTAGTCAACCTTCCAAAACCCTATGAGCGTCATTTCTGACAAGTTCAGTGTGACAATGACACTAACTTTAACTTTAAAAATCAAGTTGGTTGTCACCCTGAGCTTGTCGAAGGGCAATAAAACAAAAAACACCATTGATTTTAAGCCAATTATAAAGATGTCATAAGCAGATTGCCTAAGAGGGTTAAAAAGGCAAACAAACACCTACTTTCACCAAAAAAAATGAAGCTATTTCATAATTACTACACTTATATTTTGCAATGCAGTGACTTATCTTACTACGTAGGAGTAACAAACGACCTTGATAGGAGAATATCAGAGCATAACAATGATGAAAA
>CAITVK010000088.1 GCA_903895845.1 uncultured Chitinophagaceae bacterium
AACACGCTTATTCACTAGATTTTTTACTGCGGATTTCTTCAAAGCATCAGAGAATATCCTTCGTTCCCTGACCACTAACTTTTCTTTCGTAGACTCCTTCATAAGTTGACTTTTTTGTCAACCTATATCAGGCAGGAACAAACGATGCAACTTATTTTACGATGTCTTATTTAACTAATATCTACTATCTCATATCTACTAACTACATTCGCTGCTATGACAAAAGTGTTTTTGAAGCGTAAAATTGCGCCGCGTATTGCCAATGGACATCCTTGGATTTATGGTAATGAGATAGAAAAGATAGTTGGTGAGCCTGCCGCTGGTGATATTGTAGAGGTTTTTTACTATGATAAAAAGTATGTAGGACGTGGGTACATCAACCAGCAATCGCAGATTGCGGTTCGGTTATTAACCCGTAAACATGAAAACATAAATGATGATTTCTTCTTAAACAGAATAAAACAAGCATGGAAATATCGTCAGAAGTTGGGATATACCGAGAGTTGTAGACTCGTATTTGGTGAAGCAGATTATCTGCCAGCTCTTGTGATTGATAAATTCAATGATTATTTTGTTATTCAAACCCTTTCTTTCGGAATTGAGAAATGGAAGCCCGCTATAGTGAATGCCTTACAGGAAATATTTAGTCCCAAAGGAATTTATGAAAGAAACGATGTGCCAGTAAGAGAGTTGGAAGGATTGGAGCAGCAAAAAGGCTTCTTGACAGCCCCATTTGATACCAACATTGTTATCAATGAAAATGGTTTTAAGTTTAATGTTGATATTGAAAACGGACAAAAAACGGGCTATTTCCTAGATCAACAAGATAATCGCCGTGCCATCAAAGAGATTGCAAAAGGCGCAGATGTTTTGGGTGCATTTACGTACACAGGTACTTTCGAAATTCATGCTGCTGGCTATGGTGCAAAGTCGGTTTATGGTATTGACATCAGTGAGCAAGCCGTAGAACAGGCCAATAAAAATGCGGCATTGAATGGCTTGGAGAACATTTGCCGCTTTGAGGCGATGAATGCTTTTGACGCCCTTAAAAGATGGGATAAAGAAGAAAAGAAATACGATGTGGTGATGCTAGACCCACCCGCATTTACCAAAAGCAGGGAAAGTATTGGCAAAGCGGTCACTGGATATAAAGAAATAAACCTTCGCGGGATGAAACTAGTGAAGAATGGTGGCTTTTTGGTAACGAGTAGCTGTACCAACTTAGTCTCGCCCGAATTATTTTTGGATACCATTGCCGCTGCTGCAAGGGATGCCAAGAAAAGAATAAGACAAGTAACTTTCAAGGCACAAGCAAGCGATCATCCCATCATCTGGGGCTTGGAGAATACCAATTATCTAAAGTTTTTGATAGTAGAAGTAAGTGCGATGTAGGGTTTAGCATATTTTACTGGTAGAAATTACTTTTCTATCAGTAGAAAATAGTTTTCTATCAGTAGAAAATGGTTTTCTATCAGTAGAAAATAGTTTTCTATCAGTAGAAAATGGTTTTCTATCAGTAGAAAATAGTTTTCTATCAGTAGAAAATGGTTTTCTATCAGTAGAAAATGGTTTTCCATCAGTAGAAAATAGTTTTCTATCAGTAGAAAATGGTTTTCTATCAGTAGAAAATAGTTTTCTATCAGTAGAAAATGGTTTTCTATCAGTAGAAAACAGTTTTCTATTGGCAGAAATTGCATAGCCGTTGGATTTCTCTCGCATAATATTCGTTAATTTGCTAACACAAACAAATACAATCAAATGGCTACCTCACCTCTTGTAAAAAAATCACTTCATATACTCAAAATAAGTGGGATAGCACTCTCTACCATATTGGTGTTGATGTTTCTACTGCCAATTTTATTTCCCGGAACGGTATCAAAAAAGATAAAACAATGGACCAATAACACCATCAACGGAGAGTTGAACTTCTCTAAAGCAAGGTTGTCTTTCTTCAATCACTTTCCGTCCCTCACGCTTACTTTGTACGATTTTACGTTGAAGGGGGCTGCCCCATTCGAAAAAGATACACTTGTTTCTGCCAATGAAGTGTCTTTGGGTATCAATCTTAAATCTATTTTCTCGGATAAAATTGGTATCGATGAAATTTATGTGACCAATGGCGATATTGATGTGAAAGTTGATTCTTTAGGACGCGCAAACTACAATGTATATAAGGGAGATACCACTAAAGCAGCCCAAACCGATACCAGCCAAGGAAGTGCTTCGCTAAAAATAGATCGGATTCAACTGGATAATACTGATATACACTACAATGACCAATCGCTGAAGATGCAAATTGCGGCAAAGAACCTTAACTATCTGGGCAAAGGGGATTTGACGGAAGCCATTTTCGATTTAACGTCACAAGTGGCAGTTGAATCGTTTGATTTTACCTTTAATAATGCACATTATATTACTTCAAAAAAGCTAAAAGCGAATTTGATTACGAAAGTAAATACCTCCTCATTGGCTTTTGTATTTGAGAAAAATGAGATTTCATTGAATAAATTGCCGTTGGATTTCAAAGGAACATTTGCTTTTGTGAAGGACGGATATGATATGGATTTCAATATAAACACTGTTGATGCCGACTTGTACGACGTTTTGGCGGCAATACCTGCTGATTATGCACCGTGGTTTGCAAAAATGGATGCAAAAGGAAAGACAGAAGTTAATTTCAGCTTGAAAGGAAAGTATGAAGCTGCATTGAATGTAAAACCCAATGTACTATTTGGAATAAAAATTCGGGATGGTTATTTGGATCACGAAAAGGCACCAAGTCCATTAACAAATTTATACCTAGACTTTAGTTCTAGCTTACCCAAATTGAATATGGATAGTATGCACGTGGATGTCGATTCGCTTTCTTTTGCGATTGATAAGAGTTATTTGAAAAGTGATTTGCACGTGGTTGGATTGGATACACCTTATATAAAAGCACATTTAAACGCCGAGTTAGATTTGGCTAAACTACAACAAGCGGTAGGTATCAAAGGATTGGAAATGAAAGGAAAATATGTGATGAATGGAGATGCTGCGGGAAAATATTTTAGTAAAATCGTCACCTATACCACGGGTAAAATAAGAAAAGAAAAACACCAGGATACGGTGTTGGCAAGTATCCCTTCTTTCAAGTTTACGTCCTCCTTTTCTGATGGATATATCAAGTATCCATTGCTGCCAAAGGCTTTGGAGCATTTGGCTTTTAACTTGAATGCAATTTGTCCGGACAATGATTATAAGCATACCGAAATAGATATGCAAAACATTAATGCCACTGTGTTGGACAATTATATAAAGGGTTTTATAAAATTAAAAGGGGCCACAATATTTAATGTAGATGCTGATTTGAAAGGAATGTTGCGCCTGTCAGATATCCCGGACTTTTATCCATTGGATAGTAGCATCAAGTTGAAAGGAAACCTTTTGGCAGAAGTGCAGGCAAAAGGCACATTGGATATGGCAAAGAAGATTTATCCGGTGGTAAATGCCAACTTTAATTTAAAAGATGGTTCTATCAAAACAAAATACTACCCACATCCAATAGAACAAATACAAGTGTCGGCAAAAGTGGTTAGTAAATCGGCCTCTCCAAAAGATGTAAGTATATCAATATTGCCCATCTCATTGGTGTTTGAAGGGCAGCCATTTTCCGTTAAGGCAGATATGAAAAACTTGACCAATGTAAAATATAACATCACATCAAACGGAACAATTGACATAGGAAAAATATATCAGGTATTTGCTATAAAAGGGTATGGAATAAAGGGATTGGTACGAGCCGACCTAGCATTGCGTGGATTGCAAAGCGATGCTACGGCTGGTTTGTATGGAAAACTATTTAACAAGGGGTCGTTACAGTTGAAAGATGTTTTATTGACTTCTGAGTTTTTTCCTAAACCATTTACAATACAGGATGGTGTCTTTCATTTCGATCAGGACAGGATGATATTCGACAAGTTCAGGGCAACCTATGGCAAATCGGATTTTACCTTAAATGGATACCTGAACAATGTGGTTAACTATGCACTGAAGGATACGGCCGTGCTAAAAGGTAATTTTGATTTGAAGAGTAACTACCTTAATGTAGACGAATTTATGGCTTATGCCGGAACGCCTTCTACCCCTGCTGCGCCAGCAACGGCTGCGAAAGGAGTAGTGGTTATTCCGAAGAATCTTGACATATCCTTCAACGCAAATATTACCAAAACCAACTACCAGGGGATAAACATTGATAGCATCAAAGGACAGCTCGTAGTGGATAGTGGCAGCTTGAAAATGGTGCAAAGTGGATTTATGATTGTGGGTGCACGTGCTGTAATGGATGCTACTTACCATAGTTTGACTGCCAACAAGGCCTTGTTTGACTTTAAAGTGAATGCACAGGATTTTGACATTAAAAAAGCGTATGATGGTATCCCGATGTTTAGGCAAATGGCTACTTCTGCAAAGAGTGTTAAGGGGATTGTGTCGCTCGATTATCAGTTGACAGGAAGGCTTGACGAGAATATGCACCCTGTTCTTCCTTCGATAAAAGGTGGTGGCGTATTGAGCTTGAAGAGTGTGAAACTAAAAGGGTTTAAGTTGATGGATGAAGTGGGTAAAGCAACAGAAAAAGATGCACTGACAGACCCAGACTTATCTAAGGTGAATATAAAAACTACTATTGCCAATAACATTATGACCATTGAGAGAACTAAAATGAAGATTGCAGGATTCCGCCCAAGATTTGAGGGACAGGTTAGCCTTGATGGCAAATTGAATCTAAAAGGTAGAATTGGACTTCCTCCATTGGGAATCTTTGGTGTTCCTTTTAATGTCACCGGTACGCAAGCAAAACCTGTAGTGAAACTGAGAAGAGGTAATGATACAGATTCCTTGCATGTAACTGAAGATGTGGATGATAAGTAATTAAAGCGTATCTATCTTATTAGTAGTCCAGTTTTTATACCGAAAGTAAAGGAGATGCCCGGGCTTTTCCCTATTCTGTCGTTGCAATAGTTAAAGGCAGAAGTCGTTGTAAGATCCCAGTAGCTAGTGCTGTAATATCCTTTGTTGTCTATGCAGTAGCCAAAGCCTCCGTAGATATCTATCAAGGCTTTGTTCTTGATTATCCATTGCTTCCCTAACTCAATCTGCAGGGCTGCAAAGGTGGTAGTAGGTCTGGCTGATTGGTATTTATGATCATTGATACGTTCAATTCTGTTTTCGTCATACGTCCCAATGTATAGAATTGGTTTTGCATAAGCCCCCTGCATCACGTGTGTTGGCCCTTTTGCGCCTAGCTCAAATACGGGCAGTTTGCTAAACTTATATCCGGCAGCTAGAAAAAAACCAAGTTGACTTTTATAGGTTGGGCTGGAACTAACTACTGTATCTGAGTATGGAAAAGATTGATTTCTACCTAGCCCTATAAAGCCAACTGTAATTTCATAGCTTTTGCGTGGCGCTAACATTTTCTCGTACGTGATCTGAGAATACCCTCTGAATGGACCGAACACATCTACTTTAATATTTTGTATAGCCCCATCAGTAGTGGACTTTTGCTCCTGAGAATATCCCGAAGACATCATAAAAAGTAAAACAAATATGCCGACCAATCTATTAAACATCAAAACAGTTTCTTCTATGACTGAATTAGCATTCAAAACGTTGCGTGATTTGACAAGTAGAACGAAAATCTTGTAGTAATGGGCAAAATTAAAGGTCGTTATAGCTAAATAACGACCTTTAATTGTTATGAAAAATTTGTTTATGCATTTATTATTTTAATAAACTCATCAGCTATCAGTGAAGCACCGCCCACAAGCCCACCATCAACATCTGTTTCTGAGAATATTTCAGAAGCGTTACTTGCTTTTACGCTTCCGCCATACAGGATAGGAATAATACTTGCCACTTCTGCACCATACTTTGCAGCAAAGACAGAACGGATAGATGCATGCATCTCTTGTGCTTGTGCACTACTAGCTGTTTTGCCTGTGCCTATTGCCCAAATGGGTTCGTAAGCAATCACTAGCTTCACAATTTCTGATGCAGAAAGGTGGAAAAGACTTTCTTGCAATTGCTTTGCAACAAAGGCATTCTGCGTATCCGCTTCTCTTATTTCCAATGGTTCACCACAACAAAAGATAGGGGTTATGTTATATTCCAGACAGATATTTACTTTATCAGCAAGAAAAGCATTGCTTTCGCCAAAATATTCTCTACGCTCTGAGTGACCAAGCACCACATAGTTGATACCTATCGACTGCAATATTTCTACAGACAATTCTCCAGTGTAGGCGCCAGACTTCTTGCTGTAACAGTTTTGTGCAGCAACTTGCAAGTAAGGATTACCACTCAGCTTTTCTTTTGCCAGCATCAGATAGGGAGCAGGCACTGCAAACACAGCTATTTTGTTTTCATTTACGGTTAATGGTGCTGCTGCAAAAGCATCCAATAAGGCATTTGCTTGTTCTAAAGTGCCATTCATTTTCCAGTTGGCAGCGATTACTTTTTTACGCATAGTATTTTGTATTTAATTATGAAGAATTTTATATTTATTATTCCTGCTGTAAATTATTTAACAAGATTAGAATCTCTTGTGTTGATACGAACCCTGTAAAATTCTTTCTTCTAAGCCCATTTATCAATTTTAAATCTCCCGTCCAAATCAATGCTTTTAGGTGAATTGCAAGAGCTACAAATGGTGTATCTTTTGAATCAATATCTTGTAATAACAACTCGGTTGACTTTACAATTTCTGAAGGAATTAAAAGCTCATTAATGAAAGTTATGTTTTGAGATAATAGTGTTTGTAATTCAAATAATTCCTCCTCGGGAAGTTGTGTTAGCGCCAGAAGTTTCTTTTTATGTTTTATCAACTCTATTAAAAGGAAATTGCAGGTATAAAACTGAAGATATCCTTTAGAGCCTAATAGTAATTGTCCAATTTTACTTGATGAATTAAGTATCCCACTGAAAAGAATATTTGTATCTACTACTATTTTCATTTGGTAAGGGATTCCCTGTTATTATTCCACCAAGAAGAACTTATTTCATCAGCAATTTCATCAACAATTGATTGAGAGACTTTGAAACCAGATACCAGCTCTTTGTAACGAGCGAAATTTATCAAATCTTGCAACTCCTCTACATCTACTGATGCGGGAAGCCTGAGGATTACTTCGTTTGTTGTTCTTTCTACAATCATAACTTTATATTTAGCCGAAAATAATCATTCTTAACTGTATTTATCAAAATAGTTCCATTTAAAACAAAGGCTGAACAATTATTCTGCAATTGCGCCAAATATATACCTAAGCACCTCAATTTCTTCCTGACTTAGATGCTGGTGCTTCATTTTCTTCCAGTTATTAATGTCCGCTACCGCCTTTTCAAAGATGTATTTATCTTTCAATCCCCAACTGAAGTCCTTAATTACCTTGGGCAGCAATCCCGTTCCGAATACATTACAGCTCACACCAATTACAGAACCAGTATTGATGCGGCTATTGATGGCAACCCTGCTGTAATCGCCCATTATCAATCCACACTTCTGTCCTGCATCAATGAACTCATTGACGCCTTCATTCCACTGACGCACAGTCCCCCCCGTATTCTTCACATTGCTATTACTAGTCCCAGCACCAAAGTTGCACCACTCCCCAATCACACTATCGCCTAAGTAACCATCATGTGCTTTATTGCTGTTTCCTTGCATCACTATGTTTTTTATTTCGCCACCGCCCAAGCAATTGGGGCCGAAAGTGGTAGCGCCATATATTTTACTGCCCATCTTTAGCAATGAGTTATTACCCAACACAAAGGATCCGCGTACCAGACAGCCTTCCATCATCGTTGCATTCGTACCTATATATATAGGACCAGCAGATGCGTTCAACGTGCAAAACTCCATCGACACGCCTTGTTCCAAAAAGATGTTGGAGGCATTGATTACATTATTGGTTGCAGATATGGGTTGTGAGGTACGATTGGCAGTAACTAATTTACAATCGAACTGAATAAACGTCTCATTCATTTGAAAGAGTTGATGCGGGTATTCCAAACGCGTTGCAGAAACCAGAATCGGCTCTTCAAACCACTGCAAAGTATTGTTTGCATCAAAGGTTGCTGCTGCTTCTGCACTTCTTCCGGCTACCAATCCTTGTGCATCTGCTATTGCTTGATTAGGTTGTAAATCCTTTATCAATGCCAACAATTCATCCGTAATAATGACAGTGCTATCAACCCAAATATGTTCACCGGCAGGTATCGTTTCATACAAAGGCATCAGATAAGGAGCGGTATGAATGTACACATCCTCATCAGTCAGTTTCTCCCATCTTTCCTTTATAGTCAATATGCCCATCCGCAAACTAGCTGTTGCACGCGTAGCGGTAAGCGGGAAAAGCTGTTTTCTGTATTTGTTATCGAATAAAACCATTAATTAGTTATGAATTATGAGTGATAAGTTATAAGGAAAGATTTTACAGATTTGCGAGTAACAGGGCATTCTTGAAAGTCTTCAGCCAGTTCTTTACAAAAGCAAAGTCTGTAATCAGGTCGCTGCGTTTTACCTCTTGCCAGTTGATGGGCTTGGGATATTTAGTGTCTATTGCCTGTAGATGTTCCAAGGCCGTCAATCCAAACGCATGCACACAAGCCATTCGTCTGATTGTTTTCAACTTGTTCTTCTTGGGTGCATCACAAGCCATAATTGTTTGATTCAGCACCTTACAAGCTTCCAAGAATAACGCTTTCGCTTTCGCTACCGATTCTGTTTTGCGTATGTAGGTATAGCCACCATCCAATATGTCTTTTTGTGCATCAAAGGCATCATTCACCAACTGACCAACATACCCACTCTGGTAAATAAAACGCTTCTCGGCATCCGTCCATTCTTCATCCAGAATACTTGCCCACAGCAACGAACTATTGCCACACTTTACATCGGACAAGTACAACACTTCCTCCAGAGTAATGGTGCTATCCAACTGTTTAGCAGAGACAATCTGCCAGTCAATTGCCAGTTTAAGACTGATTTTATAGAAGTCAGTAGGCGTAAATATTTGTTTCAGAGCATCATCCATTGCCATAAATACCTGCATCTTGGGCGTGCGTTCTTCTTGAGGCAGTGTCTTCTCAAATATTTCTACCAGCTTCTCTTTGCTCCACTTTTCTTCGTCAATAAAGTCATCGTACAGGGTAGCCCAAACACTTACATAGCCAAGCCGCTCAGTTTCCAAACGTGTAAGCCTTCTGTTTTTGATAGACAGGTAATTCTCACAATTAACTACGTGATTGAATAGGGGATAATAAAACTTAATCTTTTTAGCTTCTCTTTCTCCCGGATGATAGTTGAACTGGTTGCAAGCGGCATCTACTTTGGGTAACAGGAACGATTTGATGAAGGCAAGCTGTCTGTTAATACGAAAGCAATAATTGGCTGCATAAAACAATAGCTGCAAATAATTCATAGCGGCAAGATAAAGAAATAATGGTTAGGAGGTGGAAGGAGATGGGATTTTGATTCTTTACTATTGTTTTTAGTCACGGCTCTAGCTATTTAATCGCCTAGATAGTTATGATATTATTTACCCAATCAATGCAAAAGTCATTTTTACCTATAAAGTCAAGTCCAATTAAGCCATCATAATTCGAAAAGATTCCATGTCCAATAAAATCATAGACCTGTATACTAAAATTGTCTTTCTTTATTCCAAGCGAGTCCATTTGCTTTACTTCAAATATTTCAGAAGAAACAATTCCATTGGCAGTTTCAATTTCAATATCTCCTTGTTTATCCTTTGTTTCATATCCAGAGATATACAAAGCATTGCTATCAATAGTTGTATTTGAACAACCTGTATCAAGTATCATCCTGAATTTATATTTATTGTCAAGAACCAAACTTACAATAATAGACCCCGAGTTGAACATTCTTTCAAAATGATATTTCATCTTTTGCTACTATTAAAGATTCCTGTCATTACCCTTACAGATGGGATTTTGCCTGTGTAGACAACGGTAATAGTTTCGTAATTATCTGTTTTACTTTTTCCTAGATAATAAAGTTCTTTTTTGTCTTTGCTATGTAAGATAGGGATGCCCGACAGCACATTCAGTTCAGGTTCATCCATAATTGGATTGCCTATCAAAACCCATTCATCGGGATACATCTTTTTTATCAAATCAATATCAAGCGCATCCATTTCAAGAGTGTTTATGTAATGTTGTCAAAACTAATCTATTTTACACCAATCACTAACTATTGCGTGGTAATAACTTCTAGTAGTGACCCAAATAGTAAAACTATCTTAGCGAATGAGCGCGCGAAACGTGCGCGGCAACCTTTGTGGATAGGGGTGAGTTATGTGGACTAACTGTGTGATTTACAGAATCATCTATTCCTTTTTATTTCCTTTCCAAGCCCAAGTATTGTCAATCAATTCGTAGTCATCCCACTTTGCTCTGTTTATTAGGTCTGTGTCTTCTACTCTTTCATCCATTGTCCAGTAATAGTTCTCATCTACTCTATAATAATATCCTTCTCTCCTATAGTAAAGTGCTTTGAAACCCTTGTCCCTAATGAATTGGGCTATTTTAATGAACTCGTCTTTATATTTCAAACCAACTTTTTCTAACACCACATATTCGTGTGGGCCTTTTTGAGCATAGGTTTTAGCAAAAGTCCATTGGAATTGGTTGATGAAATTCCTGAAATCATTCTCTGTATATTGATTGATATTTTGTAATCTATTCTCTAAATTATCAATATCTGATTGGCACGCAGCAATCAGTTTAGCAAAGAAGTCCGATACATATTCTACCGCTTTTCCATCTTTCTTGATCTCACTCCAATTCTCATAATTCCATATATAATAATTGTTATCCGGGAAGTTTGCAGACCAGAATACATTGCCACTATTGCCAATCCAATTGGTGCCTGAATCACATCCTGTATAGTTGTTATAGCGATTTACTTCATCGGTGTTTGCAGGTGAAATTTTAATGTTTGCAGCAATCATTGGAAAGAATCTTTGTGTTCCATTTGTTTTTCCTATTGGGGTTGAATTTACTATCAAACAATAATGTTTCCAGTATTTTTTCTTAAGAGTTAACCCTGCTTTAAGGTGCTTCTTTCTTATGTCAAATTTCCCTTCAACATACTCCCATTCTTCATCAATAACACCTTTATTTAGTAAACTTTCATAGACCAGTCTTGGCAATTCTTTATTAACCAATAAATTAATCTTTTCTGCCCAAAGTGTTTCAAACTGGGATTTATTTTCATTCCAAAGCAAGTTGATTTCATAAGCTTCAAGAATGTTTTTTTCTATAGTTTCTCCTATCATATTATTCTTGAGTGAGTTAGTTCCACAAAATTGTTTATTAATATATTCTGCAAATTCTAAAATCAAGGTAGTTAGCCTTTCAGCTTCCACCTTTTTGGTTTCCTTTGCACATTCCAAAAACCATATTCTCAATTGGGCATATGAGATTGACTTGAATCGTTTGCCTAAGACTTCTCTTTCCTCTTTAGTCAAACTTACATATGTTGGGTCAGAACCATCTGCGGAGAGATACAGCATTAAAAAATTTGTATTGCCAAATGTAGAACTCAAATATTCGCAATACCGCATTATCTGTTTATCTTGGTCATTTGCATAAGGTTTGTTCTCTATTGCCACACCAAACTTGCCATCAAAATCTATCAAGATGTCAATCCTTCCATTGTCTATTGCATGTTCAAGTTTCAGGGTTACTTTTTGTACTTTTTTTAATGCCAAATCATTTTGTAAGAACGATTCAATAAACAAGTCCAAGAAGATCTTACCTTGAGAATGTGTCCCAGAAGGATTTAAAAATTCTCCAATCATTCGTGAAAGAGGAAGTTCCAACGCATATAAAATCTCGAAAGCATTAAAGTCAGGTGCGACTTGCCTTTTCTTATCAAGCAGTCCGTTTTGGTAATTTTGAAATTCAGTTCTTAATTCATGAAAGATATTTTCTAATTTCACACGTTCCCTTTTTTTATGTTGTCATTCTACCCCAACCATCTTCACTTTGTAAATATAGCATCCCCCAATAATTTCACGTTACTTTATTCATCCATGTTGATAAAAGAGCAGAAAGATAATGGGTAGTAAATACCCTTTCCAACCCCTATTTTCCTCCCAAAAAAACCTTTTCCAATAATCCGGGTATGTGGCGAAAAGTTTTAAGTGTGTTGAACAAAGTAATAAAGCACTTAAAACTTTTTCTAGGTGTGCTGAACAAAGTAATAATGCACTTAAAAACTTTTTTAGGTGTGTTGAACAAAG
>CAITVK010000089.1 GCA_903895845.1 uncultured Chitinophagaceae bacterium
ACCATCTGCAACTTCTATGAAAAATATATTTACAGTATAGTAATGGTGCAATACCAGTTTATCTTGTTTACAGCAGGCAAAATCCTTTTTAGTGTCATAGTGTTTACCAAGCATTTTGGTAAAGGAAGCAGTAATTGTTCCTAGGAACATCATACCTGTAATTGCGATTGCTGCTACGTGAAATTTAAGATTTGCTATCATAACTTTTTATTTTAATTGTCGTTGTATTTCTTTGTTTGACGATGTAAAAGTGCAACCGATAGCTTCCGTGGGAAATCCCTTGAACTAGGGGGTGCCTTTTCTGCATTGTTTTAAATCATCTACGAAATAAAAAAGCCCCCGGTTTCGGGAGCTTCAAAAAAGTATTGTTAGTCTATTCAATCAACTAAAAGAGCACATCAATCAAAGTATTAATGTACTCTTTTAGTTGATTCGAGTCAATGCAATATTGTTATCTGGAAGAGGTTTTTAGTTTCAATATGTTACTAAATATCAATGCTATCAATATGGATGATAGCAATAAATGTATGGGTTGTGCTGCTTTCGGAAAATCGGCATAAGCCAGAATAGCCCCAACTACAATTTCTAAAATAACCACAACAAGTACGCGTTGCATTAACTGAGCAGCTTGGGGCCTCCGTTTTGATTGCAAATAAATATATCCAACCAATGCGGCTACTACCAAAGAGAAACTACGGTGAATGTAAAACCACATATTGAGTTGTGCTATCCAACCACTTCGGTCTAGGTTTTCGCCAAATTCAACCAGATTATCAATTTGCCCCCGTACCTGCGTTCCCATCACAATCTGTATCAACACCAATACCCCTAAGAGAATGTTTAGTAAAATCACTTTTCTATCTACAGAAATACGGTGTTTCCCCTTAATCAAAAACAAAATATAGACACTCAAAAACACCATTGCCAATGCGCCAAACAGATGTAATGTTATTTTTATCAGTTCCAGATTGCTGTCTACCACCGTTTTGCCTAACCAGGCCTGAAAGCCTGTGAGGAAAACCAAGCCCAGGCTCAGCCATACAATTTTTGGGTTTTGTTGGTAATAAACCAAGCTCCAAGCCACTTGCACCAATATCAGTAAGCCTAGTAAAGCGCCCAATAAGCGATTGATATATTCTATCCAAGTGTTTATTACTTCAAACTTGGCATAGTTGTGTTTTTCGTATTGTTTCCAGTTATTGGGGTTGTAGGTTGTGGTGCTGGTAAACTTTTCGATGGCATATTTAAGGCTATCATTATGAATAATGAACTGCCCTTTTTTGTAAAGATGATTGGGTTGAAACATCACTTGCGAAGCATCTGTTGGTGGAATGGCACTGCCAAAACAAGTAGGCCAATCGGGGCAACCCATACCACTTTGGGTGGTTCGGACGACACTACCAGCAATAATTACTAAGAAAATAGTGACTAAAACCACCCACACATACGCCGCAAAAGCCTTGGAAGTAACCATTATTTGTCTTTTTGATGAGAGGGTAAAGGTAATATAGTCGTACTAATCATTGTTTTTTTAGTAGTAGAAGTTTAAATTTAGATTGATTCAGAGTTTTAGTTACTAGTAGAATGTTTGAAATTTGTGTTAATTAGTGACTTCATTGATTTGTATAAAATTCGAAATCGAAATAATGCTTTTTATCTAGTTCCCAAATTTCTCCAATTAATCCCTTTGCGCATTTATCAACAGGGATTGCCTTGCTTCCGTTCAGCTCTTTTAAAGAACCGAAATAAATGGAAAATGATTTTCTGTCAAATTGTACTGCCAACCAATATGCATTCGCATTATATTTTACTTCAGCTAAAAGTGCTTTTTCATAAACACTTTTTCCAAGATTATACCGTGAATTCAATTTACCTGCTTTTGTGAATTTATTTCTTGCTTTAACGCTTATTATATATCTAAAACCATCTTTTTCACATTCAATATCAGAAAATGTTTCGTTCATTATATTGTCATTCAAATTCCTGATTTTATCAAATTTTTTATCAACCAATGCTTTTATTGCAAATAATTCTCCTAGTTCTCCAAGAGACTTTTTCCGAGCTGCTTCTTTTTTATTGTTTTGATTAGTCATTATATATTTATTTGTCAATCGTAAGTAAAAATAAGAGAATCATCTCGATAAATGTTTTCTTCCGCTCTCAAACACTCATCGGCTTTCAAGTCCTACAAGGGTTGCGCATCGCAAAACTCCCCTTATCCCCAAATAAACAGATGAATAAATAAAATAAACAAGCCTATTTATTCTTTAAACACACCTGTTTATTTTTCTGATAAGCCTATTTATTATAAAAACAGATCTGTTTATTTTATTTATTCATCTGTTTAAAATAAAAACAGGCTTGTTTATTTCTAAAACACATCTGTTTTAAATAAAAACAAGCCTGTTTATTTCTAAAACACACCTGTTTATTTTATTTATACACCTGTTTATTTCAATCATAAACCAATAGCAACCTTATTTAATGGTATTTAATCATAAAAAAACTAACCTCACTCACTTACTTTTGCGCCCGAATAATTAAATATTAATCATAAAAAGTACAATTATGGAATTCAGGATTGAAAAAGACACCATGGGCGAGGTACATGTACCTATCAATGCTTTGTGGGGCGCACAAACGCAACGTAGCATTGAGAACTTTAAGATTGCACAAGACATCAATAAGATGCCGAAAGAAATTATTAAGGCATTTGCATACCTTAAAAAAGCTGCGGCACTAACCAACCTAGACGCTGGTGTTTTGAGTAAAGAAAAGAGTGACCTGATTGGGCAGGTTTGTGATGAAATATTGGAAGGAAAATTGGACGATTGCTTTCCATTGGTGGTTTGGCAAACTGGTAGTGGCACCCAAAGCAATATGAATGTGAATGAGGTTGTTGCCTATCGTGCCCACGTTATAAAAGGAGGTGCATTGACTGATAAAGACAAATTTATTCATCCGAATGACGATGTAAATAAATCGCAATCCAGCAACGATACTTTCCCAACGGCCATGCACATTGCTGCTTACAAAATATTGATTGAGACTACTATTCCGGGCATTGAGAAATTGCGTGATACCCTGCAAGCAAAGAGTACCGAATACATGCACGTGGTAAAAATTGGTCGTACCCATTTTATGGATGCAACGCCATTAACTGTTGGGCAAGAATTGAGCGGATATGTAAGTCAGTTGAATCATGGATTGAAGGCTATCAAGAACACACTGGCGCATTTGAGCGAACTGGCTTTGGGTGGAACTGCTGTTGGAACGGGTATCAACACACCAAAAGGATATTCGGAAAATGTGGCCAAACATATTGCTGACCTAACTGGTTTGCCGTTTATTACTGCCGAAAATAAGTTTGAAGCATTGGCAGCTCACGATGCTATTGTAGAAGCACATGGTGCTTTGAAAACTGTTGCCGTGAGTTTGATGAAGATTGCAAATGATGTTCGTATGCTTAGCAGCGGACCAAGAAGCGGTATTGGCGAATTGTTTATTCCGGATAATGAACCAGGATCTTCAATCATGCCAGGTAAGGTAAATCCTACTCAGTGCGAAGCGTTGACGATGATTGCTGCTCAGGTGATGGGTAACGATGTGGCGATAAACATTGGTGGAAGCATGGGGCATTTTGAGTTGAATGTTTTTAAGCCAGTAATGATTTATAATTTCTTGCACAGTGCAAGATTAATAGGTGATGGTTGTGTAAGCTTTAATGATAAATGTGCCATTGGTATTGCGCCGTTGGAAGCAAACATCAAAAAGCACGTAGACAATAGTTTGATGTTGGTAACTGCTTTAAATACCAAAATTGGTTATTACAAAGCCGCCGAAATTGCACAAACAGCACACAAAAACCACAGCACGTTGAAAGAAACCGCTGTTGCATTGGGATACCTTACACCAGAGGAATTTGATGCTTGGGTAGTTCCAGTAGAAATGGTGGGAGAATTGAAATAATTTTAGTCTAAAGTAAGAAGTTGTAAGTCGTAAGTAAGCACCAATAACAAGTGCTGCTTACGACTTTTCACTTATGACTTACGACTTGCGAAATACAACATATGCTCAGAAGTTTATTTAAGAGTGAAGGATTCTTGTTTATTATCAAGTTCTTGTCACTTTTTGCCTTACTATACTTTTTTTGTATTGTTTTTATAAGTATCACTTATAGGGCTAGTAATCCGTTGTACCTATTTCTTAGGGATCATTTAAATTACATTGATTGGTTGAGGTATTCGGTACTTAGAACAAGTGAATTTTTTTGTAAGCTGATAGGAGTAGACAGTTTTATCGAAAATAGAATTATCATCCACGTCACTAATTCGCCTAAGAAATTACACATGGGTTACGATTGTATTGGTTATGGTGTAATGAGTTTTTGGACTGCTTTTGTAATTGCAAATAAAACGTCGCTCTCCAAAAAATTATACTGGCTTCTTGGCGGATGCATTATTATCTGGTTTATCAACTGTATACGCGTTGCAGTTTTATTGATTGCACTGCGCAACAACTGGCCTATCAGTAAGTATGTAGATCATCACACAACGTTCAACATCATATCCTATATCCTCATTCTCGCCATGATATTTGTCTATATAAAAATGGATAAAGCAAGAACAAAAGCAGTTGCTATCTGATTTCCCGTTCGTGAAATTGCTTTCTGTATTTCGAAGGGGTCATTTGTTTAACTTTTTTAAACTGTTTGTTGAAGTTGGCAATGGTATTAAAACCGCTTTCATAGCAAATCGATTCGATAGATTTGGTGGTATCTACCAACTGTTTGCAGATATAACCCACACGAATTTCATTCAGAAAGTCAATGTATGTTTTCTTGGTACTTTTCTTAAAGTAGTTACAAAAAGCAGGAACGCTCATCTGTGCATGCTTGGCTACTTCTTCAATTTTAATTACTTCCTGAAAATTAGCAATAGTAAATTGAAATATCTTATCAATACGTTCCTTGTTTTTAGGATTAAACTCTTTTACTTCTTGAGTCGAAAGAGTGGTGTACTCCTGATTTTTTTCCATCAGTTGAAGACACTCCATTAATAAAAGAATCCGGTCAAAACCTTTTGCATCAACTAGTTTTTTTATTAGATTGCCCAAGGCAATCTTTGTTTTCCCTTCAATATATAGCCCTCGGAGAGACGTTTTGAGAAGATTGTTTATTTGTTTGCACTCTGGGAGTTGCAGAAAAGAATCTCCCCAAAAGTTTTCATTAAAATGAACTACAATAGCGCTTGTTATTAAATCAGGATTATCTTTTTGAAAAGTATGAGGTAGATTACTACCCAGAAAGTATATATCATCAACTATAAAGTTGCCAACATAATTACCTATATAGCTATGTCCCTCGCCTCTCACAAATAAGATAAGCTCGTATTCAACATGCTGATGCCAAGGGACTTCAAAGTTTGGGGTTGTATGTATATTGGCTACAAAAGAGGTGTTTTGACTAAGGGGGAGTTTCTCTATTAAAGGTTTCATTTGTACACTATTTTATTTACAAGCAATGCACAAATATATAAAATTTAGTAAAATAGTAATAAATATAAATGGGAGAAATTATTGCACACAAAAAAGCCAGCCCCGAGAGGCTGGCTACTATCTAACAAAGATTGTTATCCGCTATATTTAGTTATTCATCAACTCTACGCTTCTGGCAATGAAACTTGTCAGGTCGTTTCCTTTCAACAATCCTTGGGACAATAATGCTAGGTCAGCTAGGTTCCTTATTTGTTTACCTTGCTTGTCAATATCGCTTTCCTTTAATAAAGACTGATAAATTGGGTGATTACCGTTTACAGTAAGCGTTACTTCATCGGGCATTTGTGCATAGAAGGCTCCCATTCCACCACCTACAGCTCCCATATCTTTCATACGACGCATAAATTCTGGACGGGTAGCCACTACTGGAGCCGGATTGTTTACCAACCCCTTTACCTCTACAGTAAGGTGTAGATTATTGGCAGGGATTTCGAATAATTTCTTCAAGGTTTCTTGCTCATCATTGCTCAAAACACTTTCGTGATGTTCTTGTTTGTCAATTAAATTGTCTACAATGTCCGCATCAACACGTACAAAATTCACGTTCTCCCATTTCATTTCCATGTGGTTGATAAAAGCCGCATCCACCAAAGTTTCTGCTTTCACCACAATCAACCCCTTTGCCAAACAAGCCTGAATGTAGATGTCTTGCTGAATTGGATCTGTCGTATAAAGAATAACATTTTTACCTTCTTTATTCTTTTGCAACACATCCGTAGCTGATTTATACTCTTCTAGGGTGTAGAATGTCTTTTTGCTAACGACCTGACCATCCTCTTGTGTAACCGATTTTGGTGAAGTAGCGTCTTCCATCACCAAAAATTTGTTTGCTTTTTCAAGGAACTTGTCGTCTGTCATCATACCATATTTCACAAAAAGACCAAGGCTTTCCCATTTGTCTTGGAAAGATTCACGGTCGTTCCTGAATATTTCTTCTAGTTTGTCGGCTACTTTCTTGGTAATGTGGCTATTTATCTTTTTCACATTCGGGTCGCCTTGCAAATAGCTACGACTCACGTTCAATGGAATATCAGGACTATCAATTACACCATGCAACAGCATCAAAAACTCTGGAACAATATCCTTCACCTCATCGGTTACAAATACTTGGTTACTGTATAATTGAATCTTGTCTTTTTGTATTTCGTAGCTCTGTTTGATTTTAGGGAAATACAAGATACCAGTTAAGTTAAAAGGATAATCTACGTTTAAATGTATCCAAAACAAAGGTGTTTCACCCATCGGGTACAGCTCCTTGTAGAAATTTCTGTAGTCATCATCCGTTAACTCACTTGGCTTTCTTGTCCAGATGGGGTTCGGGTTATTTATTTGTTTGATGTCTTCTTCTTTTGCATCGGCTTCACTAAAGAAGATAGGTACTGGTAAGAATTTACAGAACTTTTCAAGGATGCCCTTTAGTCTGTAAGCATCCAGAAACTCGCTGCTTTCTTCATTTACGTGCATGATTATTTTGGTGCCACGTTCTTTTTTCTCTACCTCATACAACTCAAATTCCGGGCTGCCATCACAACTCCAGAATACAGTTGGGGCTTCATCCTTATATGATTGGGTCAATACATCCACCTTTTCACTCACCATAAAAGAGCTGTAAAAGCCAAGACCAAAATGCCCGATGATGTTAGCATCTTTATACTTTGTCAAAAACTCTTCGGCGCCACTAAACGCCACTTGATTCAGGTATTTATCTACTTCTTCTTTGGTCATACCCACACCCTTGTCTTGCACGGTAATGGTTTTTTCTTTGGTGTCAAGAATCACATCAATTCTCAATTCGCCCAAATCACCTTTCGCTTCACCAATGCTCGAAAGTGTTTTTATTTTTTGAGATGCATCAACAGCATTACTCACCAATTCACGCAAAAAAATCTCGTGATCACTGTATAAGAATTTTTTGATAATAGGGAAAATGTTCTCTGTTTGAACCCTTATTTGTCCTTTTTGCATAGCTTAAATTTGTTTAATTATTCATTTAATTAAAAGTGAAACACTGCAATCAAACACAATACCACCCCTTTTTATACTGCCATCATGACAAGAGAAAAGCCGCTGAACTGTCAAAATATAAGCGATGTCGGCAAGAACTCATAATTGGCATTACAGTTTCCTGCTCACCAATTCCTAAAAGCTGAGTTATCAAATCATAGTTTGTTCTCCCATAAACTTGTTAAACTATCAGGCGCTTTTTATTGCTTTATTAGGTCAAAAGGCGCAAACCTTATATTTGCCATCACTTTAAAGAAACAAGTATGAAAGGTAAACATTTGGCATTCATCATATCGGGAATTATCATTATCGATCAGGCTTTAAAGTTCTATATCAAAACACACTATTTCTTGCATGAAAACCACGCAGTCTTAGGTTCTAATGGGGTTGTTCCCAATTTCTCCCTCTACTTCGTTGAAAATGAAGGAATGGCATGGGGATGGAAATTTGGAGGTGACTTCGGGAAGATTGTACTTACACTTTTCAGACTCTTTGCAGTAATTTGGGGTGTGTTTTTATTGAAAGGATTCATTGAAAAGAAATATCATAAAGGGTTTATCATTTGTGCAGGGATGATTTTTGCTGGCGCTTTGGGTAATTTGATAGACAGCATGTTTTATGGGATTATATTTGAAAATAGTAGTGATTGTTTTCCAAATGTGGCTCACCTATTTCCAAAAGATGGTGGATACGCTAGCTTTTTGCATGGCAAAGTGGTGGATATGCTTTACTTTCCAATTATAAAAATTGAACATTTGCCATCATGGATTCCCTTTTGGGGCGGTAGCGAATTTACTTTTTTCGACCCCATATTTAATTTTGCCGATGCATCAATTTCGGTCGGGGTAATGGTGATTCTTTTATTTCAAAAAACATTTTTTAAGTTAGAGCATACCGAGGAACAGCCAGTTATCACGACTGTAGAATAACAATAACTGATTGAATGCAATAAAAAAAGCTTCTCAATAAGAGAAGCTTGCATTTGCTTTGAAACAGGATGTTGAACAAAAACTAGTCTACACATTTAATATTGCATCCACCCTCACTTTTCTTTCCAGTATTTTCTTCTGTGTAACCATCTGCAACTTCCACCCAGAATATATTCACGGTGTAGTAATGGTGCAACACCAATTGATCTTGCTTGCAGCATACAAAGTCTTTTTTGTCATTGTAGTGCTTGCCAAACATTTTGGTGAATGGTGCGGTAATAGTAGCTGTGAATAGCATTCCTGTAATTGCGATTGCTGCAATGTTTAATTTAAGATTTGCTAACATAATTCTTTATTTTAATGGTGACTTATTTCTCTTTGTTTGACGGTACAAAAGTGCGTCAGCGGCAATCCCTGTACAACCGTTTAAATTAGGGGGTGTCGTGTATCAAATACACATTAGCTTCATGTATACACAAACAAAAAGGCTCCCTCTGCGAGGAAGCCCTTGTCTATTGAAAGTAACATAGGAAAGTAATGTTATTAGTCGTTACACCTGATGTCGCAACCGCCTACACTAGCTTTACCAGTATTCTCTTCTGTGTAACCATCTGCAACTTCTATGAAAAATATATTTACAGTATAGTAATGGTGCAATACCAGTTTATCTTGTTTACAGCAGGCAAAATCCTTTTTAGTGTCATAG
>CAITVK010000090.1 GCA_903895845.1 uncultured Chitinophagaceae bacterium
AATGGATACGCATTACCAACGGTATCAGACGAATTTCCAGTTCATTTGTATAACCTTAAATCTAACACATCTTATACTTTGAGACTGGATGCATCTGAATTTACAGGCAATGGTGTTGATGCTTATATCAAGGATAACGTTACTGGTGCAAAGACATTGCTTGCCGGTAGCAACACTGCATTGACTTTTGCAACTGTAACAACAGATGCTGCCAACTATGGCAACAGGTACAGCATTGTATTCGGTGCGAGTGCCTTGCCAGTGAAGTCGATTGCTGTAACTGCTGCCGCACAATCCAACGGCATCCTAGTTAAATGGTCTGTTACGGGAGAAACCAATGTGGCCAGTTATGTGATAGAACATTCTACCAATGGTGTTTCTTTCTCCACCCTTTCTACTGCCAAGGCTGGCAATGCAACCTACTCTTATGTGGATGCCGCTGCACAACAAGGCAACAACTACTACCGCATCAAAGTAGTAAACAATACTGGTTCGGTAGGGTATAGTTCAGTTGTGGTTGCTGTTGCAGGTAAAGCGAAAGGTGCCATCAGCGTATATCCAAACCCTGTTGTGGGCAATAACTTCAACCTTCAGTTGAACAACCTTGAAGCTGGAAGCTATGCGGTGCGTATTGTAAATAAGCTGGGTCAGCAAGTGTTTGCAAAGAACATCTCACACGTTTCAGGTTCATCATCCGAGGCAATTGCTACCAGCAAACTGGCTTCAGGTACTTATACGATCAGTTTGACAGGAAGTAATGGTACCGCTTATCAAACTCAAATAGAAGTAAAATAATCACCCCCTCCGGCCTCAAAAGGGAACCGATTGAGGCCGGGGATTTTATTACAAACAAATTAAATTGAAAGAATGAGAAACAACATATTGAAATCGGCAATAAAAGTAATGTGCTTCTTGCTATTGGGCTTTTGTATAGCTACAGTATCTAATGCACAACCCAATCCCGGGCCAGGTAACCAGGGTAGTGGAACCGGCCCCACAACAGATGGGCCTACTGTTCCGTTTGATGGGGGGATGAGTTTGATGCTGGCAGCTTCCGGGATAAGCTATGGCGTAAAGAGACTGAGAAAAGTACAAGCATAAGACCGATGGCGTGACGCTGTGATCGGTTTGATTTTATATTTTGAAGCTAGACTGACCCATCGGGGTCAGCCTAGCTTTTTTATTAGCAGCTATGTGCAGAACCTTATCCCCTTTCCAATGATGCCCTTTGTAGTATTGCATCAGAATGATTGGATAATGAAAATGATTGCCCCCTATTCTTCTATTTATAAATACTTGCTAGACCTTCTGTTGCTGGCATCTTCCATACATAACCCGCCTTGACTTTTTTGCAAGGATATACTACTTGGAGATTATTGTGTGCTACTTGTAAATTAATGAATCTGACATAAGGTTTATTGTATCTGACATTGACATTATTGCATCTGACGGTAAGATTATTGCATCTTACACAAGGATTATCGCGTCTGACAATAACATTATTGCATCTTACAATAGATTTATTGGACTTGACATTGCAATATCGGCATCTCTCGGTAGAATAACCCTCCCTGACATTAAAAAAAGGTTTTTACATCTAAAATGGGAATTATTGACCCCATTTTCATTCAATTAAAATAAAAAAATTACATAAAATGACAAAGAGACAAACGGCTAAAGTGAACATGCTGATAGCAATGATTCTATTTTTTGATAAGTATACTACTGTATTTGCTGATTTTGCACAATTGGTGACAGAAATAACGGGATTTAAAGGTTCATACAATAGCTTGCAGCTAGAAATTGGGAAGCAAGGGCTGAAAATAAGTGGCGTGGTTACAACTAAGGATACTAATTTGGATACTGCCATAAAGTTGACTGTGAAGTCGGCAAGAAAAGCAAGGGCTTGGGCGAAGAATACTGGAAATGCGACATTGGAAGCTTTGTTTGATGTACAAGTATCGACATTTAGTGATATGACCCAATCTGTGGTTATTAATTCGCTAACAACGATTGAAACAGCTTTGAGTACAAACATTGGTAGTTTGACTGGCTATAAGGTTGTTGCTGCGGATGTTGCTGCGATATCAACTGCTATTGGGCTTGCCACAACAGATATTGGTACTCCAAAACAGGCGATAACAACAAGGGCTGTGGCAACGGGGCAGATTGAGGTTTTTATAGATGAATGTGATGCTTATCTGGAAATAATTGATGATTTGTTGGTGCCGGAATATGAGGATACGGATGCTGAGATGGTGGAGGCGTATCATTTGTCACGGACGATCAGTTCATTGGGAAATAAGGCTACGGGCTTGAAGGTTACGAATACAAATGCGGCTACAGGGGCTTTGTTGGAAGGGGTGACGGTAACTATTGTGGAAGTTGCGAGGAGTGCAATTTCGAACATTAGTGGTTTATCTCTGATAGACCGGATGAAACCTGGGACGTATCATGTGACTTGTAAGAAAGTGGGCTTTGTGGATTTTGATACAGTCATGGAATTTGCTCTTGGAAAAATTAGTGTATTGGCAGTGGCGATGAGGGCGATTTAGTTATGGAATATGAACTATGAAATATGAGTTTTAGGCAGAGAAGGGGGTTGAAAGCTGGAGGTTGTGAGACTGAAGGCTTTTGACCTTTTTTGTTTAATTCTTACATTGTCAACAATGTCAAATTTATCAATTATTTATAATGGTTATTTTATCAATGACCTTAACATGTATTTTTGTAAAAGTCAAATAAGACAAAAATGAATCAGGCACTATTAACAAGGTTGTTTAAATCTATTGAAGGGGAAGAGAATTCGTCTTTAATAAAGGTTGCCTATAGTATTATTGAGAATGAAAAAGGAAGAGGACACGTTAATCTAGCTAATAAACTTAATAGTATCCTTTTAGAGAAGTTGGCTAATAAATCTACTGATTATAAACCCACATTAAAAGTAGCTAGAGAAATAGACTTCAAGGTTCCGCTTGATAGGCGTTATAGATTGCCATTGGCTACTCATATTGAGAATGATAGCCTTAGGCATGATATGGTATTATTTTCAGAGGTGGAAAGTAAAATACTTCGAATTGAAAAAGAATACCTTGCTAGAGAACGATTGGCACATCATGGATTAAAGCCACGTAAAAAGATTTTACTATATGGCTCTTCGGGATGTGGCAAAAGCATGGCTGCAGAAAAAATTGCTTGGGATTTAGGTTTGCCTTTCTATAAAGTACGTTTTGACTCTATCATTTCCTCTTACCTAGGAGAGTCAGCCTCGAATTTGCAGAAGCTTTTTGAAAGTATCAATGAGTTTCCTTGTGTTTTATTATTGGATGAGTTTGATATTATAGGAAAACAAAGGAACGTAAACTCAAATGACGTTGGAGAGATCCACCGAATAGTAAACATTTTATTGGGCTTATTGGAAGAATATAATGGAGAAGGAATTTTAATAGCAACCACCAATCTTGAAGGAACGATAGATAAGGCACTTTTTAGAAGGTTTGATGATTTTATAGAATTGCCAAAACCCACAGAGAAGGAAATTGCTGAGTTACTTAAAATATCTTTTTCTGCACTTAAACTCAGTCCTAAAATTAATCTTAAAGAATTTGCCCAACGAATGATTGGGATGTCTTATGCTATAGTTGTAAAAATAGCAAACGATGCAGCTAAGAAGGCAATTATTCATTCTAAAACAGAAATATCTATTGAGGACTTAGACAAGTCTTTAGAAGAAAACGAAGCCATTAATAAGTAATAATGATGTCCTATGGAACAATTCCCACACCTGAAATTTGTACAAAAAATAGAGGGCGAACCCAGAATATTTGGTGGAGGTGGTACTAGTGTAATATCCCAATATAATAAAGATAACAGACAAAATCATAGTCAAAATTTAATTAATGAGGCAACTAACTTAAAAAACGATTGGTTTACTCAAATACTTCAAAGAGAAAATGAGTCATTGGCATTTTTAAACCAAGAAACAATTCCTATCTTTTTACAAGTAAACCCTGATTTAATAAATGGGTTATTTGATCTGAAATATTTGGGTATAGAAATCATTTCAGAAGAAGAGGATGGCTATATAATTGGAGCTTCTATAGATGGATTACGTCGGCTAGAAGAGAAAATAAATGGTTTTGCCAGAGAAACTTTTGGTTCAGCTAAAATAGCTGATTTGTGGCAAATTATCTCTGGCAATAGAGAGGATTGGAAACCGAAGCATATTCTTTCTGATGAACTACTGGCTAAGTGGAGTTTTATTGATGATAATGCTTTATATAAATTAGAAGTAGGTATTGCTTTTGACAAACCACTTAGAGCAGAACCTGATTCTTCTAAACGAAATGGTCTAAGACGGTTAGAGCAGTATAGGGAGGAAACAATAGAAAGAGAAAATCAGTTTGACTTAAGAATTGAGCATTTTGAAGTTTTTATTTCTAACTATGGAACTAGAACTAGTAGTATCATAGATATGGAAGATAGTTTTACTTGCGATGTAGAGATTACAGGTAAAGGTCTTAAAGATTTAGTTGTTAACTATCCTTTTGTATTTGAAGTTTCCGAATTAGAACAGATTGGTGGCGTTTTAAGTAATTCCATAGATGAAGTTGATACTGAATTGAAAATTCTACCACCGGAAGTTGATTCGCCAGAGGTTGGGGTAATTGATAGTGGTATAATGGAAAACCACAAATATTTAGAGGCTGCAATTAATCATCCTAAATCTAAATCTTACCTTGAAAAAGATACTTCTACTGCCGATTACGTAGTTAATGGTGGGCATGGAACGAAAGTAGCTGGTGCGATACTTTATCCAAATGGAGTATCTAATATTACATCGCCTTATAAACTTCCTTTTTGGATAAGAAATTTGCGCGTTTTAGATGCCAATAGTGATTTGCTGAACAAGTTGCCCGCAGAATTAATGAATGAAATAGTTAATGGCAATGAAGAATGTACAATCTTCAATCTTTCAGTTAATTCAAAAACCACTTTCAGGAAAAAACACATGTCTTCATGGGCTGCCACCATTGATTCAATTATTCACGAACGAAATGTTCTTTTTATAATATCTGCTGGAAATATTGCTTTTGATACTATCAGAGAATATGTAAGGTTGGGAGAAAGTTACCCTAATTACTTATTAAATCCATACTGCCAAATAGCTAATCCTGCACAAAGTAGTTTTGCATTAGTTGTTGGCTCAATAAATCATGCTGATTTTGAAGATGAGTATTGGAAATCCTTAGGTGGAAAAGATGATATATCTCCTTTCTCAAGAATAGGTCTAGGTATTTGGGGAGAGATAAAACCAGATGTGGTGGAGTATGGTGGAGGTTTGGTTTTATCAAAGAATGGAATTAACACTGTCAGAGTCAATAATGAAACGGGTGTAGAGCTAATAAGATCAACATTAAATGGAGGAGGTGCTTACAGTATAGACAGTGTGGGAACATCATTTTCTACTCCTAAAGTAACTCATATTGTTGCGCAGCTAAAGAAACTATATCCAGATGAAGGTATAAACTTACTGAGGGCTTTAGTAGTTCAAGGTGCAAGATTACCCAATGATGATTTTTTGAATCCTACCACTGAAAGTTTAAGGCATTTTGGATATGGGTTACCCTCGTTAGAGCGTGTAACTAAAAATACAGAACAAAGAGTTTCATTTTATAAAACCGAGGAAATTAAAGCAGAAGAAGGGCATATCTATTCTATTAAAATACCAAAAGATCTGAGGAATCAAGGTGACGAATATGATATTTTGATAGAAGTTACTTTGGCATATACGGCAAAAGTTAGGAGAACACGTCAAAAAATGAAATCGTATCTATCAACTTGGCTAGATTGGGAAACATCAAAGATTGACGAATCATTAGATGACTTCAAAGATTATGTATTGAAGGAAATAGATAAAGTGGTAACGAATTATGATTCAGATGCCAGAAAAGGTCTTGGAACTTTTCAATGGAAAATTAAAAATAGAATAGGTAGTGGATCTGCAAAGGAAATAAACAGAAATAATAGTACGGTTCAAAAAGATTGGACAATAATAGAATCAAACCGACTACCTGAAGAAATCAGTTTTTGTGTAAAAGGTCACAAAGGATGGGATAAAAATAAAGAAGCTGTTCCCTATGCGTTGGTTGTTTCTATTGAGGTGTTAAATGCCAATATCTCTATTTATGAAGAAATTAGAATAGAAAATGAAATAGAAATAGAAGTTAGGTAATTGATTTTGCTACGTTTATCTGGCTAGCCGCCGTCTGTAGCCTCACTAGTGAATTTGGATGCTTGTGCACACTTGCCGTGCGTTCAGGTGCAAAATATGAGGAGGTATTTTTTTTATTATAGCAAAGTCCACACGCCACAGACGATGCGGCAGCAGCGAAGATTTTAGCGAGTTTGAGGTGGACTGGCGGGGAAAGTATTATACCCCCATTTTACAATTATTCAGCTTCAATAAATTACCGTATTTGTTATTTCTGCATCTTTACCGCAATAAATAAGTTACTTGAATTTTTATGACCAAATTTAGATATGACATCAATGCACTAAGAGCAATTGCAGTATTGAGTGTCTTGTTTTTTCATTTGAGGATGCCTTTCTTTTCTGGTGGGTTTGCAGGCGTAGACGTATTCTTTGTTATCTCTGGTTATTTGATGTCCAGAATCATTTTTGATGGACTTGACAACAACAACCTATCTGTATTTGACTTTTGGGGAAAGAGAATAAAGCGGATTGTACCCGCTTTGCTTGTGATGGTTTTGATTGTATCTATTACTGGCTTCTTCTTTTACTTACCAAATGAATATAAAGCCAATGAGGGCAATGCCACATCTAGCCTGCTCTTCTTTTCTAATATCTCTTATTGGAAACACTCGGGTTATTTTGATTCTGCATCGGAAAATAATATTTTTTTACATACATGGTCATTATCTGTAGAGTGGCAATTCTATTTAATTTATCCACTTGTATTGTGGGTTATCAGCAAAATTTTTAAAGCTAAAAAACAGCTTACCATCTTTATTGCCGTAGCTACTCTTTTGTTGTGTTGCTTATCTATTTTCTGGACTTACAGGTCTGCCACAGCCTCTTTTTATTTATTGCCAATGAGAACATGGGAGATGCTGGTTGGAGGATTGGCACTGTTGGCTGAAAGAAGGGTTACTTTTAAAAATAAAGCCCTACTGATTGCATCTTATATTATCATTCTTTTATCGACCATTTTACTAAACAATAAGCTACTCTGGCCGGGAGTATTTACGATTATTCCGATAGTGGCAACTTTTATGGTACTTGTAGCCAATCAAAATGATTATGCCATCTTGAAAAACGGTTTTATCCAATTTACTGGCAAAATATCCTATTCTCTTTATCTATGGCATTGGCCTTTGATTGTATTTGCACAGTACATGGGCTATCAATTAAATACCCTTACAATATGCGCTATCATCCTTTTGTCCTTTCTGTTGGCGTACTTAAGTTTTAGGTTTATAGAGTCTATAAAATTGAAAAACAGTATTCCAATCATTTTGATTTTGGGAATCTTGGCTTATTCAACCAATAAATTGACCACTATTGATGCCAATAAAAGGTTCTTCAAAAAACAAACTTTGGAAATGGCTGAGTATAATGACACACATGGTTTGGAAATACACAAACAGTTCAGCCAAAATTGTTGTTTTGTATCGAGTGGCAATGATAAACTGGAAGATTTTAAGAAGAGAGATTGCTTGAAAATAGATAGTTCCAGGAAGAATTTTCTGTTATTAGGAGACAGCCATGCTGCTGCGCTATCAAGTTCTTTAAGAGAGGAATTTGCCAGAAGAAATATTAATTTTTTACAAGCAACTGCGGCATTTGGATTTGCATTTCTTGATGATAATGGTCCTTCTGACTATTGCCATCAACTATATAAGTATATATTTTATGACTTCTTAATTAAAAATAAGCAACATATTGATGGTGTAATACTTGGAGGCAACTGGTTTCCCCACCCGAAAGAAGTGGTTGAACCTTCGTTAAAAGTGATAGACTATTTAAAAAAGCTGGGAATACCAGTTGTAATTCTAGGTCAGTCAAATGTTTACACCATACCTTTTCCTTCAATCATAGCAAAGGGGCTAGAAAACAATACTGATCTCACAGCCTTTTATACTGACAAAAAAACGGCGTTATTTAATGACTTTATGAATGAAAAATTGAAACCTTATTACATTGACATTTATTACAGAACGACTATACCTAAACTCAGTCCCAACTTGGATCCTTATTTATTTGACACTGATCACCCTACTAAATATGGAGCAGATTTAATGGTCAAAAAAATATTTTCTGACCCAAGATTCATACAATTTTTGAATCGATAGAAAAATAAGTTCAATACACTGCCGAAACACGTAAAGCATCAGTAGAAATAATCAATCTATTACGAAGCCATACAGAGTCTATATGACTCTTTTTGTATATCTTTATTTTTCTAAACACTCAATTAACGATGCAGAGCGAGAAAACCTTTTTTGAAAAGTACTATTTGTTACTTATTTATTCTTTATTTCTTTTTGCTGATTGCTGCTTGCTTTATGTAGGTAATTATGGGAGTAGAATCTATGCTAAGCCATTACTCATTCCGATACTTACCCTGTGGTTTATGAGTAATACGGCCTTTAACATAAGAAGTTCTTCTCAAACATTGGCTGCAAGACTTTTATTGTATTTTGTACTTTTATGCACGCTTGTCTCTGATGTTTGCGGATTATATTCGGATAAATTTGTTTGGACGTCCTGCTTGTTCTTATACAGTTTTACATATCTGCTTTATTTTTTCATGTTCATTTCTATTCAAAGGAATGCACCTGAGAAAAAACTTTTTTACATCTACTTAAAAAAAGTAATCCCTGTATTCATAATTATTGCACTTGCCTCTTCTGCTTTTATTAATAAGGCACTCAAATTACCTTTTGAAGGTGGAAACATCTGGCTTTACGCCCACGGGACTTTAATTGCACTACTTGCTGGTATAGTTGCGAATATGTGGAGCATTCCACAACTAAAAAAAATTAGACTCCTATTTGCATTTGGCGTCCTTTGTCTTCTTTTTACAAATATGGTTTACAGTATCGATGAAATAGTCTATCACAGAAGACATTCTATTTTGGATGTTTTTGTTGCCTGCGGTAATGGACTTTCTCAAATTCTTATCATATTGGGTGTCATAAAATTTCTCCGATTTAAACGAGGATAGACGCTTGTTTACTCTATTATTTTAGTTGTTCAAATACTTTTTGAAGCTCCCGAAACCGGGGGCTTTTTTATTTCGTAGATGATTTAAAACAATGCAAAGAAGGTACCCCCTAGTTCAAGGGATTTCCCACGGAAGCTATCGGTTGCACTTTTACATCGTCAAACAAAGAAATACAACGACAATTAAAATAAAAAGTTATGATAGCAAATCTTAAATTTCATGTAGCAACAATCGCAATTACAGGTATGATGTTCTTGGGAACAATTACTGCTTCCTTTACCAAAATGCTTGGTAAACACTATGACACTAAAAAGGATTTTGCCTGCTGTAAACAAGATAAACTGGTATTGCACCATTACTATACTGTAAATATATTTTTCATAGAAGTTGCAGATGGT
>CAITVK010000091.1 GCA_903895845.1 uncultured Chitinophagaceae bacterium
GTTTTCTATATACCGTTTATTTTCTCTTCTTAAAATATTGATATGTTGACAAAGAAAGTAGTTGACCAGATAACTTTTGATATAATTGGCTGTGCCATTGAGGTTCACAAAGCATTAGGTTCGGGACTACTGGAGAGCGTGTATGAAAAATGTATGATTAAAGAAATGGAACTTAGAGGGATGACTTCTCAGTCACAACTAAAAATACCAATCAACTACAAAGGGTTTACACTTGATGCTGATTTGAGATTAGATTTGCTTGTAGAGGATATTATTGTTGTTGAACTTAAAGCAGTTGAGAAACTGAACCCTCTTCATTTAGCACAAGTTCTTAGTTACATGCGCTTACTCAATAAGCCAAAAGGAATCGTGATTAACTTTTGCTGCAATAACATTTTTAAAGAAGGGCAACAAACAGTTGTAAATGAGCTTTATACCTACTTGCCAAATTGATCCGTTTTCCTATGTGTACTATGTAACTATGTTTCTATGTGTTTAATTTTTATTAATGAGCTATGCTGGATTTCAATCAAAAAGATGTAGAAGTTAATAAGCCGAGTAGGAAGAAACCTATTTACCCCATCAATACAGACTTACGTAAGTATCTGGTGAAGTATGGTCGCGAGGTCTATTTGCCGATTCACTATGAGGATTTGCAACGCTTTACTTATTCCATCCCACTAAAAGATAAGACGGGGAAAGATGCCTATTGGGAAACCGTTTCTTACGACATGCGCGAATGGCAATACCTGAGTGAAGCCTTGGTAAAAGTGTATGCCATCCTTAAAACAGAAGGGGATTTCAGCTTTGTGACACAACTGGATGTAGAACGGATAGACTTTTGTGCTTTTGGTAACAGTCAGCCATTCAGAATAAGAATCAAGAACAGGTTTAATGACAATTGCGACCACTACTACATAAAGAAAGCAGATGCAAGCCGGGTGTATGGATTAGAGCTGGAACACCTGCTTTCACCCAACAGGATGACTTATTTCACCAATAACCAGACCCTGATAGAAGAACATATTCCAGGCATACCGGGCGATGAATTTATTAAGAATTATCTCGATCGACCCGAAACCAATCAGATACGCTTTGCCAAAGAGTTCGTGAAGTTTAACGAACGTTGCTTTATGCGGTTGTTGGGTGATATGCGTAGTTATAATTTTGTTGTTGACATTACGCCTGATATTGAAAACATTGATTACGTAATAAGGGCTATCGACTTTGACCAACAGAGTTATGAAGGCAGAAAGAACTTGTATTTGCCACAGTTCTTCAAGGATAATTATCCCTTTGTGGAGCAGGTGGGCAAGGTGTTGAACAAAGAATCTATCACACAATACCAAGCAGAGGAGCGGACAAAAGTGGTATTCAGATTGGCATCTGCATTATATCGGATGAAAGAATTGCTGGATATTATGTGCCACGACAACATCTCATCCCCCGAAAAGATAAGTAAACTGGCTTTGGATTTATCAGAACATTTTAAACAGAATAAGTTTCTACGTGCCAAAACAATGGGACATATTGTAAAAACGCAGTTGAAACAGATATTATTGACCAAGTTGAAGATGGTTCCGAAAACAAAGATTAGGTTCGATGATTAATCTATCGTACTACTTTGCAAACTGCATTGCCAACGGTTTATTTGCTGTGTTTGCCGATTATCGAATGCTTTTTTGGCACGTTAACATTTCCTAATTAAAACTTTACACGAAATTTGTATTATAAAGACAGGAATAAAAATAAAGGTTATGAAAAAGATTCAAATAAAAAATTCAGTTGCTGCTACAGTTATAGCAGTCGGATTATTTGTTACAGCTGCTTCTGCACAACACCGTGGGGGCAGTGGTGGTGGTGGGTCGCATGGCGGTTTTAGTAGCGGCGTTGGTGGCTCTCACTACACAGCGCCAAGTACCAATAATAATAGCATTTCGAGACCACAAGTAAGTGGTAATAGCAGCAATAACAATATCTCGCGCCCACAAGTTAGTAATAATTCCAGCAACAATAATATATACCGACCACAAGTGAGTGAAAATAGTGGCTATAACAAAGGACGCTTTGAAAGTAGAGGTACGGCTCCCACTAATGTTGGCATTGGTCAGGGCAATGTAACTAGTGGCAGTGGCAATTATAACGACAATCGGTATGCAGGGCGTTCTGGTGGTAGTCGTTACGAGGGCTCTTACATGTCACGTGGTGGATATACTGTAAGGTATGGCGGCGGATATGGTCATCATGGATATGGCTATCGTGGATATGGCATCAACGTATTTAGTCCTTATGGTCTATATCCTTTTTATCCAACACTCGGCTTAAGACTAGGATGGCTTCCTTTTGGATACTACGATTTCTATTGGGATGGTTATCCATATTACTATTACAACAGTGTTTTCTACAGAAGAACTGAGGACAATCAATATGAAATTGTTGCCCCACCAATTGGTGCAAAAGTCAATTCAATACCTAGCGATGCTAAGGTTGTGACAATAAATGGCAACAAATATTACGAATGCAATGGCACTTACTACCAAGAACAAGTGGATGCAAACAACAATGTGGTTTATGTTGTAATTGGTACCAATGGAGTATTAAATCAGCCAAGTACGCCACAAGTAGTGCAAGAACCCGAAGTTGGGGACATCGTTCCGCAATTACCTGCAAATTCTACAGCTGTTTACTTGAATGGACAGAAATACTTTGAATCTCCTGACCATGTGTACTATCAAGAAGTCATTGAAAATGGTAAGACAAGTTATAAAATAGTTGGGAAATAAACTTTCCCGTATTTCAATTAAAAAGAGGCTATCCCTAAAGGGTAGCCTCTTTTAGTTAATACATCTTTTGGATCTTTGCAAAGAAAACAAACGCTAATGCCCAATCCTGCCATGGTTCTTCTCTATTGTCTGTTACAACTTTGTTGTACCTATTCATTTTCGCAAGCGAGGCAAACATTACTGCTTCCTAGTGAGGCAAAAACAGATAAGTCCATACAAGACTACCCCCATTAAACACCAAAAGCCCCTATCGTAAACTCAAACAAAGTGGAAGTCTTATTTCTATATGTTTTAATGTAGCAAGAACCTTATTTTTGCGCCCTAATCAGCCATTATAGAATAGATGGCAAAAATAAAACAACGATAATGGGAAGGATTTTTGAAGTACGGAAGGCCACGATGTTTGCCAGATGGGATAAAATGGCAAAGAATTTCACCCGCATAGGGAAAGAAATAGTAATAGCAGTAAAGGCAAGTGGCCCAGACCCTGCCACTAACCCAGCACTAAGACGCTGCTATCAGAATGCCAGAAGTGTTGGAATGCCAAAAGATCGCGTAGAAGCCGCCATCAAAAGGGCAATGGGTAAAGATACTGCCAACTACGAAGAGATTTTGTACGAAGGATACGCGCCTCATGGGGTGGCATTGTTGGTAGAAACTGCAACCGACAACCATGTACGTACCGTTGCCAATGTAAAGAGCCACTTCAATAAAGGGCATGGTGCATTGGGAAACAGTGGTAGCGTAAGCTTTCAGTTTAAGAAAGTAGGTAGTTTTAAATTGAAGCCAGAAGGATTGTCTTTGGATGATCTTGAGTTGGAATTGATAGACCACGGTTTGGATGAAATAGGAGAAAGTGTTGGTGAAAATGGAGAAGAAATATTGGTATTGCGTTGCGCCTTTGCCGATTTTGGTAGCCTGCAAAAAGCTTTGGAAGATAAAAACATCACACCAATTAGTGCAGAACTAGAATGGATACCTACCACCACTGTTCCTGTTACCGATGAGCAAGCAGAAGACGTTAGTAAATTGATTGAAAAGTTGGAACAAGACGAGGACGTGAACAAGGTATTTCATAACATGGGATAGTACAGTTATGAGTTATGAATTATGAGTCCCTGTAAACAGAATGGGCATTAGTCAACATCTTATCACTTATAATTCATAACTCATAATTCATAACTACAATGGACATTATACTATTCGATGGAGTTTGCAATCTATGCAGCAGCAGTGTTCAGTTTGTTCTTAAACATGATAAAAAAGTAATCTTTAAGTTTGCTGCCCTACAAAGCGAGGCCGGTCAACAGTTACTGACTAAGCACGGACTTGCTACCAAAGACTTTAATTCTTTTGTTCTGATTGAAGATGATAAAGTCTACTTAAAATCTACCGCTGCCCTTAGAGTAGCTCGTAAACTAGACACCTTACTGCCACTACTTTATCTCACTATCATTATTCCCGCTTTTATAAGAGATTCCGTTTACAATTATATCTCCCAACACAGGTATGATTGGTTTGGCAAAAAAGAAGAATGCTGGCTACCCACCAGAGAATGGGAAGGTAGGTTTCTCTAATAACTGTCTGCAAAATAGGGCTGGATAAATGAAATGGCATTGTGACTAGCTATCTGGTGTAGCATGATTCTATATTTCCGCCTGCCACTCCTACCTAATCATGATCCCTTTATCTTTCTAAAAGTTATATTTATCCTTGCACCAGACAACTTGCTACGTTTAGGCACCTGATGCTTCCAGTTGTGTTGTGTAGATCCTTTCATAACCAAGAGGCTATTGTTGGTCAATAAAAAGTTGAGCAATGTATTGGCTATCTTTTTATGCTTGAATTGAAAATTACGTGTCTCCCCAAAAGAAACCGAGGCAATAGTTGGATTAATACCAAGCTCTGGTTCATCATCACTATGCCACCCCATGCTATCGTTGCCATCGCGATAAAAATTCAATAATGCAGAATTGAATTGTTCGCCAAGCAAATGTTCAACAGTTTCTTTTATTTCCACCAATAACCCTGTAAAAGGTAAAGGTTCATTCAAAAGCCCCGAGTATTTATATGTTTTACCTTCATCCCCATACCAAGCCGTCAATCGTGGAAAATTGACCTGTTTTCCATAAATTCTCATCCCCTCCTGCTTCCACGCTATGTTCTTTTCTAGCTGATTAAAGTATTCCAATACAACCGTTTCCTTCATCAGGTTTTCATAGAGAAATACTTCTCCATCGTAAGGGAGCAGGTTATTTGTAAATGACGGAGAAAAGAGTAAGTTCATATCTAACTAATACTTCATAAACATTAGTTGTTGCGAGCTATCGCCATCTACAACTACCAGATAATTCCCTATAGATAAATAAGAAACATTTATTGATAGCGAGTTGATACCCAAACCCAATGAAGAAGTTTGTTGCGCAACTACCCTTCCCAACATATCTTTAACCTTTACCGTAACAGTTTCGGCCTTATTGTTCTGCAGGTGTAAGGAAAGATTACTGTGGACAGGATTTGGATAGATAGAAATAGAAAGCGAATTAATGGGATTTATAGCAATCACATTACTAAAAGAAGTTGCTCCATCCTTATCAACAATCATCAGCCTATAATAGGCTTTACCTACAACTGAAGATGAAATATAAGAATAACTAGCCCCTGTCCTATTGTTCAAAGCATTTACTTTATCAGTGACAACGAAGTTTTTACCATCATCACTTTTCTCAATTGCATAATAAGCCATATTATTTTCACTGGTAGTAGTCCAGAATAGCTTCGCTTTACCTTCTTTGTAATACCCTGTAAAGTTCTTTAATACGATAGGAAGTAAAATTGAAGCAGATGTTTCTGCGCACCCATTGGCATAATAAGCAGTTACTGTATAACTACCCCCAACAACTGCTGGATTCAAATAAGTGGCATTCGTCTCACCAGAAACAGGCACTCCAGCTAGATTCCACTGATAGCCAACAGGCGAACCGTTAGCAACAGCAGTAAGAGAAGTACCGTTTTGGATAACAATTGGAGGTGTAATAAAGCTTACATAACCTGGCAAGAACAAGGTATCAGTCAGAACTTTTAAGGAACTATCTACTATTTGAGAAGGAAGTGGCGACGCTATTGCTTTGGTAAGTGCCGGATAACTTGTGAATTTAATAGCAGTATTACCACTACCCGTGCTTTTAACCTTAAAATTAATCGAAAGTATGCTAGTTGTATCAGGTAGCGTAACGGGTACAAGGATATTGGGGGCAAACCACGCAATCAGGATATAACCATTCAAAGTGTCAACATTAACCATACTACTATCTAATTGAAGCGGATTATTCGCTCCATAGTTAACAGCAGAAAATTGTAGCATTGACGGATTCCACTTGATTGCACCCTGCACCTCCAATATGCCTTTAAAATTCTTAATTCTCAATGGCACAGTAACTACTGAATCTGTAAGACACACATTCTTTGCACTATCAAGGTATATAGAGAACTGAGCATTCGATTTGGCGCAAATACCAAAAATTGAAAGAAGCATTACACACAGATATAGCTTTTTAGAGTGCTTTTCCATCAACATTTATTTAAGTACAATACTAAGGCATTTAATTACACAAATCAACTAGTATAGCAAAGTGATTTCCAACAAACAATTGTAATGCTGCCAAAGCAGAAAAAGTAATTGTTAATTAAATAGTGTTTAGTAAACTGATAAGTATTGTGATTAATCAAGTAAATTCTATAGCAAATCAGTTTAGAATCTTTCGTTTAGAATTTTAGAACCTGATGTAAATAAAAATCCCAATCTCTTTTAAAGATTGGGACTTGTTTTAATCTGGTAGAGCGTACGGGAGTCGAACCCGTCATTCCTCCGTGAAAGGGAGGTGTATTAACCGATTTACCAACGCTCCTTGTCCGTTTTGGGAGTGCAAATATAGGGGGCTGGCACGAGCGAGCCAAAAAAATGTTTGCTTTTATTTTTTTACGCTTTTGAAACGTATTTGAATACTTACATTTTATAGTTTTACAGTGCTGTTGATTAATTATAATCTGACTAAATTTTATATTAGTGTCAAAGTCCCTTTTACATACAACCATAGAGCGCTCGAAACTAATGAGTAAAATAAAAGGTAGAAATACCAAGGCTGAACTTGCTTTAAGGAAAGAATTATGGAAACTAGGATTTAGATATAGAGCGAATGTTAGGAAACTGAAAGGCACCCCTGACATTATGTTTATGAAACAGAAGGTGGTGGTGTTTGTAGACGGGGAGTTTTGGCACGGATATAATTGGGAACATAAGAAGTTGCTCATAAAATCAAATCGTGAGTTTTGGATACGAAAGATAGAACGAAATATGGAACGAGACATGGAAACAAATATTCATTACCTCAATAGTGGATATACAGTACTACGGTTTTGGGAATTTGAAATAAAGAAAGATTTAATTGGATGCGTCTTGAAAATAATTGAAGCACTAGCAGATAAGAAACTGGTAGCATGGAGAGGAGGCATTAAATAAAAAGTCCCACAGTAAAACACTGCAGGACTTTTATGATATTATCATTTGACGACTTTACATCTTCTTGGCATCTTCAATAAACTGAGCCAATCCAATATCTGTTAGTGGATGCTTTAATAAGCCTAAAATAGAATTCAGAGGACAAGTGCAAACATCTGCACCTGCTTCTGCACACTTAACGATATGAAGTGGGTTACGGATAGATGCTGCCAGAATTTGTGTTTCGAAACCTTGAATGGCATAGATGTTTGCAATTTGAGCAATCAAGTCGACCCCGTCCCAATTTGTATCATCTAAACGACCGATGAAAGGAGACAGATAAGTTGCCCCAGCCTTTGCCGCCAATATAGCCTGACCTGCGCTAAACACAAGTGTACAATTGGTTCTGATACCATTATCGGTAAACCATTTTATCGCTTTGATACCGTCCTTAATCATTGGTACTTTTACAACGATGTTTGGGTGAATAGCTGCCAATATTTTTCCTTCAGCTATAATTTCATCATAAGTAACAGATAGTACTTCTGCGCTGATATCGCCATCTACTAGTTCGCAGATGGTTTTATAATGGTTCAAGATGGCCTCATTTCCCTTGATTCCTTCTTTTGCCATCAACGATGGATTGGTTGTAACGCCATCCAAAATGCCTAAATCATTGGCCTCTTTAATGTGAGCCAAATTTGCTGTGTCAATAAAAAATTTCATTAGATTGTAATTTGTAAGGTGATTCTTCTGATAGAGATTAGAATATATGTATGATCTAAAAAGAAAAAAATCGGCAGGCTACTTACATCGCACCGCTACAACCGTCTATCCTTGCTGTATTCCTACCCTGGGGAGTTTCAACAGGAGCTGGTCGTATAAGACCTGCCGGCTGCAAATGTAAGGGTTGGCTTTGTAACGAACAACAGTTTTTTACCTCAAATCCAATAAAAGTTTACAATCAACAGACATTGCAGTCATAAAACCAAAAGTGCCTCTCCTATCTTATATTAATACATCTAGACAAGATAAGGCTATCAAAGCATTAATTAAGTGTAATATGTAAGAACAATCTGATTCAGTGTTTGGAATTCGTTTCGGCTGATTTACATGTTGAGATATTCCCAATCAAGTAATTGGAGCAATGATTAATGAAAAAGTTATACCGCAGACAGGAGGCGAGATAATATAAGCAGATAACCCATAGAATGTAATACAACTACAATTGTAAAAAAAGCAATAAACCCTTCATTCTTCTTAGAGCCTGTTTAAAATTTATTCAATAAAAGCTTTATAGCAGATAATTTGACCATTTCTTCAGCGGATTCCATTAACAACTCATAATTCCTGCACAATCTTCGGTCATTGTCAAACCAAGAAAATGTTCTCTCTACTA
>CAITVK010000092.1 GCA_903895845.1 uncultured Chitinophagaceae bacterium
CGATTGGTTTGCGTAGAGTTAGTCAAGAACTCCCTCAATATGTTTGCCCTTGCCCTTGTGGTATCTTTTTCATTGCGGGTAGCCATAAAAGAAGGACACATGGTGCCGCCACTCAATTCTGTTTTTCTACAATCTCCGGAGCCATTACATTGCTCAGCGTGTTGCAATACATCCTGATTGTGGTACCTGAAATACGTTTTGAATGCAGGTGTTTGTTGCCCCGGCACATAGCGCAACATCGTATCCATTGGTGGTGTATCTACAATCTTATTTGGATTAAAGATGTTGTCAGGGTCAAAGGTTTTCTTCACTTCTTTTAATAAAGTATAGTTCTTTTCACCCACCATTTGCTTGATAAACTCACCGCGTAATCTTCCATCACCATGTTCTCCACTCAGTGAGCCCTTATATTTCTTTACTAGTGTCGCTATCTCTTCGGCAATCTTCCTGAATTGTTTGTTACCCTCAACCGTCTTTAGATTGATGATGGGGCGCAAGTGAATCTCCCCGCTTCCTGCATGGGCATAGTGAACAGAATAGAGATTATCTTTTGCTAATATTTCATTGAACTCCCTTATAAATGCAGGTAAATCATTCACATCAACGGCAGTATCTTCAATTACAGGCACCGCTTTTTCATCACCAGGAAGATTGCTTAATAATCCCAGACCTGCTTTACGCAAACTCCAGATCTTCTTGCTATCAGCACCGTACAATAGTGGAAAGTGATACCCTAAGTTGTTTGCTCGCATATCAGCTTCCACTTCTTTGCAGATGGCGGCTATATCTTCACGGTTGTCCCTGCAAAACTCAATCACCAGGATAGCCCCCGGATCCCCTTGTACAAAGAACCTGTTCTTGCTCTGTTCAATATTGTCTTTGGTACATTCAAGAATATAATGATCAATCAGTTCGCTGGCACTAGGCTTGTATTTTAATCCAATTAAGTTTGCCCTCAATGCCTCGTCAATACTATTAAAATGCACACATAGCAACCCCACTTCTTTAGGAGGTAGTGGATTTACATGCAGTTTTATCTCCGTCAGGAAAGCCAAAGTACCCTCAGAACCTGCAATCAGTTTACAGAAATTAAAGTCTTCGCTTCCTGCGGTAAACGGAGCTGTTTCCAATAGCATATCCACTGCATAGCCCGTATTCCTACGTTCCACAGACTTCTTAGGAAACTCTTTTCTTATCTCTTCCTGTGTTTCATAATTGCTCAGCAGACTACGTACTTTCTTATAAATATTTCCTTCCAGCGTATCCAGTTCACACTTGGCATGAAACTCATCAATGTTCAAAGCACCAAATACAACTTTACTTCCATCACTCAATATGGCATTCACTTCCAGCAGGTGTTCCCTTGTGCTTCTATAAACTACCGAGTTGGAACCACAAGAGTTATTGCCCACCATACCACCAATCATAGCCCTGTTGGCGGTAGATGTTTCGGGGCCAAAGAACAAGCCGTATGGTTTCAGGAACATATTCAACTCGTCGCGGATTACGCCGGGCTGAACACGTACCCAATGTTCCTCTTTATTCAGTTCAATGATTTTGGTGAAGTGTTTGGAAACGTCCACAATAATTCCATTTCCAACAACCTGTCCCGCCAGAGAAGTTCCGGCGGTGCGGGGAATGACAGACGTTTTGTTTTCGGCAGCAAACTGAATTAGTGCCAGAATATCTTCTTCGTCTTTGGGGATAGCAACAGCAAGCGGCATCTCCCTGTATGCCGAAGCATCGGTTGCGTACAGCGTACGTATTGTATTATCCGTAAATAAGTCCCCTTTCAGTTTACTCTTCAGTTGCTTAAAATCAATTGCCATCCTTTTTCCTTTTGAAGATTGCAAATGTAATTGAAGAGAGAGAGAGTTGGGAACTATGAACTGTGAAATATGAAATATGAGTGAGGATTGGATTGATTTTGGGGTGTTTAGTATTGGGGGGAACTTATCTAGCAAGTTTAGTAATACTTATTCAGGCAGATGTTGGTGTAAATACGCAACGGGGAAGTGGCGCTTTTTAAACGGAAGTATGCTTAGTAACGGCTAGTCCATGACGGAGGCATGAAACTGAACCCGACATTCATGAGCTAGTTTGGGAAGGCCCTTGAGAAGAATGTTCCGCAAGCACTCTCCTAAACACTTATGTAAGCTGCTGCCTTGTCCTGTCATATCAGTAAGTAAGTTGTTTGTCATTAAGCTCGACTTTGAAATTCACTTTCACACCCAAAGCATCAAACACTTTCATAATGGTCTCAAATCTCGCATTTTTCACACTGTTTTCTATCTTAGAAATTTGTGCTTTTTGAACGCCTACAAGTTCGCCTAATTGTTCTTGTGTCAAGTTGCGCTCTTGTCTTGCTTGTTTTATTGCTTGACCTAATAAGTCTATTCTCAATTCGCTTTCAAAGGAATCTCGTCTTTCAGTTCCTTTCATGCCAATGTGTTTGTCTATCATTGTGTCTATCGAAACAGTTTTAAACTTATTTTCCATGACTATTTATTTTTTGTCTTATTTATTAAATATTGCTTTCTTATTTCTTCTGCTCTTTTTATTTCTTTAGATGGTGTTTTCTGTGTCTTTTTCAATATTCCATGGGTCGCTAAAACCAAAGTTTCTTTACCTTCAACATTATCCCAAAATGAAAAAAGTCTGTATGCATTACCGTTGTATAAAGTACGAAACTCCCAAATAAACTCGTTTAGTTTTTTAAATAGTTCATTGTTGTTTACAAACTGAGCTTTCTTTATGTTGTAATAAACTTTTTCTCTCGCTTTGTGGTCAATATTTTCTAAAAACTCAACTGCTTCTGGCAATAATTCTACTTCAAACTTTGTCGTCATAAACAAATTTCGTCAAATGTAGCAGTTTCTTAAATGGGAAACAATTCTATTGTCTAAACTCAATAATAAAACCATGAGGTGGGGAGCAAGGTAGCAGCTTACGAATGAGTGTTTGGGAAGGTGGCAGACAAGAATTTTGAGTTCATAATAAACTCATACTAGGCTTGAATAATAAATAGCTTATTCTTTAGTAACGGCTAGTCTATGACGGAGCCATGACCCAGAGCCCGACATTCATGCGCCAGTTTGGATGTTAACTGTAATCTTTACTAACTAATTTTTAAATTTCCTATTGAGATAATTTAAAACTGTCTGTGCAGAATTGACTACAAACATTGCTTCATCTTCTTCTAAAAGTTCTTCGTTTGGATGTGATAAACTTGCCTTATTCCTTATTGGGTTTAACTTGTCTAAAGTGTTGCTGAATGAGTTAATAATTTGGTCAATGTCATCTTGTCTTGTCCCACCAATTTGTAAGGCTGGATGATTTACTTTTAATTTTTTAAATACTTGAGTCAAAGTTTCTCCTTCGCCTAAAGAAATTCCTGCCTGCCTGCAAACTTCTTTTAAATAACCGTGCAAAGCTGTATGAATTCTATCAACTCCACTAGTCGCGCCATTTGTTTCAATTAAAACTTTTGTGTCTTGTATTGCCCTTTCAACTGTTGCATTTGTTACATAAAGTCGTTCGTTTGCAACAGCTTGTCCACTTTCAAGTCTGTTAATTAATTCTTTAATTTCTCTTGCTGCCTTTTGCTTTATTTCTCTTTGTTCTTCTGGAAAAAATTCAACAGGATACTTTTTTAAAACTCCTTTTAAAATTTTAGCTTGAGTTGATGGATCGGCATTTTCAAGTATTGCTAAAAATTTTTGTCTAGTTGTTCCTTCATAAGCTGATGGCGAAATATTTACATCACAGTAGTATGGATAAAACTCTTCGTGTGTCCTGTAGGAAAAGTCTCCAAGGTAGCCACCATTAACTCCTATGTAGCTGTTGGTTATCATATAAATTTCTGGTCGTGTCAGCATAATAGCGAAATTAGGGTTTTATTCGGTTGCGTACATTTTTGTATTGTTACTACGCGTACTTTCTGTATTGTTTTGGTTCCCCTGTTATTTCTTCTCTGTCTTTTTCCAAATTCAAGCTATCCAAAGGGCTTAATCTCTTCGAGAAATCCGTTTTAATTACTGCATCTATCCACCACGTCACCTGTCCGTTTCCAAAAGTGCGGTAAACGATTCAATAAATAATATAGAAAATGCAAAACCCCGTATAAATACGGGGGTAAACAAGGTAATAAAGAAAGGATTCCTCTACAAAAAACTCTTTTACTGCATTTATTAACTTACTTAGGCTGATGTAAGCCTTACAATGAACGAGTGAGCCTCACAATGGCGGAGTGAAGCTCACAATGAACGAGTGAGGCTCACAATGAGCGAGTGAAGCTCACAATGAACGAGTGAGCCTCACAATGACGGAGTGAGCCTTACAATGAACGAGTGAGTCTTACAATGACCGAGTGAGGCTTACAATGAACGAGTGAGCCTTACAATGACGGAGTGAGGCTCACAATGACGGAGTGAGCCTCACAATGACCGAGTGAGTCTTACAATGACCGAGTGAGGCTCACAATGGCGGATTGAGGCTTACAATGACAGAGTGAGGCTTACAATGAAATCTTGTACAATACGCTAAGCTCTCCCCGTCCTTCACCATTAAATCAATTTAAAAACAGTAACGGTAGTTTGCTAGTAGCGTTAATAGAAAACTAAGGGAATACTATTAACTAAATTCATTTCCCTTATCCTCTCTTTACATAGAGAATGCACCCAAAATATCCCAAAAAACAGATTTTCTATCAATACGAGCCATGTTTTATCGCAAAGAAAGAGGCGTCGGATAAAATTGATGCCTCTCAGAAGTTTTTAAAATGCCCTCAGATAAAACTGATGCCTCTCAAAAGTTTTTAAAATGCCCTCAGATAAAATTGATGCCTCTTAAAAGTTTTTAAAATGCCCTCGTATCGATACGATGCCTCTTTATTCTTGCAAAATGCTTAAAAAGGTTGCTAATAATTGTTGGATTAATAAAAAATAAATTTAAAAGTCTACATGGGTGTTTTCGAAAATAAAATTATCGATTCTAATTAGGTTTCCATTCCACTCCACAAAATGACTTGTCCTAAGATAGGCTTACACTTAAAAATAAAATGTGTAACTAGGAAAACTAGGATTATTCGGGAGTCTTTAATAATGATTAATGTTTAATAAAGAAGCCCTCGAAGCAAAATCTTCGAGGGCTTTTTTATTTTTTGTAGCAAAATTACCACTTACACTAGCCGTTTGAACCCCGATGCCACCAAGCTGGTAAACCTGAACAAGGGAAGCCTATTCTTTATCTTTTCCCTTAGGGTTATGGGTTCTCAAATGTTAGGTACTCTTCACAAAAGTCTCTCATAAACAATCTTTAGAGGTATTTCTAAGATGTTGCACAGCAACCTCTTTTTGAGTTAGTAAAGCTTTTTTAAAATTAGCAGATAAGCAGGGGGTAAACATAAAAGATCTGTTGCAGTTGCATGAACCGGGTTCTGACCAGTACTTTTGCTTTTGGAACATATATTAGTATCAACAATAAATAATTATATTATGGCTTATAAAGTAGATTTTATTACTGTGTCGGAAACAGGGTTAGAAACTTCTCCTTTCTCAAAAGCACTTGCTGGGTTGCGTGCCAACGAAGCGCGTTATTTTAAGAATAAATACAACCAGGATTTTATAGTAATTCCAGCATCTGAAAGCAAAGAAACGCTCGATTGGGTTACCAGAATTTTGGAAGAGGAGAGGGGTATTGTTATTAAATCTAAGCCATTGGAAACAGCAAGTTTATTGGTTGAGGGAATAAAATGGATTCATGTTTTTTATGAAAGCGGACTTTCTATTAATGTACTTTATACGCTTAATAACCCTAAAAAACGGGCAGTAGGTTTTAAACTTTCTGAAGGAATTGACATACCTGAAGAGTTGGCAAAATTTAAGTTTGCCAGACAGAAATCTAAATTGGCAGGAATAATCAGAGGCTCTTTTTTTGTAATTAAAAAAGAGTATTAAAAACGACTACGCACCACAATACGCCTCCAATGCACGTTCTCCATTAATAAGTGCCTGGATAAAGCAATGAAAACTGCCGTGGTAAATAAAATACAGTAGGAACTCATTTTTAGGGATTGGAAGTATGTATGATTTTAGGAAGAGGAGTAAAAGATGGTTCTGGCTCTTATAGAGATATGGTGTATGAAAAATCCTCTGTTAAGTAAGAGGATGTGGATACTGCTTTTTGAAACTGCCAATTTCTATGGCTCCCGCCCTAGTTGTTACGCCCAGTTTCTTATAAATATTTTCAATATGCCATTCAACAGTTCTTTTTTGTAAGCCAAGTTCTTGCCCTATTTCCTTAAAAGTTTTGGAGGTTTGCAATAATTTCAAAACTTCCTCCTCTTTTTTTGTGATACTGAACATGCCAGTCTCGGGCAACTTCGGTTTACAATTCTTGGCAGCAACCAATATTTCTTTTGTCACGATTACATTGGTATAATAACCACGCCTGTGTATTTGGGTTATTGCCTCTTCCATAAAGCCCGGCACAATATCCTTTTTATACAAAAAACCACCCGCTCCAAAGGTTATTGCAAGTGTTATCAATTCTAAGTCATCAGCCAGGCTGTGTACCAATATTTTGTAAGACGGGTGCTTTTCGCTGATGTATTTAATCAGAGAAAGGCTATTGGTAAAGGGCAAATGAATATCCAAAACAATCAAATCAGCATCCACTCTATCCTGAAGCACTTGTAGCAGTTGAGTATTACTATTTGCCGTAGCTGCTACCTCTATAGATGGACAACTGTGCAGTAATTCTCGGGTAAAATGAATGCCATTTTCAGACGCGTCACACAACACAACATTTATCATTCAGGTTCAAATTGTATAGTAAGAAGTATCAAAAATGTTCCAATTTTTTGGCACCTCTTTTAAGGCTTACTTTTCTTTGTTTGAATCAAATGTAAATGCTATAACTACACAAATAACTGATTTACGAAAAACCCCGTATAAATACGGGGTTTTTTGCAAACGCATGTAGTATAATTGTTACAAATAATGTAGTAGTGCTAGGGGGTAATGATTAATATCCCTAAAAGATCTTTTAATCAATGGAAGGGCTTTTTATATCCTTAGTCGGATTTTCTCTGAAAATAGTTGTCAAATTAAAGTTTATTGCTTAACAGGCTTGTATTAATGACAAATAAAAGGGATGCATTTTTAAAAATGCAATCAATAGCATTGCATTTTTTTCGCTCGGGTACTAATCTTCGTATGGCTCTAAATTGAACCATGCAAAGATTAGCAGTCTACCCACAAGCAAAATATTTTCTGATGATTAATTATCAGTTACGCAACTACTTCCACCAGTTTTGTCTGCGGCATATTGGCATTGCGCATGGCAATGTTTCTTACAGCGGCAGCCGTTATGTCTCTGAATGCCTGCTGCGAAATAGCATCCTTTCCAACCATTGCAGGAACGCCGTCGTCGCCACCTTCTCTTATGGATTGTACCAATGGAATCTGTCCCAAGAAAGGTAAATCATATTCGTCTGCCAATCTTTTTCCCCCTTCTTTACCAAACAAAAAGTACTTATTTTCTGGTAACTCGGCAGGGGTAAAGTAGGCCATATTCTCCACCAACCCAATGATTGGTACATTAATCTGTGCTTGTCCAAACATGGCAATCCCTTTTTTGGCATCGGCCAAAGCAACATTTTGCGGTGTAGTCACAATTACTACTCCTGTTACAGGAACCGTCTGCATAAGGGTAAGGTGGATATCGCCAGTGCCGGGCGGCATATCTATCACCAGATAATCCAGTTCGCCCCAGTCCACATCGGTCACAAACTGTTTGATGGCACTGCTAGCCATTGGACCACGCCACACAACGGCATTCTTTTCGTCTACCAGCAAACCAATACTCATCAGTTTAATGCCATACTTGTTTAGCGGTACAATTACGCCCTTGCCATCTACATCTTTCATCATTGGTCTCAAGCCACGTACGCCAAACATAATCGGCACACTAGGGCCATAGATGTCGGCATCCATCAAACCCACTGTTGCACCACCTTCTGCAAGGCTAAGGGCAAAATTGGCGGCGACAGTGCTTTTGCCAACGCCACCCTTTCCGCTTACTACAGCAATAATGTTTTTTACGCCAGCCAACACCATCTTCGCATCTTTGCGATTGGTGGTTGTATTGGAGGTGAAATTGACGGTTACGATGGCTTCTTTGTCCACCAGAATCTTTATTGCATTCTCACTAGCCCTGCTCATCATATCTTTCATCGGGCAAGCCGGGGTGGTTAAAACAATTGTAAAAGATACCTGCTTGCCATCAATCACAATATCTTTCACCATATTCAAAGTAACAAGGTCCTTGCCTAAATCTGGCTCCTGTACATTACTCAACGCCTTTAAAATGTCTGCCTCTGTCATCACGAAGTTTTTGTTAAAAAATAAGTTTGGCTGTAAAAATAACCAGTCACCACTTTACTTTGTTGATAATTATCATAGAAGACTGGTTTATTAGTCTAATTTGCAAACTTTAACCAGCTGTTTAATACTATTTGAATGAAAAAAAACGTATTCATACTTTTTTCTTTGCTGATACTAGCTTTCTCTGCGCAAGTAAAAGCACAGACACCCGTTAACCTTCAGAAGGATTCCGTGATTCAGTTGTTTGGTATTGTGATGACAGCCGATAGTTTGCGGGGCATTCCTGCTGCAAGTGTAATTGTAACAGGGAAGGGTAGGGGTACCATCACCAACAGCGACGGCGTATTTTCGATTGCTGTATTGAAAGGGGACAAAATTACCTTTTCTTCTATTGGATTTAAGAATAAGACCATCGATATTCCTAAGAATCTCACCGACAATCAGTACAGTGTGATTCAGTTACTGATAAGCGATACTGCTTATCTTCCTGCAACTATTTTGAGGCCAAGACCAACGCGGGAACAATTTGAAAGGGACTTTGTGAACGATGTAGTACCAGATGACAACTATGAAGTTGCCCGCAAAAACACAGATGAGGCTTCCCGCAGATTAATGCTCGCAACACTGCCAATGGACGGACGTGAAGCGGTAAATTATCAATTGAAACAACGGGCTGCTAAATATTATTATTCAGGACAGTTGCCTCCTATGAATATTTTTAATCCTTTGGCTTGGGCCGACTTCATAAAATCATGGAAAAGAGGGGACTTCAAAAGTAATAGTCAGTAAGGAATTCGCCAAGCAGGAGGACTAGACAAAAAATATCTTTACTGTATCATAGAACCACTTATTTTGTGTGACAGTTCCCGTTTTTACAAGGTGCTCATTGTAACCCTGCAAGCCGAACAAGCTTGCAACGCGGCCTTTGTTCATCGCTATTTCCAGATAGCCTGCAGAATTAAACCAGGCTAGTTTGTCGCCTTCCCCAATACTTGCGTAGTTGTTGCTGATAGTCGTGATTTCTTCGTTGCGGGAAACAAGAATAATGAAAGAACGACCTTTCCGTTGTTCGTCAAATTCTTCTTGGGTGATGTTGATGACCACATTCTCGAAGTTGTCTATAAATAATACTTGCCCCTCCATCCAGTCTGAACCGATAGAAGGTTTGAGCGGATATTTTTCTACAATAGAGACTGTGCCAGCTTCTGTTGCTTTGAAGAAACCCGCATTCTTGGAGATATAAGTGATTGCCTTGGCGATGATACCTGTTCTGCCCAATAAGTTGTGTTCTCCCTGCAAGCCTAGTTTAATTACTTCTTTAGGTTTTTCGCCAACGATAAGCGTTAAGATGCCATTGTCTGGACAGATAATGAACTGATCTTTATATTTTGCTACCAACACATGATTGATGGCCGTATCAAAAAAGTTAAGTATTACTAAATGGAAAGTACCAACAGGGTAATATTTGAATGCATTTGAGCATATATAGGCGGCCTGCGGATAGTTTGTATTGGAAAGATAATGAGTGATGTCGGTCACATTGTGCCTTTCGTCCTGCGATAGTAATTGCCCTTTGATAGCGCCAACAAGATAATCTTGCTGCCCCACATCCGTTGAAAGAGTTATGATTGCCATTTAAAGGGTTGATGCGAGTGAATTACTTTACCAATTCTCCTTTCTTGTAGAAGAATTTTCTTACTAGTTTGTCTGCTAAAGCCGGAAAAAATTTATTCAGGAATACAGTTTCTTTACCCGTAAATGTAAGAACAATGGTGCGCTTTCTTTTCTCGATGGCATTCATGATGTGTAGGGCACATTCGGTGCTGGTCATCATAGACTTTTCATCCATTGTTGTTTCACCATGTGCTTGACCTTTACTATCGAGGGCTGCATTGCGAATGTTTGATTCGGTAAAACCAGGGCTTACCCATAGCACATTCACGCCACTTTCCAATAGTTCGGTTCGTAGGGATTCCATCCAGCCATTCAAGGCAAATTTACTGGCAGAGTAACCACTTCGTCCGGGCAAACCCCTGAAACCCGCAACGGAAGAAATGCCAACAATAGATCCTTTGGAACTGATGATACTTGGTAGTGCGTATTTTGTGCAGTACACGCCTCCCCAAAAATTTACGTCCATTACTTTTCTCAGGGCATCCAGTTCTACATCCTGAAACAAAGCACGCATGGATATGCCTGCATTGTTGATGAGTATATCTATCTGTCCAAAGCTCTTGAGAACAACATTGATGAAGTTTTCGCAGTCTTGTTGTTTGCTTACGTCAGCTGTATGAATAAGAAGCGGCTTGCCAGCATATGTAGATTGTATCTGATAGAGCTTGTCGTAGTTTCTTCCACAAGTAGCTACTTTGGCACCTTGCATTAAAAAAGCATCCACCAGGGCTTTCCCGATACCATCACTACCGCCAGTTACTACGACTACTTTATTTTTGAAGAAGGACATATATCATATATAATTATGCTGCAAATGTAAGTGTACAGAAGAAGATATTCAGCTACTGAAATAAAAAGAAGACAGTTTTGAAAATAAAAATTTGCCAGTATGACTCATTCCCCTATTTTTGCACTCCCAAAACGAGAAAGGGTTACTTTTCAAGTTTAGTAAAGGGTGAAGATCTCGTAGCTCAGTTGGTAGAGCACATCACTTTTAATGATGGGGTCTTGGGTTCGAGTCCCAACGGGATCACTTGAAAAAAGCGTCTGTAGTCGAAAGATTACGACGCTTTTTTTGCTAAATGTGAACATTCTTTTACAACATCTATAACAATGCCTTTGTCTGTTGTTATCTTGCCATAACTTGTTTCAAGTTCATCCAAAAATGATTATCGCTGTTCTTTTTTCTTCTTCCAGTAAATTTAATATTTCTACAGCCACAATCTCGCATTATGGGAGTTTTGATACGCGTAAAAAATGTCTTAACTTGCTTGATAAATGATTGGATTTACAAACTCTAGTAAATAAACATTATTTGGCGTCTGGTTTAAACTATTTTGGGTAGCGATAACAATATTCCAAGTCCTCTTTTCTTTGGGCCTTTAGTATTGGTCTATTAAAGAATGAAAGCTTGTAGAAAATTAGTGTCAAGTAAAAGTGATCTTTGTGAATTGTATGGACAGTTTTCGATTGAGCAGTTATTAGAGTAGAGTTATATAATGTTTGCTTTAAGGAATAAAATCAGGACAATCACAATTGCCTAATCTTCTTAGGCTGTTACAGTGCTGCTTCTTGGCTTCAAGCAGATGTGACAAACAGTATCTAATTATATTTTGCTATTAAACCTAAAAAGATACCTTCGCAGCATTAAAATAATAGAAAATGGCAACACCAGTAGAACTAAGAAAAATCGCTTCACAGGTAAGACGCGATATCGTACGTATGGTACACGGAGTGCAAAGCGGACACCCAGGTGGATCGTTGGGCTGTACCGATTTTTTGACAACATTGTACTTCCATACAATGGAACATGATACGAATTTTAAAATGGACGGCATTGGAGAAGACTTATTCTTCTTATCTAATGGGCATATTTCTCCAGTTTTCTATTCGGTATTGGCAAGGGCTGGTTATTTTGATGTAAAAGAATTGGCAACATTCCGTAAGCTGAACTCTCGCTTGCAAGGTCACCCAACAACCCACGAACATTTGCCAGGGATACGGGTTGCAAGTGGTTCTTTGGGACAAGGAATGAGTGTGGCAATAGGGGCTGCATTGGCAAAGAAATATAATGGCGATAAAAATTTAGTGTTTTCATTGCATGGCGACGGCGAACTGGATGAAGGTCAAAACTGGGAAGCAATCCTGTTTGCGGCACACAATAAAGTAGATAACTTGATTGCTACCGTCGACTTTAATGGTCAGCAGATAGATGGGGCTACCAAGAAAGTATTGAATCTGGGAGATATCAAGCAAAAGTTTGAAGTATTCGATTGGACTGTATTGGAAATGGACGGTAATGATGTTGATGATGTGATTGCTACGCTTGATAAAGCAAAGGCTTTGACTGGACAAGGAAAACCAATTGCCATCATCATGAAAACTTCTATGGGCAAAGGCGTTGACTTTATGGAAGGTACCCACGAATGGCATGGCATCGCTCCCAACAACGATCAGCTAGCGAAGGCATTGGCTCAGTTAGAAGAAACATTGGGAGACTACTAAATATATGAGTTATTAATGATGAGTGATGGATCATAAAAGGAAAGCCCTTGAAGAATTTACTTCAAGGGCATTCTCATTTTATGAATTACTCCTCACTCATCATTCATAACTCACAACTAGCTTTTAGCTTTTCAGCGCCAGCAACTCTTTTCCGGCCTTTCTGGCAGGTACCCATGCAGCCAGTACTGCAATTACCAGCACCGTCAGGAATACAATTACGTAGTCGGACCACATAAGCTTTACAGGGTAATAATCTATTAGAAACGTCCCGCCCGTAAGTGTTATCAGATGAAAATTTATCTGTAACAAGCAGATAATTGTTGCCGTTGCAATACCTATTGCCCCACCAATAACTGAAAGTAATATCCCTTCCGAAAGAAATATAGATTGTATCGTGCCGTCTGTGGCTCCTATTGCTTTAAGGACGGCAATGTCTTTTTGCTTTTCCAATACAAGCATCGTCAAAGCACCAATAATGTTAAAGGCGGCTACCATCAAAATCAAACAGGTAACACCATAAATCACCCATTTCTCAATCTGCATGGCAGTATATAGACTCTGGTTTTGTTGATACCTTGTTTGTAGCATGTATTTGTCGCCCAACAGCAACTGTATGTGTTTAATGATTGCTTTTTCATTCAGCGTCGAGTCAAATCTCACTTCACAAGATGAATATTCATCTGCCCCCATGTCCAGCATGTACTTTACAAAGCCTAGATTGGTGAACAGGTATTTGTTATCAAAATCTTCTTGCACCATAAATGTCCCCGCAGGGGTTACCGAAAAGGAGTTCATCCCATCAATACTGCCAAGGTGCTGCGAATTGTTTCTATTGGGCATATATAAGGTAGCCGGATAAAGGCCCTTTTCCACATCAAGCCCTACAGCATTCTCGATACCTACACCAACAACAATACTAGGCTTCTCCGAAGTGCCAAGTGCGTAACTGCCTCGCATGATATGCCCGCTGATGTTGCTTACCTTATTCAAGGCGTCATCAACACCCCTTACAGTCACCACACTTTGATAATCACCATTCACCAAAACTGCTTTTTCCTCTGCAGCAAGGCTGATGTTAACTACCCCCTTTATGTTTTGTAATTGATTTAATTGTTTTTGAGTGAGTGTCAGCGTTTTTCCAAGCGTAGGAGTAATGCTTAAATCGGCATAGAAGTCTGCATACAAGCTCTTTACCAGATCCTCAAAACCATTAAATACGCTAAATACAATAATCAGTGCAGCCACAACCACTGCAATAGCCAATACACTGATCCACGAAATGATATTGATAGCGTTTACCGACTTCTCAGACTTAAAGTAACGCCACGCAAAGAGTAATTTCAAGGTTGACTGTGATTAAAATGATTTTATTGATTTGAATAACCCTTATTATTCATCATCTTGCTATGTAAACTTGTTGAATCTCTTCTTTTGTAGAGACGGATTATAATCCATCCCTCCAAAATATCAATCTACTTTGTCAGTCGTGTTTGCAGGCTTACTGATATTCTTAAATACTTCCTCCATCTTAAACACATAATCTAATGTGTCATCCAGATAATAATGCATAACCGGAATTCTCCTCAGTTGACTCTTCACTTTATCTGCCAGCAGTTTCTTTATCTCCCATGCCCTGTCATTAACCCGTTTCATCGCTGCCTCTTTGTCTGCCACCTGAAACATGCTCAGATATATCCGCGCCTCCAGCAAATCGGGTGTAACCTTTATAGCGGCAATACTCACCATTCCCCCGCCAATCATATTCATTCCTAGCTTAGTAAATATCTCATTCATCTCTGCTTGTAACACCGACGCCACCTGCTTCTGCCTTTTCCCTTCAGTCATCTCTCTATTTTTATTGTTAAGGCAGTAAAAATAACTACTTTGCATTTGAAGTAACAATAAGAATATTTTTACTTATCGAGATTCGAAATAAAAAACCATTTATCTTGTGTCCCAATTGTCAGTTTGGCGCATTTTAAACACCTCTGCATAGTTGTTGTTGTAATAACAGGATAAAACAAAATAAATGAAAAAGTTTCAGGCAATTATCAGGTTCACGATGGATGATGAGTTCATGACATTCGTCCCGGCCCATCGCACTTACATCAACTACCTCATGAACAAAGGTGTCATTGATAGCTATGCCGTCAGCATGGAGTCCCAAACAAGTTGGGTTACCTTCAATTGCGAAACAAAAGCCGAAGCAGCTTCCTATCTAGGCAAGTCTCCTTTATACAAATACTGGACTTACGACGTAGAGGAACTCTTTGTCTACGATAGCCAACACTATCGTTTACCAGCCCTTCAGTTAAATTAGAAAAGTTTTTAAATATCCCCACAAACAAAATATTTTCTTCGTTGTTAAATTCTCAAAAACAATCTAATGGCACATCCAAACTTTGCATTGATAGAAGCACTCAGGGAAACAGCAACTCGTCTCAAACAAGGCGCTCCTTATGCTTGGGGAAATCATGGTAGTTGCAATTGTGGTAACCTCTTGCAGGTAGTCACACAATTGAAACAAGAAGAAATATTGGCCTATGCACACACAGGAATAGGAGAGTGGACTGAGCTTGCCGAAGATTACTGCCCCTTAACCAATGCACCTGTGAACCTCTTGCTGTTCAAGTTGCAACAATTGGGATTGACTCCTACAGATATTCATAATTTGGAATACCTAGAAGACCGATCCGTACTAGAAAGCTTGGATGGAGGATTCAGATGGCTAAAAAGAAACCAAAGAGAAGACGTAATTGCTTATTTCGAAGCGTATGCCAACCTGCTGGAGAATCAATTGATTGATGCAATACAAATTCCCGATACACTCTTCCTGCCAGTCAATACAATGCAGCTCGCTTAGTTTCTAAGTACTCATCACAATAGATTAGCCCTGCCAGGAGCGACATACTATTTAGGCATCAAACAAATCCGTTTTGGTTTTAAGAATGCCTATTGAAACTTTATAGTGAATGTAGTGCCTACATTCTCCTCGCTTTCTACCTCAATAATGCCGCCTAATGCGGTTATTTGTGAATGAATAAGAAACAAGCCGATTCCTTTACTGTCTGCATTGCCATGGAAACGTTGGTATAATCCAAATATCTTATCTTTCACCCTATTCATATCCATCCCGATGCCATTGTCTGAATAGGTCATTAAAATTCTACCATCAACTTCTTTAGTTGTTTTAATCGTTATAGCAGGGTATCTTTTTGTGTGTGCATACTTTATGGAGTTCGTAATTAGATTAAGAAAGATGCTGCTTAGGTAGGGCTTGCTAAAATGTACTTCAGGAGCATCCGAAAAGTCAGTGTTTATGGCAACGGCCTTATTTATTATTTCCATGTATATGGAAGCCTTTACTTCCTCCAATATCTCACTAAAATTCAATATCTCAATCGGGAGATTTGTATTACCTCTTATAATCAAAACCTTTATCAAATCATTTAAGGTCTCGTTTAAATAGTAAGTGGAAGTCTTAAAGCCTTCAATTAGCTTTTTAGTACGTGTATCCTCAATATAATCCGTATTGATGAGGTTACAAATGGAGACTAAGTTTGTGAGTGGTGCACGCAAGTTGTGCGTGGTGATGTAACTGAATTGTTTTAATTCTTTGTTGTTCTGAATAAGTTCATCTAATAGAAGTATTTTCTCTGCTTCTTCTTCTTTTTTCTTGGTTATGTCGTGTATGGAACCTACCAGTCTTATTACTTTACCCTGAACGTTTCTTATCGCAAAATTTTTGTCTTGAACAATAGCATATTCGCCATTTGCTTTTCTGAACCTATATTCAGACACCCAGTGATTGCTCTCTTTTCCATTCAATATCTTTTCTGTTTCTCCCAATACTTTTGGTAAATCATCCGGATGCACATTTCGAACCCAGATATTGTCATATAGAGTTTCTTGATTAGTCGGCTTGTGACCAAATAGTAATTCAAAGTTTTTAGTCAGATAAAAAGTCTCTGCCTCAAAATCTGTTTCCCATATTACATCGGAGGTGGCAATGGTAGCATATTCATATCTTTCGATACTCATCTTTAGTTCTTTCTCTGTTCTTCTCTTCTCTGTTATATCTTGTATCGCACCAATCAACCGTACTACCTTCCCATTTTCATCTTTAATAGCAAACCCTCTATCATTTACTGTAGCATATTCCCCGTCTATTTTTTTTATTCTATATTCATGTTCCCAACGCTCAAACACTTTTTGGATAGCACAAGCTTCCATATCCAATACTTTCTGCAGATCTTCGGGATGAACAGAATGCCTCCAGACATTGTCAACACCAAATTGTACTCCGGATACAGGATGACCAAACACTTTCGTCCAATTTGGAGAGAAATAAGTACTATCCTCTTCAATATTCCATTCCCATATTACATCGGAGGTAGCTTGGGTGGCATATTCATACCGTTCATTGCTTTTTAATAACTCTGTTTCAGCTTTTAGCCTATCTGTAATATCGATTAGGGATGAAAAACATAATTCAATATCATCAAAAATTATTATTTCAGATCTCAATTCTACATGAAAAAGTGTATTGTCTTTTCTTCTTATAAGCGTTGTATATGGCTGATTAGGCCCTTTCTTAAGTTCTTCAAATCGTGATGCCCACGATTCTTTGTCGTGCCTAGGGGCAAAATCGAAAATAGTAATCTGTTTGTATTCCTCTTTTGTATAGCCTAACATCTTACATGCCACATCATTAAAATCATAAACGTTACCCTCCTTTGTAATGAAGTGCATGGCAAAAGATGCATTTTTAAAGGAAAAGTCTACTATTCTTAACCTTTTTTCCGAAAGTTTCTTTTCTGTAAGGTCATTTACATAAACACAGTCAATTTCCTGGTCTCCAAACTTAA
>CAITVK010000093.1 GCA_903895845.1 uncultured Chitinophagaceae bacterium
AAAAATAGATTTTAAATACTATTTTTTTTAAATATCTTCAGTATGTTAATAAATTTAGATTTAAGTTAAGTCGTTCGCCCGAAATAATTTTTTAATTTACTTTTTTTTGAAATTATGTAAAAAAAAATAACATTCGGTTTAAATTACTCGTCTTTGCCAAATTTTTATTTTTAATTTTTTTATGTCCATATTTTTATAAAAGTGACAAATATGCATAATAATTTAATTAAATTTTATAATTGATTGGTAGGTGTCATTATTACAGGGTTATAGAATCTGTAATAATTGCATTAATTGTCACTATGGCATAAATTATTTTGAATTATTTAACTAGCTATAGATAAGAAGAAAATTATCAATCCTATACAATAAAATAAGTCAGATGGGTTTAGTCCAAACGTTGAACTGAAATTAGCATTAAGAAAAAATAGTTGGTTTGGAATCAGTATGAGGCTTTTACGCCATAGAGGTAACAGCTATTACAAGTTGAGTACCCACGCCATCGTTACCCACTTAACAATTATCAATTACTTCATGGAATAGAGTCGTATACCCTACTAAAAAGAGTTTATTCAATAATCACTTTCACAACTTACCAAATGAAAGATATAAGTTGGCAATCGATTTCCATTTTATTAATATAACTTATAGTCCTTTATTACTCGTAATAACTCTGCTACGCCCCACGCTTGAGCAATACACCCTTTGGGATGATTGGGGGCATCTGCATCAAATATTTCAGAAACGCTTCCAATGCATGCTTCATCCAAGGTATATGCAAACTCGGCAATTACTTCTTTGGCCTGCGTTTTTCCCTTTGTTCCTTTTATCTTAATCAATGCATCCACATAAGCACCCAGCAACCAACTCCAAACTGTTCCTTGGTGATAGCTGGAATCTCGTTTCATCACACTTCCTTCATAAACGCCTACAAATCTCAAATCGGAAGTGGGCAATGTTCTCAGACCCACGTGGGTATATAATCTGTCTTCTACAACTTTTAAAACAGCTTTTGCTTCTTTCTCCTCCAACAATGCAAACGGCAGGCTGATAGCAAACAACTGATTGGGGCGCAAGGAAGCATCGGGTGTATTGTTCTTGTCGATTACATCATACAGATAATTGCCTCCCTCATACCAAAATAGTTTCTTAAAACTAACTTTCGCCTGAGCAGCTTTAGCAGCATATTGCGCAGCGGATTCCAGCTGGCTATCAACATGCAATAATTCGCTGTAGATGCGCAAGGCATTGTACCACAAGGCTTGCACTTCTACCGGCTTGCCCATACGGGGTGTTACCACCCAATCTGCAATTTTTGCATCCATCCAGGTAAGTTGTTGCCCCGTTTCTCCGGCAAACAACAACCCATCTTCAGATGCCTTTATATTGTATCGGGTACCTTTATAATGCCAGTCTATAATGTCCGCCAGAACGGGCAATATTTCTTTCAGTACAAAATCTTTGTCGGCAGATGCCTGATAATATTTGTATACCGCAATAAAAAACAAAAGGGTACCATCCACGTTGTTGTATTGTGGTGTTTCATCGTGGTCCTGAAAGCGGTTGGGCAGCATGCCCATGCTCACACTTTTTGCAAAAGCATCCAATATCTTCCTGGCATCGTCCATCCTTCCGGTACTAAGGCAAAGGCCGGGCAATGAAATCATTGTATCCCTTCCCCAATCAGTAAACCAATGATAACCGGCAATGACTGTTTTTAAGTTTTCGCCGCGTTGCACAATAAACTGGTCTGCTGCCAGGATTAGTTGTTTCAGGATATTACTTTCTGGTTGTTTATTCAGTAAAGAGTTCTTTCGGGCTAGTTCTTTTTCAAATAATTCCTGCGCATTCTTTCCTTTTGGCGTTTCGGTGGAAACGATTATCCCAATTGATTGACCTTTCTTCAGGCTCACAGAAAAAGTTCCATGATTTAAGAGATCTTCTTTATAATCTAGTCCGCGATTCTTTTCTTCCCTGTAATTAAAATGATTGAACCAGTTGGGATGATGCTCGTATGTAGCACCGGGAACAGCAATATAGATGTTGGACGATTCGGCAAAAGGATGGTTCCTAAAGATGCCGTTCTCAAAATCTACGTCCCACCAAAGTCCGCTTTCATTGTTCTGCAACGTATGATAACCCCTCGCAGCAATAAATGGCTGCAACTGCAAGGTGAATTGTTTGTTGGCCTTCAACACGGTATAAATTACCAGTGTCGTGTTTTCGCCCTGCACCATTGCAATTGTTTTTTGCAGGGTAATGCCATTTATTTCATACGTCCATTCGGGAAAAAAGTCTTTGGTAAACTTAGTAAGAAACTGATTACCGTTGGGATTGATGGCATCGCCAAAATCATTTACACCAAGCTCGTACTTCTGGTCATTCACCAGAATCGTTTCATCTATTTTAGACACAAGTACCATCCTTTCTATTGGCGGGCGTGTACTTGCCACCAACAAACCGTGGTAGCGGCGGGTATTACAGCCAATGATGGTGGAACTTGCCCAACCACCCAAACCATTTGTCTCTAGCCATTCCAACGATGCCGACTCATCAAAATTTGTGAGCGTTGCCTTGTCTTTTTGAAGCATAGTACTTTAATGTTTACTAAAAGTAGGTATATGTATTATGTAAACTGGTTTTTCTATGGGGCAACGCAGCGAAGATAATAAGAATAGTGATGAGTTATGAATTATGAGTGATGAGTAACGAGAAAAACTATCGAGTATTTGCATTACTGCTTTAAAAACTCATCATTCATAACTGATTCTGTATTCATCAATTTTGTTCATAGCAATGATGAGGGTATTGTTGTTTTTATATAGCTTTTGTGATTATGAAATAGCTACGAACAGGACGGGAGTCCTGCTTGAGTTCCTGATTTTCGAATGTTCCTGCGCTAGATGGTTGGGGTTTAGCAGACCTCTAGAAAGTTTGAACCTCAAGGCAAATCGCTACCTGTAAATAGAGATATATCTAATTCAATTTAAAATGATACCCAATTCCAACCGTAAAACGTTTATTCTCTGACCGATATTCGGATCGAAGCAACAGCCCCTTATAAATATCTGCTTCTATACCGCCTCCCCAAGAAAAAAAGACACCATAATTATTACCAAAACCTGCTCCATTGTCTTCTTGATAAAGGGTGTTTACTTCCTTATAAAAATCAAAAAAAGTAAACCCTACAAACAAATACGGGCGAAACCTTTTATTTAATATGTTTTCGTGTACACTAAATGGAATTGCCCAATAAGATTGTTTATAGTGTACGGATGTGTCCAGATATCCAGGATCGGGAATGCCATTGGAGATTCCTCCAAACTGTTCTTGGTCGCTATACCTTTTAGTCGAATGTTTTAAGCCCCAGTTAAAGGAAGTACTCTTTGAGATTTTTGGAAAATAAACGCGATAGGTTCCTTCGAAACTTAGCAAATTATTGTCCTGGTTGGTAATGCCTCCATCCGCATTTAAAACAATAAATCCTTTAGACTTTTCGACCATTTTGATGATTTTATTTTCCGATTGGTTGTGTAGGTTATACTTTTTTACAAGTTGAACAATCCCCGCCTCACTAAATTCCATTTTATCAATCTCAGCCATTAAATCATCATAATCCGCAAATGCAGATTTGAGGTATAGCGTATAATAATTTTGAATTACTACTGTACTATTCATAGGTATTTCATCGTCTTGAACAGGGTAGGTTTTCTGATTGTTGGAAATTATAAAAACCACTGCACCTCTATAATAGACTTTGTATAAAGAGGCCTTTCCTTTTATCATCAATCTTGCTAAAACACTAATGCTGTCTTTAGCCGATTTGGGCATATATCGCAACAAATCATAAATTTCCCCATCTTCCATTACAATGCTCTTTATTGAAGCCGTATCAAAGACAAAAACCCGATTAGATTCTTGAGTGGGTTTAAATTTTATTTTATAATTCATCCTTCTAAAATCATCGTTCCTGATAAAGCCATTCCTAGTTTCATTGTTTTTCAGCACAATACTTCCTTTGATGAAGTCATCAGTTATTTGTGCGTTTACAGAATAAGATCCATTTACAAGAATGAGAAGCAAAATTGATTTTAATAAGAAAGCAGGCTTCATAGTCGTTAGTATTATATTGTTATTTGCCATTTTACAGTTTAATTCGTTTTTTGCCCTTTTTGGTTTCCCCCTCTCCATTGTTGTGTGTTTTTTATGAACAACGGAGGCTAATTATTTTTACTTCTAAAAAACTTTGTCAATACAAAACTAAGGGAAACGGTTGTTTGAGCAAATTCCTCTAACAAGCCTCGCAGTTGTAGAATTCAGACGATTACTGGGTTTCGGGGTGTATTGTGCCAGATTTGTCAACTTTTTAAAAGTTGACAAATCTAATCTTCCCCCAACAAGAAAAATAAAACCACCACTATCAAAACTTATCGCTAATATGTGCCTCGGCGGAGGAGATTAGTTACTAAAAAACAATCCCTCCCACTTGCGAAACCCAATGACAGTATCACTTTCACCAGCTTCTTGAAATAGTAGGGGAGCTGTTTTACCTTCACAAATACACTGCTTTGGATAACTTTCTAAAGCTTTCAGTCTTGCGGAATATTTTATTCCGCACACAAAATAAAACTTTCCGTTAGCAGAAAGTTCCTGATTGCTAACAAAAAAAATCTTTTCGCAAACGAAAATTTACTGCTTGCAAGCAAAAAGTCGCTCATCGCAAACAAAAAGTTCTCTACCGCTAACAGAATACTTCTTTTCGTTGGCAAAAATTTTTAATCGGGAATGTTTTTTATGAGAGAACCCCCCTTTTTTGGTCAATTATTTTTCATTTTTAAATTATTAATTATGGCTTACAGTTTAGATTGGGTACCTGCTCCCATTGCAGAATTCAAAGTTTTTGCAGACACTTTTTGCTCAGAAGTAGCTACCAACAAAACAGCTTGGGGGCTTGATGTTACCGATGCGGCAGCCATTGTTGGCGAACACACTACTTTTAATGACGACTATGCCCTCTCGTCAGTAAAAAATAACCATACGGCATTGCAAACCCAAGCAACGCAGGATGCACGTGCGCCTCTGGAAGCAAGAATTAGAAAGATGGGTATTCCGATGAAAACAAATAGTTTGATGACCGATGTAAACCGTACTGCTTGCGGCGTGCACAATGATAGCGATTTGCACACGCTGTCTCCGGTGGCAGATTCTGCACCACCCGTGCTGTACGAAAGGGCAGGTGACTTGGGTGGCAACATGGCTTTTGGTATCCCTACAGGCGGCGAACCAGCTGGTCAGGATGGGATTTCGGTCACTTTTGGCTTTTATGCCATTGGTGCAACACCTCCCAAAGAAGCAGATTGCACCCAGACCATTATGTACAAAACCAAGCATGGTCATGTGGTTTTCTCAGATACCCATTTTGGGATGGCATTTGTAGCTTTTGCCCGCTATTATAATACCCGTGCCATTTTGGGCACTGTAGCAACAAAGTTTGGGGGGATAGTATCTTAGATAGTAGTTATTAGATAGTAGATAGTAACTCATTTACTAAAAAGCCCTTGTAGAGAAATCTTCAAGGGCTTCTTTTTGGTTGACTTATTACTTACGACTTACGCCTATTGCTTACGACTTACAACTTATGCCTAGTTTCATCTATTGCAACTTCCGCCGCAGCAACCGCCAGTACAATCAATATTCAGTACACCCATTGCCACTAATGCTACGCCAAAGATGGCGCTTACTACCTCTTGCGTGATGGCTGCTTTGTAGAGGATGATGCCGCCGAAAAGGATGGATAACACCCTTCGGAACGACCATCCTGTTGTGATTTGTTCCTTCGTTATTTTCATTTGTTCAGTTTGTTTTGTAGTCCATACCAGCCACCGCCATTATAGACTTGGGTGAACCCATTGGAGGTTAATACACTTTTTGCCGATGCACTACGCATGCCCGAAGCACAACAAGTGATGATGGGCTTGTCTTTTTTGAACTTAGAAAGCTGCTGATTCAGGCTATTTAGCGGGATATTGATTGATCCCTTTATGTTGCCACCCCTGAATTCTTCGGGCGTTCTCACATCAATTATCGTGGCACCTGCTGCTACTAATTCAGCAAAGTTTGTGTCGGTACCCGAACCAAAAAGGTTCTTGAAAATATTCATCATCTTGTTTGTTATTTTATGTTATTTAATTAATCGATAGGGCAATTTCCATCTATACAACGTCTCGGGCGGAAGAACCCCGAAATGATAAATGCGGCCCCAAAAGCTAGTGCAAACCACCTGCCTTCCTCCTTAATCATCATTCCAATTGATATGAAAGTAATTCCCATTCCCCATCGGATTGCCCTGTTCACCCAAAGAAGCAGTTTGGTATTGCGCGAATCGTTTTGCATTAAAAATTAGTTTAAAGAAACCGTTTCGAGTATCGGATGATTATTGAAAATCTGTTTCCCGTTGTAGTTCACTTCCCACGTAAGTGGCAAAATCTTCTTAAGCATGTGGCTCACCCCACAAAATTTCTCTTGCGAATCGGTTACGGCTTGCATGGCTGCTTCCTTGTTTGCTTCGTCTCCCACAAAGTCATACACCACATGAATGGCGGTATATTCTATGGGGGGCTGCTTGCTTATTTCGCCCGTAACTTTTATACTCATATCGGTAACGGGCTTGTTGGCTTTGCGCAACATGGCAATTACGTCCATACCAGTACAGCCCGACAATGCCGACAAAACAAAGGGCTTTGGAATGGGGCCATTGTCCTCGCCACCTACTCTTTCGGGCGCATCCATTACGATGGTATGCCCATTTACCAGTGCATTAAACTGCATTTTACCCATCCATTGGGTTTCTACTTCGTGTGTCATAATTATATTTTTTTACCACAATGGGCACAATGATTATCACTAAGAACACTAGGATTAAATAGCATTAAGATATCTGAAAGACATATAAAACTTTGTGAACCTTATGTTTTCTTCCTTAGTGGCCTTAGTGGTTAACTATTTTTTGTTTGTTCTAATTCCAAAAGGAAGATAAAGCGGGCAGAAACTTACCAGGCTGGTGAGTATAAACACAGCAGCCAAAATCAATAAGATTGTTGCCGTAAGTCCGTCGATAAGATTTGTGAAATAGCAAGCTGCAATGACCATTGCAACCAAAACCCGGATTAACCTGTCTGCGATACCCATATTCTTTTTCATTGTAGTAATTTTTGTTTAGGATGTAAAACTACAAGGGCGAAATGGGCAAGTGTGTAACAAAAGTTACATATCCTTCAAGAGTTTTATCTGGTTGCGATAGAGCAGCAGTTTGTTGTCGTTTTCCAGCTTCTTTAACAGGCGGGAAATAACTTCCCGGGATGTGGCCAGTTCTTCTGCTATTTGTTGGTGGGAGATATTGAGAAGGGAAGAACCTGTGGTTTTTGACTTTTCTTTGAGATAAGCAATCAATCTTTCGTCCAACTTCTGAAAAGCGATATGGTCAATTGTTTTTAGTAACTCATTGAAGCGGGCACGGATTGTTCTCATGACAAAACTCTTCCAAGTGGGGTACTTGGTCATCCATTCATCCATCACCGACATGGGCAGCATCAGCATTTCTATGTCCTCTTCCGCAACAGCCCTAATCTCACTCGGAAAATGTTCCATACAGCAAGTAAAAGTCATGGCGCAACTTTCACTTGGGTTTACGTAATAGAGCAATATTTCCCTTCCTTTTTCATCAATCCTCGTCACTTTTATGGCACCCGAAAGGATGATGGGCATCTGACGGACGATCTGACCCACATCCATGATGGTATCTCCAGCTTTTATAGAAACGTGTTTTGCCTTTGCCTCAATTTGTTTTAGAAGCTCTGGTTCAAAAATTTCTCCAAACCGTTCTTTGATATCTATCATCTCGTTTGCCATAATACTCCTATTGCTTGTCGATGGCTTTTTGGTAAGCCATCAGAAAGATGGCGCCCAGGTTTTTGTGAGGGGGTATGTAGTCACTAAATTTCTCTTTCTCTTCGGCAGTACCAAACTTGGCAGTGAGTCCTTTCCACAATAAAGGCCAGTTGAGGTCTTTTCCGAGACGAAGTTGTTCGGTAATTACGTTTATCAAACCCTGATTGATGATACCAGTTCCTACTTGTTTGGAGGCGATGATGTGTGCTTCGGGACAAATTTCCAATACTTTATTGAGGCTTTGATAGCCGCCACAGCTTCCCAACAAAACAATTCTGGCAGAAGGATTTAGTTGATCGATGGTGTACTTTAAGTAATAACTATGCCCCCGATGAATAACCACGGTAGGGCTTAATTGAGCAGAATCCAGATAGTTTATCAGGTGTGTTTGTGCCGCCGCATCCAGATCTTGCTCTGCATCCAGAGGCTTGTTGGCATAAATGAAAATCTTTGTTCCATGTGTGGAGCGCACTTCAGCCCACTCATCCGTTTGGGTTATTCTCCAGTTTTCTTTATGGAAGTTTTCCAGGAAGCTCTTAAACACATTTTTTCCATCCTTGTCTCCATAGAAAAACTGCTGGATTATAATCCTGCCGGAAGTGTCTTGCAACAATTTATTGGGCATAATAAATATCGGATTGATGCCCAACTGTTTCGTCAAGTCGATACGATTGGTTGTATCCATCGACAGAAAGATGGTATATAGCAAGCGATAGATTGTTTCAGAGCGCTTGTTGATGGAGGTATCTTCGAAAAGGTTCTTTTGAATCTGATCCAGAATCAGGTTTCTTATCTTGGGATTGGTGATGCTTGCGTAAGAATCTGCCACATCTACCGCATCTTCCAATGTATTTTTTGCATCCAGATTGCTTACAAATTTCCGCATGATATCATTGGAAGTCGTGGTATCCATCCGCTTCAAAAAGTCATCCAGCTGATTGTAGGCTGCCGCCATCTTGATGAATTTCTTGTATAAATCGTAATTGGTCAAGTCCAAGATAGCATCTGAACGTTGCACTTTCATTCGCTCAAAAATTCTTTTGTACACCCCAAGATAACTGCTGGTATAAATCTCTTCTTCACCCAACACACAGAGATAATATAACTCAACAGGGCTTAGATTCTCTATCTTTTTGAAGCGAACCTCATCGGATTTCTCATCGTGCAAGGCATTTATTTCATCAATGTAGATGTCAACTGCTTTTCCCCTAAGTTTTTCTACCAATGTTTTGTAAACAAGTGGTGTATCGGCTTGGCGCATTCTTTCGGCATACTCTATTTCGGTTCTCACCAACAGTTTATAATATTTCTCATCATCATCCAAAGCATTGGTTATTGTATCTATAGAGACCTCGCCTTTGTATAATACATCGAGGAATGGAAAATACATTCTACCCGTGTTCTTAGCAGAAAGCTGACTAATCATTTTCACTAATGGATCCGTGCAACTTCTGATAGAATCCCCTAGTTCATTGGGAGACGAAGCATAATTGTACATTTCCTCCTGGTTTTTATAAGCCATCTCGGTGATGATACTATCCACAAAGTAAACATCGGGGTAGTTGGTCAATATCCGCATGATGTTATCTGGCTGACGCTGACACATTTTCAAAACGAGGTTATCTCTGCTTGGTTTGTAACCAATATTATTTGCAAAAGCAGGATTGTGTAAGATAATGTTGCCAACTTCTAAAGGATTATTACTGATTACCGGGAAAATAGATGCTCTCTTTTTCTCAAAAGCCATCGCTTGCTCAAAGCCAATAATAACGCTGCCAATTTGCGCTCCAGTAAGTTTTTTGCTTTTATAATCGAATATATAATCGTTCAATAAGTTCTCAACTGCTCTCAACCAAATGAATTTATCACTTTCAGAGAACGTGCTGTCAAGCTCAATGTTTGCTTGCAGGTTGTTGATGTGAACCTTTAAAATTCTTGTCAGTTGAGCATTTATTTTGGAATCGCCAGTTGCATTGAAAATGGAATCATCAGTTGTATTTAACCTGATTATTTTTTGTTGTGCATTATCAATATTCAAATGAAACAGTTGCCGCATGGCAGGCACTTTTGGCATTGGAATCTCCTCTTGCGCAAGCAATTTTATTGATAGGCTGAACAGTAGTAAAATAGCAAAAAAGTGTTTGTTCATAGTGTGCCAATAGTTACGAAAATACATTATTTGTTAACCTACAAATTTATCAGGTTCAATTCGTTAACAATTTGATAATACAAACTTTAGCATTGTTGCCCGTTTAGTAGGTTATTTTTGTGTAAATTAATTGTTAACATGGAGGTAACCCCAAGGCGAATACTAGTTGCAGACGACGAACCCGACATCTTAGAAATCATCAGCTACAACCTTGCAAAAGAAGGCTATGAAATCTACACCGCCAAAAATGGACTAGAGGCCATAGACAAAGCAAAAGCAATTAAGCCCGATCTCATCATACTCGATGTGATGATGCCGAAGAAAACGGGAATGGAAGCATGTCAGGTGTTGCGGAGTATGCCTCAGTTCCAAAAAACATTAATCATTTTTCTTACTGCCATGAGCGATGAGTCTTCTCAGATAAGAGGACTAGAACTGGGTGCTGATGATTATGTGAGTAAACCAATCAGTACGAAAGTATTGGTGAGCAGGGTAAATGCCCTCTTCAGAAGGGTAACAAAAGATGACGAAGATGAGAAAGTACTAGCCTTTGGCAATATGAGGATAGACACTACCAAATTTGTTGTAATTATTGATGAAGTTGAATATCCACTGGCAAAAAAAGAGTTTGAACTGCTTTATCTGTTGGCCTCCAAACAAGGACGCGTTTTCTTAAGAAATGAAATATTATCTCAGATTTGGGGTAGGGAAGTAATTGTGGGTGATCGGACAATAGATGTTCATGTGCGTAAGATTCGTCAGAAACTGGGAATCGATTGCATTACCACAGTCAAGGGTGTAGGATATAAATTTGAACTTTAGCAGTATATTATCCAATCTCACTTCAAAATATTAAAGCGTAACAATTACCTTCACGTCAATCACTTTTGGTAATATGCTTACACCCAAAAATCTTTCGCCCCGGCAACTTTCTGCACTCACTTCATTGTTAATTGCATTGCCAATTGGTATTGGCTTTTTTATAATCGAAAACCTTCTTGCCGCAATTATCTCTTGGGTAGTCGTTTTTGTCTTGTCTTATTTCTTGATAGATTTTGTACTGGAATGGTTTATCTATCGCAAAATAAAACTCATCTACAAGTTCATCTACCAAACCAAGGCCAGCAAAAGAGAGGAGACCTACTATAAATATATCCTTCCCAAAAAAAGCATCGATGAGGTAAGTGAGGACGTTGAAAAGTGGGCACAAAAACGTAGTGCAGAAGTTGCTACCCTAAAAAGCAATGAAGCTTACAGAAAAGAGTTTTTACAAAACCTAGCACACGAGTTTAAGACACCCATTTTTGCCATTCAAGGATATGTGGATACCCTTTTGGGTGGCGCATTAGAAAACCCTGCTGTAAACAGGCGCTTTCTAGAGAATGCCGCCAAAAATGTAGACAGGATGGTAAACCTGATGCAAGACCTTGACGAAATATCTAGATTGGAAACGGGCGAACAGCCGCTGTACAAACAAAACTTCATCATTCAAGATCTAATAAAAGACGTGTACGAAAGTCTATCTATCCGTACAAACGAAAAGAAAATACATTGTTCCATAAAAAAAGGCTGCGAGCAGCCAATTACTGTTTTTGCCGACAAAGAAAAAATCAGGCAGGTAATAAACAATTTGGTAGAAAATGCTACCAAATATGGCAAATACAATGGCAGTATAGTGGCTAGCATCTACCGTACCGATGATCTCTATGTGCTGGTAGAGTTTAGCGATGATGGTATTGGAATTGCCGAAGAACACCTCGATCGGATATTTGAGCGATTTTATCGCACAGATCTAGGCAGAAGCAGGGATGTTGGTGGCACCGGACTTGGACTAGCTATTTGTAAGCACATCATCAATGCCCACAAACAAATCATGCACGTCCGTAGCAAATTGGATGTGGGTACAACCATTGGTTTCACACTTCAAGGAAGAAGAGGAGATAACTAATCATCACAAAAACAAGCTGCATCGTATGGACATTGAACAACTGAGAGATTATTGTTTGACCAAACCATTTACAGAAGAAGGCTTCCCCTTTGGCCCCGAAACGTTGGTATTTAAAGTAAATGGTAAGCTGTATCTGCTTACAAGTCTGGATACGCCTCAATTGCAGTTCAACGTAAAGTGCGACCCTTCACTTGCCGAAGAACTTCGGGAGCAACATCCTTGTGTAATTCCAGGATTCCACATGAACAAAAAGCACTGGAATACCATTATCGTTGATGGTTCTGTATCAAATCAACAGTTAAAAGAATGGATAGATCATTCCTATGAATTAGTCCTTAAATCAAAGAAAAAATAAAAAAATACAGATTGCTGATAATATCATTATACCTGAAATAATGAGTAATTTTTATATGAAAATTAATACAGAAATTGATTGCTCATTCTATTAAAAATTTCAATTTTTTTTTGCACAACCAATTGTTTATTTCTCTGTGTAAAAAGCGCAAAACTTTTCTTTTATGTTAATAGACACCCATTTTATTGTGGATAACTTATAACTCAATGTTAGTCTGGTGTTGAAGGGTTGTGCAATAAAAATACCAAAATAAATGCTGAAATATTCATTTTCTTGTACCATATTCGCTGCCCCCTTCTAACGTTTACTACTAAAATGGTGGATGGGGAGAAGATAGTTTTTACCCTACTAAACGTGAGAAAGAAATGGATTTTACCAGTTTAAACAAAGACAGGAAGCGGAGAAAGAGCAACATAGATTTGAGTACGATGTCTTTTGGGAAAGTACCCCCACAAGCCCGCGAGTTGGAAGAAGCGGTGTTGGGTGCGATCATGCTGGAGAAGGGGGCTTTTGATACGGTAAGTGAAATTCTTTTACCCGAATGTTTCTATGTAGAAGCGCACGAACACATCTTCAGGTGCATGATGAGCCTGGAACAAAAAAGCCAGCCCATCGATATATTGACCGTTGTTGAAGAGTTGCGCTTCAAAGAATTGCTGGAAGCGGTTGGCGGACCTTATGCAGTTACAAAACTTACCAATGCAGTTGTAAGCACAGCCAACATAGATGCCCACGCAAGGATTGTTTTACAGAAATTTATACAACGTGAACTGATAAGGATTAGTGGAGAAATTATTGGCGAGGCGTATGAAGACAGCACCGATGTATTCGATTTATTAAATACCACCGAAGAGAAGATATTCAACGTTACCAAGAATTTCTTAAAGCAGGATTATAAGGAAATGCCTACTGCTTTGGCGCAGGCAGTTACCAGGATTGATAATTTGCGTACACAAACTGAAGATATTTCTGGTGTACCTAGTGGTTTCGATTCAATGGACAGGATAACCTTTGGCTGGCAGCCTACCGATTTAATCATCCTTGCGGCACGTCCTTCTGTGGGTAAAACGGCTTTTGCCCTGAACCTTGCGCGCAATGCTGCCCTGCATCCATCCAAGCCCACGCCCGTTGCTTTCTTTAGTCTGGAAATGAGTGCTGCTCAGTTGGTGCAGCGTATCCTTAGTGCCGAAAGCGAGATTCCGCTAGAGAAGATCAGTCGTGGTAAAATGGAGGATTACGAATACCAGCAACTACACACAAAGGGCATCAAACGACTGGAAACCGCTCCCATTTACATTGATGATACGGCTGCGCTGAACATATTTGAGTTTAGGGCGAAGGCTCGTAGGTTGGTGAACAAGCATAAGGTTGGATTAATCATAATAGATTACCTGCAATTGATGAGCGGTAGTGCCGACAAAAACAGCAACCGTGAGCAAGAGATCAGTACCATTTCTCGTAACCTGAAAGCATTGGCAAAGGAGTTGAATATTCCCATTATCGCTTTGAGTCAGTTGAGTCGTGCCGTGGAAACCAGAAAAGAAAGCAAGATTCCACAGTTGAGCGATTTGAGGGAATCTGGAGCCATCGAGCAGGATGCCGATATGGTTATGTTCATTTATCGTCCCGAATATTACGAAGTCAATAGCAACGAACATGGCGAAAGTACCAAGGGCGAAACGCATATCCGTATTGCCAAGCACAGAAATGGTTCTTTGGAAAATATTGTGTTGCAAGCCCACTTGCACATTCAACGTTTTGAAGAGATGGACAACAACAAGTTTGGCGGTGGTGGTGGCTTCCCAAGTGGAGGCAACTTCAAGCCCATTCCAACAGGCCCATTGAGTCCGTTGGGCGGTGGCCCCGGTACAAGTTCTGCTGGTGATGGTGCCAACAGTGGCGGTCGCTTCTTTGTACAAGGCAGCAAAATGAATAATGGCAACTTTGATGACGGCGTAGAAGGCGAACAACCTTTTTAAAAGAGTCGTAAGTGATAAGCAAGAGTCGTAAGTAATAAGTAATAAGTCAAGCAAAAAAGAAGCCCTTAGAAAATCAACTCCAAGGGTTTTCAAATCCGTTTGCAACACTTTTATGGCTGCATTAATGTTTTTGTTCGCAACCTTATCCGTTGTTATAACCACGCCTGCAGCTCCAATCAAACTATTATACGAATTCGCTTTCGTCAATTCAGCAGCCAATATAGCCGCCGTCACCCCATAAGGCGTGTACAAAATATTTGTCAAAAACGGAGTCAGCGTTGCAATTGTATTACTCACAAAAGGCAACAAATCCGCTTCCTTCATTCGCAGAATATCGCTTTCCGTCACATTCACAGCCGCCTCCAGCACGGTATTGCCAGTTTTTATCGCAAATACTTTTGTCTTCCCACACACCAGCCCCATCACTTTGGCAATCCCTTCCTTCAGCGTCGTTTTACCATCCGTCACACCAGTGCTCAATGCGCCTTTGTTGGGTATCAGCCCGTCCAAAATGCCAAAGTGGGTGTGATACAAAGCCACCTCATCCTGAAAGGGAACAAACGTACCAATGATGGTAACATTGGCTGGCATACCGAAAAAAATGTCCAGCTGTGAAAAACGCCTAAATTCATTCGACTGATCTAAATTCAACATAATCTTACTTTTTTAAAATGATAAATATTTATTTCCAACTACTTTGTAACTAACATTAGTTTTTAAAAAATAGAAAACCACGATTCACTCAACCGATGCCATTCCGAGGTCAGTCGATGCCATTCCGAGCTTACCCGATGCCATTCCGAGGTCGGTCGGTGCCATTCCGAGCACACCCGATGCCATTCCGAGGTCAGTCGATGCCATTCCGAGCTCACCCAGTGGCATTCCGAGGTCGGTCGATGCCAATCCGAACACACCCGATGCCATTCCGCAACTTTGCCCATCACAAATTCCCTTAAAGAATATTTTTATGGAAGGAAGAAAGGCAATAGAAAGGAAAGAAGGGATTTTTAATTGATAATAGAATGATTACAAACCTTTACAGGGTTCACAACCCTGTAAAGGTTTTTTGTCGGGAAGAGTGTGGTGAAAAGGATACTATTATATTTGTGAAGGGGATTTGCTTGAATACCCATTTCCCTTAGTTTTGTATTGACGAAGGTTTTAGAACCTAAAAACAATTGGCTGAAACTACTGATAGTAAAGAGCTTCAGAAAAAAGCGAAAGTTTGAGAGAGGTTGAAACCTTCGTCAATACAAGAGTTATGGGCAAGCTAAGAGCGATTAACATAAAACAAATGACAAATTAGTAATGAACTCAACAGAAAATTATCAAAATTCATTTTGCCTTCAAGTTGTAGATAAAATTTCTGCAATGATTGCTTATTGGGACAAAGATTTGATTTGCCGTTTTGCAAATGCAGCATATCTTGATTGGTTTGGAAAGACCGGTGATGAAATGATAAATAAAATGCACATTAAGGATTTGCTTGGTCCTATGTTTGAATTAAACCTGCCTTACATTAGTGAAGCACTTAACGGCAATGTTCAAACTTTTGAAAGAGAAATTCATACACATGATGGTGGAATACGATATTCACTTGCCAATTATTATCCAAATATTGAAAATGGCGAGATAAAAGGATTCTTTGTACATGTGGCAGACGTATCACCTTTAAAGATTTTAGAAAAAAAGTTAATTGAAACAAATGCAAAAAGTAATGAACAAAACAGACGACTTTTAAACTTTTCAAATATTGTTTCCCATAATCTTAAATCATACGCTGGAAACATGTCCTCAATCCTTGATTTATATACGCTATCAAATACAGAATCAAAGAAAAACCAAATGATTAATTTTTTAAGAGAAATATCAAATGGATTTACATCTACAGTGAATGATTTAAATAAAATATCAAGCATACAAAATGATGAAGAAATACATTTAGAAAAAGTTCATTTGTATGATTATGTCCAAAAAGCACAACAGATACTTCATATTCAGATTGAATCATTGGAAATAAGAATTAAAAACAATGTAGACATGGATGTAGAAGTATTGATAAACCCAGCATATATGGAAAGCATTGTTTTAAATTTACTTTCAAATGCCATTAAATATAAACATCCTGATAGAGAAGCAAATATTGAAATATATAATTTTTTTGAAGGGAATAAATTAGGAATGGCAATAAAAGACAATGGCTTAGGAATAAACTTAGAAAAGCATGGCTCCTCTATATTTGGTATGTATAAAACATTTCATAGTAATAAAAACGCACAAGGAATAGGATTATTTATAACAAAATATCAAATTGAAAAAATGGGGGGGGAAATTCAAGTTGAGAGTGAAGTAAATGTAGGAAGCACTTTTAAAATTTATTTCAGCTCTTTATAATAAACTCTTTACTGAGTCGCCTGCCCATAACAAAAGTGTTTAGTAAAGTGCTTGCAGACGGAAGTAATTCAGCAATTGTGCTTTCTTTTAGCAGTAGTTTCGGCAGACCTAACAATATGGGACAATCGAGCAAGAATTAAGCAATGGAACAAGAATTAAGCAATTGTCCATCGGCAGACCGAACATTCTTGTCAAGCACCTTCCCAAACACTCATTCGTTGGCTGCTATTCCCTCTCGACTCAGCAAATTGTAAAAAGTTATTAACAAGTGGACAATTGAGTAATTTACAGAAAATATTTTTAATAGAAATCAGAATTTTAATCACATAAAAATGAGAAAAGTATTATTTATTTTAATCTTAACTACATTAACAGAATTTGTTTTTAGTCAGACAACATTTGACTTACAGTTCTTAAAAGAAACACTATCAACAGATAAAGTTGAAATTACAACTATGGATATAACTAAAACTTTGACGGACCCACCTTACTGGAAATTATTGGGTTTATACAAGGATGGTATAATTTCTACTCTCAAGGTTAATAACGGGTTTTGGTTTGGCAAAGACGGTTTGTATTTTGAAAGTCCTGCTATACTAAAAAAATATGGTTCACTCAAGAACAATGACCTAAGTGAAGGTATATGGAGTTTTGATAATAAAATGAAAACCTTGACTATTGAATTTAATGACAATGTAAATGTTTACAAGGTTATTAGACTAAATGCCGTTGAAATAATAATAGAAGATAATACTGGAACTAGATTCTTTTTTTCAGCTCAATCAGAAATTAGAAACGCACCTTACATCTTACAAAATAAACTTTCTAAAAATTTAACATCAGGTCAGGTAAAAGAAAATTGGGTAAAAGGAAAAGATGAATCAAATCTGGAAGATATAACTGCTTTAGATAGTTATGATTTTAGTGACAGTCTAGCTTTAGTGTTATCTAATGTTGAACCTGTCCCTGGAGAAATAAATTATGGTTACAGAGAAAATAAAAAAGATTATATGTACAGGTACATAAATATTAAAGGGGAGACTGTAATAAAGCTTGAGCCTAAATATGAACAAGCATTCTCTTTTAGTAATGGGTATGCTCTCTTAACTTCCAACTTTTCTAAAAGCGAAGCATTATTCATAAACAAGAAAGGGGAAAATGCTTTTTCTCAATCATTTATTAATGCAAGAAGTTTTGTTAACGGGTTTGCTGTGGTAGAAGCAAAATGGGGGCAATGGGGATTTATTGATACTACAGGAGCGTTTATTTCAACGCACCTATATGAATATGTTGGAGATTTTAAGGAAGGGATTGCAAGAGTGAGATATAAAAATAAATGGGGATTTATTGACACAACTGGAAATGAATTTGTTATACCTCAATTTGAAAGTGCAAGTGATTTTTCAGAGGGTTTAGCATTTGTATCAAAGTATGTAGAAAATGAGAAGCAATATTTTTATATTGATAAAACTGGAAAAATAATAATTAGAAATATAACCCCAGTTTCTAAAATGTATCTAAATGAAGACAAAATTGAAATACCTCTAAATGATTTTCATAATGGAATGGCGTTGATTCAAAATGAGAAGGGAGATGATGATATTTTTATTGATAAAAGTGGAAAAGGGATAATAAGACTAAAAATTGGTGCAGTGTTTTACCATTTTATCAATAGGTACTCAATAGCCTCTATGCACTACATAGGTAAATATGGGTTTCTTAATATGAAAGGTAAATTAGCTATAAAGGCACAATTTGACGATGTTGGAAACTTTAGCGAAGGACTTGCTAGGGTTGCAATAAATAAAAACTGGGGATTTATTGATACAACAGGTACTGTAATTATAAATAAAGACATTTTAAAGCCAGAATCGGAAATTCAAACAAGTCCTAAGTATGACTATGTTTCAGATTTTTCAGAAGGCTTGGCAATTGTTGAAGCAAGACAGAGAGAAGGTTATATTGACAAAACTGGGAATTGGGTTATTAAACCAATATTTGTTGAAGCACATCATTTCATAAATGGTATAGCAAGAGTAAAATTCGCTAATAGAAAAGGCTGGAACTATATAGACAAAAATGGGAATATTTTATTTAAAAACCTCTTATGATATGAAACTTAGCTACGACAAAGCACTAGAAATTAAACTAGATTTTAGTTATCTTATTGGACAAAAATTTATTACAAAAGCTGACCTGTTTGAAATTAAAGAAATAGTTATTCTACCGTTTTTGGACGGTAGTTTTGGGACATTTCCTTTACATTATTCAATGACTGTAGATAAGGAAAACTTCATCAACCCTTATCGTGACAAAGAAATGAATTTACTTATTTATTTTACAGACAATTCTTACGTTAATTTCTTCCAATATATACAGGACAATAATTTAGTCTTTGACGTAAGTAAATACTACTCTTGACACAGAACAGCAGCCAACACGGGTATTGCAAATATGGCTGCGGACGGAACAAACTCGGCTTCAGCACTTTCTTTTAGCTTTTGTTTCGGGGGAGGTAACACTATAGGGCATCGGTTCCTATATTTGACTTTTGTAACAGAATTAAGCTTTGGTGGTCAGCAGACGGAACAACCTTGCCAGCCACAGTCGCAATACCTGTTCGTTGTGTGCAACCAATTTACGGTGCGTCGAAAGTTGAAATTTAAACTTTAGAATATTTTTTTCCTAATTAAAATTTATATAACATGACAGTTTTCAAGACAACAAAAATTGGTTTATTTGTTTTTCTACTTAATAGTTTTTTCTTAACGTCTATTGTGAATGCACAAGAAAAATCAATAGGTTTAACTCTTGCTAAGACAGTTCCTTTACCAGGAGTTCATGGTAAGTTTGACCATATTGCAGTAGATAGCAAGCACAATAAATTGTTTTTAGCAGCAAAAGGTAACAATTCTGTAGAAGTAGTCGACTTCGCAAATGAAAAAATGATTTATTCAATTAAAAATGTAGCTGCACCTCAAGGGATATTATTTATACCTAAAAAAAATATGATTCTTGTTTGTGGTGGAGGTGATGGCACACTAAAAGGCTTTGATGCTACTACCTATAAAGAAAAATTTGTTTTGCATTTGGGGGGTGAGGCAGACAATATCCGTTATTCAGCTATCCGCAATAGAGTTTATGTAGCTTTTGGTGATGGTGCTATTGCTGTTATTGATGCAACTACTTTCAAAAAGCTATCAATTATACCTTGCACAGCTCATCCAGAGGCTTTTTCCCTCGATTCTTTGAATAAAAAGCTTTGGGTAAATATTCCAGATAAGAAAACAATAAAAATGTTTAGTTTGGATTCTGAAAAGGAACTTGCTACTTGGAAAAATGTTTCTGATTATGATAACTATGCAATGACTATAGTGGAACGTTGCCATAAATTAATTGTTGCATCAAGAACAAATCCAACCATTAGTGTTTTAAACAGTGAAACAGGAGAATTGATGCAATCCTTTAAATGTGATAGTGACCCCGATGCTATGTTCTATGATGAAAAAACAAATAGGGTATTCATAAGTTGTGGTGGTGGTTCTATTTATATATTAAACGACATTATGAATACAACTATAAAAGAACCTGTAATTATTCCTACTCGGAAGAAAGCCAGAACTTGTTTGTGGGTATCAGAAATAAATTCTTTATTTGTCGCTATGCCAGAAATAGACGGCAAAGTTGCAGAGATAACAATTTACAAGTAATTCAACTCTCAATTGGTAAGCTAAAATAAGTACCACTTGACAGAGTATGAACTTCTTTCTTTGGACAAAACTTTCCCCTTTGGTATGCACACAACAAAAGTGTTTAGTAAAGTGCTTGCAGACGGAATAAATTCAGCAATAGTGCTTTCTTTGAGCAGCAGTTTCAGCAGACGTAACATTATGGGACAGTAGAGCAAGAATTAAGCAATGGAACAAGAATTAAGCAATTGTCCATCGGCAGACCGAACATTCTTGTTAAGCACCTTCCCAAACACTCATTCGTTAGTGGCAACCAAAGCACAACGATTTAACAAGTAAACATCAACATGTGAAGATTATCTCAAGGCTTACAATCGCAACATTAGTTTTAAATCTTTTTATTGTAATTCCTTATGGAGGTCTTTTATGTGCAATGGAAATTCTTTGCTTAGTTTTTCCTTCTGTTTTGGAAATGAGTGTAATTAGTATATTATCTATTTTGACACAAATAATCTTATTGTTTTCATTGCTTTTTAAAACAAAAAAGGAAAGAGCTGTCTTTATTATTCCTAGCATTATTGGAATGTGGACTATCCTATATTACTTTATTCTTAATGGCTTTAAAAATATGTTCTCTAGTACTGCCCACTTTGACACTACTATTTTATTGACATCTTTACCCTATGCAATTCTTTCAATTATTTTGACATACCAATTATTCAGAGATGTTCCTTTGAGTGCTTCTAAGATGAAAGAGTAAATACGGAAATTCTATTAAACTGATTCTAATGACTTATCAACAAGGTTTGATGACATAATAGCTAATCTCTATGTACTTTCTACTTGTATTGTGCAATATGACGGAATACTATTGGGAATTAGGAAATAATTGGAACGCTTGTATCACTATTAAGCGACAAACATATATCTGAACGTAATGGTGTGCCACTAACAAACGTATTGCAAATATGGCTGGGGACGGAAGCAACTCGGCTTCAGCACTTTCTTTAAGCTTTTGTTTCGGACCGAACAATATTGGGCTTCGGTTCATATATTTGGCTTTTGTAATAAATATTGAGCTTTAGTTGTCGGCGGACGGAACAACCTTGCCAGCCACATTCGCAATACCTGTTCGTTGTACGCCACCTTTTGACACGCACTAATCATATTAATAATTGCGACAAGTTTTATCCATATTACTCTGTTTGATAATTACGAATTATTCGTTTGGACAGAAATATTCATTTAGCCCAACAGGTACTATGGACATTAGCCGTTTGTACATTGACACAGTAGTTAAATCAAAATTTAAAATTAGCAACAAAGTAGTTTTTAGTTATTTGGACAGTTCATATTTGGACACCGCAAACATCAGACAATATTTCACAATAAAGTTTGATTCAATCTTAAAGGATACGATTGAATACTTTTTTGTTGCCAACTTGACGAACAAGCGAATCAATTTTAGAAAGCTAAATAATCGACTTGTAGCAGAAGAATTTTCAAAGTATGAGAACTTTAGGTTTAAACCCATCAGTTTTTTTTCTTTTCCTAAATGTGGGACAGATATTAATTATGAGGATTTAGTTTTACAGCCTTCTGAAATTTTAATCATCAAAAATTTGACAAAACGTGCGACATCAAAAATTAATTCACAACCCAATTGTTTTGTGAAACTATTGACAAGAACAAATGGTGTTTTAGTTTCGACACTTTATCAAAAGCCTATTAGCAATGACAAGTTTTATATAAACTCTGGATTTGAAAGGGATTTTACTTTTGACAAACCTCAATTGGCATTTAAAGATAATTAAGGCGGCGCACAACATCAATATTTCAAATATGGCTGCTGACGGAACAAACTCGGCTTCGGCACTTTCTTTAAGCTTTTGTTTCAGGGGACCGAACAACTTCGGGCTTCGGTTCTTACATTTGAGCTTTGGAACAAGTATTAAGCTTCAGTGGTCGGCAGACGGAACATCCTTGCCAGCCACATTCGCAATACCCGTTCGTTGGTGGCAAGCGTAAAGTGACACCCTACAAATTTTCAATTATGCCTAACAAGAGTGAAAAAGAAAGACGAAAGCAAATTGTGGACGACCTTAAACGAAAGGCTGACCAAGAATTTGAAAGTAGCCTTCCAATGAGCAGAGACAACTTTAAAAAATTATTTGATCATCTAGACACACACCTGAACGACAAGGGTTGCGATGACACTAATATTTTGACCAAAACACTTTTAGTGCAATCCAACATTGACAAAGTGGACGAAGTTTTAGAATGGTTGGCTGAACACGGTGGTTATTGCGACTGCGAAATTTTGGCAAATGTTGAAGAACAGTTCGAATAATATGGAAAGATTTGAAGAAATAATTACGAAATATGAAGTTACCATCTAGCGCAGGAATGTTCGAAAATCGGGAACTCGAGCAGGACTCCCGTCCTGTTCGTAGCCGTTACTAAACATCCCACTTGCAGAAGAATCCCCATTACATCGTTTGAAATCCATAAAGCTTTGTAAAAAAAAGCCGCTTCATTAATTGAAGCGGCTTTTTCATTATATCTTGTTCCTGCCTGATATAGGTTGACAAAAAAGTCAACTTATGAAGGAGTCTACGAAAGAAAAGTTAGTGGTCAGGGAACGAAGGATATTCTCTGATGCTTTGAAGAAATCCGCAGTAAAAAATCTAGTGAATAAGCGTGTT
>CAITVK010000094.1 GCA_903895845.1 uncultured Chitinophagaceae bacterium
CCAGTCACATATATTTTATCATTGGCTGAAGCCCCTATGCCGTAGTTACCTTGTATTTCCAAGTTGGTAAAAGTATCTGTACCACTAATAGTGCCTGTTCCAGAAAGTACCACATTGCTGCCTATGCCATTTATGAATCTACCTGAATCGGATAGGTTGCCATAAACAGTTAGTGTACTGTTGTTAGTGAGGGTAGCCCCGCTTTCGATGGTAATACTGTTTGCCGTATCAGACAATGAAATAATTGGTTCATTGGCAACCAAAGGTATAAGTACACTTTGAGTGCTATCTGGCAAATATCCGTTGCTCCAGTTAGTTGCATCATTCCAGTCCGCAGACGTTGCTCCAGTCCATGTGTTTGCTGTGCAGGAAATATAAAAAGTATCTGTTTGATAAATGCCCTCACTGCAAGCATTAGTAGCATAAAATACTATCCCTGTCGATTTGGAGATAGATGGAGTAGTACCGGAAAAGGTCATACTTTTATAATTGTAAACCAACCAGCTAGGTAATGGAAGACTATCAGTGGTAAGAGCAAATGTAGTATCGGGGGTTGAATTAAATATAGATGGGTCTATACTGAAACTAAAGTTTTTGTTAGTGGCACTATTGTAGTCGGGAATAGGCCAAAGGAAATTTGGTGTAGTAGCCACTAGATGTAGGGTAGACTCTTTTTGTATATTATAATCGGCAAGGGTACGCCCATCTTGTAATGTTTTGCCAGCAAATGTCAGTGTTTGGCAAGAAGGCAATTGCCCTGTTTTATCCTGGATCTTAGCTTTCACATTTTCTATTGAATCGGTAGCTTCAACATCCAATGTTATCGTTTTGCCTGTGAGGGTTTTCACAAAAATTTGCATTGAATAGCCGAATGTGGATATTAACTGTAGGACTAAAAAAAGAGCCGCCAATTTGTTACGCATACTATTATTTTTAACTCCAAAAGTAATAGTTTACTCATACAAAGTTTTATTTGGGTGTGTAAATAGTTTTTACTTTATTAACCGAGCTTAGTAGATGTTGAGACTTGTAGCAATTTACATTGAAAACTAAAATCATTTATCCCCCTTTTGTCTAACACAAAATTTATTTGATTGCTCGATTTACAAAACTTAGTCCTTCATAAACCAAATGAATATCAATTCTAAGGAGTTTACCTTTATTCTTTTGGGTCCTCTCAATCCTACAAATCAAGGTTCAGAAACGACTACCTATCCACACTTTAGTGGACATTATCATGATTGTGCTTTCTTCATGCCTGAAAAGCAATCCTTCATGTTCGAAAGACAATTGTTCATGAAAGAAACTCAATCCTTCATGTTCGAAAGGCAATTGTTCATGAAGGAAACTCAATCCTTCATGTTCGAAAGGCAATTGTTCATGAAGGAAACTCAATCCTTCATGTTCGAAAGGCAATTGTTCATGAAAGAAACTCAATCCTTCATGTTCGAAAGGCAATTGTTCATGAACAATTGGTTTTTAGCGTTCCTTTTCTTCTGATACATCTGGCGAACGATTTGCAAAAACAAGTTCTCGATTGTAAGATGCCAGTCAGATGTCAAACAACTGTGGTCATCCAATTTCACTGGTTCCTTCATTCTATTTTTTAATCCTAATTAAAACAATTTTATCATCGGGCTAAATTTTATTATGCTCACAGGGGGGCAGGCAGGATGGTGCAGGATAGCTGATATGACGGGAATATTAGTTTTACAACCATATTGCTAGTTATATACGACTAAAACGATTGAGTGTATTAAAATAGTGTATTAAAATATTAAAATGATTTTGCCATGATGAAGAAACAATCTCTCCAGAAATTGCTTCTTGTCTAAACAAATGATTGCAGACAAATAAACAGATAAATAAATAGGGGATCGCCATACGTTTTTCAATAATCAATTCAAACTTTACACAATGACAAATTTTACTTGCTTGTCTAAAAAGACAATCCTTTCATTCTGCTTCATTCTGTTGATGGGCGCCGTTTATAGTCAATACAACACAGTTGTAGACATAAACGGAACGGGCAATTTTAAAACTATCCAAGCAGCAATTGATGCTGCACCTACCGCACAGACGTCGCCGTATGTGATTTTTATTAAAAAAGGGAAGTACCATGAGGTAGTGACTATTCCAAGTACAAAACCCTTTATTCAGTTGATTGGTGAAAGCCTAGCAGAAACAATTATCTCTTATGATAATTATTCGGGAAAGCCCAATCCCAATGGTGGTACGTTTGGAACATCTACCTCTGGAACGGTTAACGTTTTGGCTTCGGATTGTATGTTGATGAATTTATCTATGGAAAATGCAACAGGGTATGGTATTGATGCCAATGCGATACCTGTTCCTGCAACCGGAGATGGGCCACAGGCACTTGCATTGTATGTTTCTGCAGACAGAGTGGTGTTTTATAATTGTAGGTTTAATGGTGGACAAGATACTGTGTTTACTGGTGGGCCAGCAAAGCGCAACTATTTCAAGAACTGTTATATAGATGGTAATACCGATTTTATTTTTGGGGATGCGACTGTTATTTTTGATACTTGTACCATCTATCCACGTACAAGACTGGATAATAGTGCAGGTGGTTATGTTACTGCCGTAAATACCAAAGCAGTGTCTGCCTACGGTTATGTATTCCGAGACTGTAAACTGACCAAAAACAGGGGATATACCAATTATACGCTTGGCCGTCCTTGGCAAAGTGGGTCGGGGGGTGTCTTCAACAAGACCGTCTATCTGAACACTGCTTTGGGTAGCAATATCAGCGCTGTTGGATGGTCTGTTTTTGATGCCAATACAACACCTGCTACCGTTTTTTATGGAGAATATAATTCAAAGCACTACGATGGAACAGCAGTAGATGTGTCAGGCCGTATCAGTTGGTCTCATCAGTTAACGGCTACAGATGCAGCTAACTACTATAATAACGACTCTGTTTTTATGAATGCCAATACGCCACAGATGGCTACATGGAATCCGGTTGCCACTTGGCCAGTAATTGCTGCAAAGCCCTTTGTACCCGAATTGTCTGTTTCTAACCTGTTGGCAAGAAAAATTTCTGGTCAAACAAACGTTACCTGGAATATTACTTTCCCAATGGCTGGAATCACCTGCGATTTGTATAAAAGTGCAGATGGGGTAAATTATAGTAAAGTAAATACACAGATAAGCACTGAAGATACCGCTTGTAATTTTAATTATATAGACTCTCTTCCTGCTGCAGGAACCAATTTTTACTACCTGGTTAAGGCATCAAAGTCGGGATTCACAAGTATCACATCCGATACTGGAATCATCAGTAGTACACCAACCTTATTTGCTTATGGGGTTTTGGGGAACATCATTCAAGGTGTAGATGCACCATCTGCAACACAGGTATATCAGATATCAGGTATCAATCTTACCAATAACATCACCATTACTCCTCCAGTGCCGTTTGAGGTTTCAATTGATAGCGGGACAACTTGGTTTACCCACTCAAATCCACTTGTAATTGCTGTTACTGGAACTACCCTTGCTAGTACCAATATTTATTTGAGGATGAATGGAACAGTTCCTGGTACCTATATCGATTCTATTTATCATAGTACAAATGGGGGGGCAACGGTGCCACTGAGAGTGAAAGGAACGATGTTGACTACTCCATTGTTGCATGATTCATATACACTCACCGAATGGCCGTTAACAACTACAACAGCAGATAGCGTTTCGGTTCGTGCAGTTGGTATTGTTCCATCTGTCCCTGCTTTTAGTAGTATGCTCGGTGCATCTACTCTAGCGGGTAATCCTGCATTTTCTGCCAAGGGAATAGCATTTGCTACAAATCCTGCAACGGGTGCCTGGACTGTTGGTGCAGCATTAAACAGGGGCTGTTATTATCAATTCTCTGTAGTTGCAGATTCATCTCATCAGATAAGGATAGATACTTTATTGTTGAATGCCAATATACAGAGTTCAGCAAATGGTACTTTAGGCGTGGTTTATTCAAGGTCTGGGTTTGCCGCGGATTCTTCTGATGTTGCGAGTGGAATTGGTACTACAGGTCTAGGATTGGCTGCGAGTAATTATGGAGCTTTTGCACATCCTGCAAAACTGGCAAAGCTTTCAGGGAATAACGATTCTACGCTTCGCTTCTTACCAGATTCAAGCATCACATTAAATCCAAATGACTCTTTGACTATCAGGTTGTATTTCGGGGTAGGATCAACCAGTACGCCACGGTTTGCCTATCTTAAAAATGTGATTGTCAAGGGACATCCATCAGTTGCTACCCTTCCGTTACATCTTCTTGCCTTTAATGGTAACTTCAGGCAAGGTGTCACAACATTGGGTTGGTCTACTTCAAATGAATCGGGTGTACGCTCTTTCGTGCTGGAAAAAAGCAATAATGGAATTGCGTTTAGTGTACTCACTACTGTGCCAGCACATAATAATAGTGGGGTGAATGGTTATACTTTCAATGATGATATTGCGCAGAAGGGTACAATTTACTACCGCCTAAAAGTGGTTGATAATAATGGTAGCTATTTTTATAGCAAGACATTAAAAATAAGTACCGATAACAAGAACCAGACATTGTATAACATATATCCCAATCCGGTAAAGAATGAGTTAACTGTTGATTTTAATGGTGTTTCTGATAACATCGAAGCATCTGTTGTGTCTTTATCTGGAAAAGAGTTAGTTCGTTTGCCACTTCAAGATGGCATATCCAAGAAGACAATTGAAGTTGGTCAATTGGCAAAGGGAGAATATTTATTGGTTATCAGAGGTAAGCAAGGCGAAGTGAACACCATTAAGTTTACTAAGTAGGTACCTTTAAATAACAATTAGAACATAAAATAATAAAGGCATTAGGCTCACTAAGCTACTGTTACATAGGTGTTACAACCTTTGTAATGGTAGCAAGATGCCGTTACAGAAAAGGGCTGCCAAATCGATGGCAAAATAAACTCCAGAATGCAATTGGGCAATTGCTTGCCCTTATCTAAACGTTCTCAAACTAAACGTATTTATATGAAAAAATGCCTGCTTGCAATAGTATTGTCATTGCTTTTCTTTGTAGTTGTTTTGGGGCAACAACCTCGAAGAGTAACTGTGAAAGTAGTTTCTAAAGAAAACACGCCATTGGAGAGTGTTAGCTTGAAACTAAAAGGAACAAATGTGGGAGGACAAACAAACAAAAACGGGAGTTTTATTTTAACTATTCCCGGAAAAGGGGAGGCTACTTTAATTGTCACTCACATCGGGTTCAAATCTCAAACAATCATCATTACACTTGCTCAAACGGAGGTTAACATCATACTGGAAGAAGATAAAAGTGTTAATCTTGATGAGGTTGTTGTAATAAATATAGGCTACAGCAGTGTTGCTAAGAGTAAGTTAGCCGGTTCTATCTCTTCTGTTTCCGAGAAGGATCTAAAAGACTTTCCTGTAAGTTCAGCAGCAGAGGCTTTGGCTGGCAAACTTGCCGGGGTATCGGTACAAACATCTGAGGGTGCTCCTGGGGCGGATATTCAGATAAAAGTTCGTGGAGGAACCTCTCTTACACAAGATAATTCGCCTCTATACATTGTTGATGGGGTGGAGATGGAAAATGCACTTTCTGTTTTATCTCCGGATGAAATAAAGTCAATTGATGTTTTAAAGGATGTGGCTTCTACGTCTATTTATGGGTCAAGAGGGGCAAATGGAGTTGTATTGATAACAACTAAAGCAGGTAAAAGAGGACGGACAATCATCAACTTCAGTACAAATACTGGTGTGAGGAAGGTAACCAATGAAATCAAAGTGCTTAATCCGTATGATTTTGTGATGTATGAATATGAACTCTATCATCTGCACTACAATGGTTACTATCTACCTGATACAGCAAACACTTTTGCAAACAAATATGGTGCTTTCAATGATCTGGATATTTATAAGAGTATTCCGATGGTTGATTGGCAGAACCGTGTTTTTGGGCGTAGTGCACCATCCAATTCACAAGTACTTTCAATGAGTGGGGGCAGTGATGGCACAACCTATTATGCAACTTTAAATAATTACAATGAAAACGGTGTAATGGTAAATACAGGGCTGAAGCGTACAATAGGTAGTTTTAGGTTTGAGAATAAGGTTTCAGATAGGCTAAAAGTTGGGATTAACGGGCGATATAGTCAACAGGAAATAGATGGCACAGGAACTTCTGATGTTGGTACATCTGCTAATAATACACTAAAAAATGATGTACGTTTTCAGCCCTACAATGGGTTGATTAACGTTGAGGATTATGACCCAAACGCAGTCTATGATGTTACGATAAATTTGAGCAATCCTTTAGCTGCTGCATTGAACACTACTAAGTATCGTAAGTCAAATTCGTTGTTTACGAGTGGCACACTTAACTATCAGATTTTGCCAAACAACAAATTAACTTTCAATAGTGTTGTCGGGCTAAATATTGCGGACACCTCAATTAATACCTTTCAAGGGGTTACGAGTTATCAGGTGGCTAATACATCAAGTACAAATGCTGGTATGCCGTTTATTACATTGCAGACTGCTACAGGAAAGGAAATTACCAATACCAACACTTTCAGTTACAGACCAATATTTTCTGCTGCACATACACTGAATATATTGCTGGGAGAAGAAACCAATCAGGTAGATGCAACTGGATTTAGCCAAACGATCAAGTATTTTCCAACGAATGCAACTGCCGATCAGGCTTTTGCAAATGTTCAGTTAGCAAATCCGCCAAGTGGTTATATTCAGGCAGCACCAGCAAGTGCAGTTACTGGTAGCAGGATGATTTCCTTTTTTGGGAGAGCCATGTATTCACTCAACGGTAAATATAACTTTAATGCCTCAATACGAAGAGATGGTTCTTCTAAATTCTCTGCTGCCAACAGGTGGGCAACATTCCCTTCTGCACAGTTTTCTTGGAAAATGAGTGACGAGAAGTTTATGAGTAACTTAAATCTGAAGTGGTTGAGCTACCTTAAAGTGAGAGCTAGTTATGGTGCAGCTGGAAATAATAGGATTGGTAGCAATAACCTATATTCTACAACATTTGCTACTAGTGCAACCAATGCTGGATATGCAGTAGGTGATGCTTCCATAAACCCGGGTCTCTACTCTGCCAACCTTGCTAATCCGAACCTTAAATGGGAAACAATCATTTCGAGGAACTTGGGAATAGACTTTGAATTATTTAACGGAAAGTTATCTGTTTCAATTGATGGATATATTAATCATACAAAAGACCTGTTGTTAAATAGCTACATTCCACAGCAGACAGGTTACGTTCAGCAGTTTCAAAACGTAGGAAAGACTCAAAACAAGGGGGTAGAGTTGCAATTGTCGGGAACTGTTGTACGAAGCAAAGGCTTTAATTATACTGCCAGCTTCAATATGTCCTTTAACAAGAATGCAATACTCGAACTGCAAGGTGGTGTGCCAAGTTATACCGTCTCTTCCGGATGGGGAACAGCAGGGGATGACTTTTTGGTACAGGTTGGTCAACCTGTTGGGCAGTTTTATGGGTATGTATCCGATGGTTTTTATACTTTAAAGGACTTCGACCAATCACGTTCTGTTATTTCTGACCCTACACATGCCAAGTGGGTGTTGAATCCGGGTGTTGCCGATGCTTCAGCTATTTTGGGGCAGGCTGTCGTGCCAGGGGTGATGAAGTTGAAGAAATTGGGAGACATAAAATCCGATTCTGTAATTCGTACTACCGATAGAACATCATTGGGTAACAATCAGCCCTTGTTTTTTGGAGGCTTCAACAACCAGTTTACTTATAAGAACTTTGATTTGAGCATATTCGTAAACTTCTCTTATGGTAACAAGGAGTATAATGCCAACAGTATTGAATTCAGCTCGGCTTACAAAGCTGTAGGGAATAATATGCTGGCTAAGTTTGCCAATCGCTGGAAAACTTTTGATGCGAATGGTCAATATATGACTGATTGGAATGAGATTGCCGCTGCTAATGTTAATGCTAAAACTTATGCCCCTACAAGAGGCAATTATATTCTTAGGTCAGATGTTATTGAGGATGGGTCTTTTCTGCGAGTAACTAATATTAGTCTGGGGTACTCAATGCCTAAGAGGCTACTCGATTACTCTGTTTTTAGTAGTTTCAGGATTTATGCAACTGTCAACAATCTATATACATTTACTAAGTACTCCGGGTTCGATCCAGAGGCGAGTACAAGGAGAATCAGCCCATTAACGCCCGGTGTGGATTATTCGGCTTATCCTCGTAGCAGATACATGTTAATTGGCTTAAACGTCGGATTTTAATCAAACATTAAGAAGGTAAAAATGAAATACAGTAACACAAATAAATTAATCGCGCTTATATTGATAGTCGTTTCACTTGGATTAGGCTCTTGTAAAAAGTATCTGGATTATCAGTCCCCATCAATATTGAATATAGATCAGACATTTGGAGACGTGAACAATACCAACAGTCAGGTTATTGGCATCTATACCGAACTCTGTGGTACAAACGGATACGGGAATCAGCTTTCCATCACCTTCCCCGCCGGTACAGATGACTTCATTGCTAGAACAACTGCTCAGTATGACCCAACTACTTATTATGCCATATCAAACTTTGGCACAAACCGATATAATATCCTTTTGTACAATGTAATGGTACAGTTATACAATGGGATTGAACGTGCAAATATTGCGTGTAAATACATCCCATTATCAAAATTATATACCAATGGAACAGCAGCCCAGAAGCAGCAGATGGCTATGTATTATGGAGAAGCACTTACGCTGAGGGCTCAGTTTTATTATGAACTGATTCGTAATTGGGGCGATGTTCCAGCCTCTTTTGTGCCCGCAGCAGACAGAACATCCAATTTTTCGCCCAATGTAGACAGGGATAGCACCTATGATCATATACTCAATGATCTTAAAATTGCAGAAAACCTAGTTCCGTGGAGAGATTCTATACCAAACTATGGAGATTATCGTATCACAAAAGGAGCTGTTAAGGGGTTATGTGCAAGGATAGCTCTTGCTTGTGGTGGTTATTCATTGAGAACAAAAACACATATGATGGGGCGTAGGTCTGATTATCTAAACTATTATCAAATAGCTTACAATGAATGCCTCGACATCATCAATTCTGGAAAGCACGGTCTTAATCCTGTTTATGAAAACATATTCAAATCGCTTCATTCCTCCGTTAGATATGATGATAATAATGAGTTGATGTTTGAAGTAGCCATGTATGGTCAGGTAAATGATAGCTATCTGGGTGCTAGTTTTGGTCTTTCATTTACCAACACCCCCTCTTGGGGTACTGCTGGAGGAGGACCAACTGCAATGCCAACTTATTTCTACGAGTTCGATTCGGCAGGCAATGATGCAAGGCGTGATGTAACGCTTGCTTATTATAAAGTAATTACGGACGCAACGCAAACTTATAATCAAAAGATAGCAACGAGTTCTACTACTATTACTTGTGGGAAATTCAGGAAGTCTTGGACTGGCTTCAACGGAGCCATCGCTGGAACCTATGGCATTAATTGGCCAATAATACGTTATGCCGATGTGCTGTTGATGTATGCGGAGTCTGCCAATGAGTTGCAAAATTTCAGTGGGTCTATTACGCCGATTGCTGCATTACAGATGGTTCAGCAGAGGGCTTATGGAAACAATTCAATACCCGTAACGCCAACAGATCATGATGGATTCTTTAATGCAATAGTAAAGGAAAGACTGTTGGAGTTTGGTGGTGAGGGTATCAGAAAGTACGACTTGATAAGATGGAACCTTATTGCATCCAAAATAGCGGAGACGAAGGCCAAACTTTCATTGTTTGCATTCGGTTCACCTGCTACTAACAATCCTTACTACAATGGTCCCGATTATGTATATACGGGAGCAACAACTTTCACAAATGGTACTTGTGCTTATGAAGCTTCTAGTCTAGCATTGAATGGAGGGGTGCCAAATGCAGTATTTAATGAAAGAAGTACAGTAACTACTGCTCCTGCAAAATATCCAACAAGAGTTTATTGGCGTAGAGATGTAGGTTACTATACCAATGGTGTACTCACTTCGAGTATTCTTAATGATACACTCAACTATGCTTTTGCCAGTAGGTTCATTCCTAATTCAAAGGAATTATTGCCTTATCCAGATAACTTCCTGAATGAAAACAGGGGAGGTGTAATCCAGAACTTTGGGTATCAGTAAAAACTAATAAAGGCCAATCATGACAAGTCAAATAAAACAACCTGCAAATAATTTCGCCAGTAGAAGAAATACTCTGAAATGGAAAAAATAAAATATAATACCCTTGTTTTTTTAACTCTGATTTTTGTGGTAAGCCTGCATTTGGCTGCCTGTAATAAATCGGTGGATGGCAATGTTTCCGACCCGTCAAAAAGTCGCTCATTCACGCCTACCAACCTGTCTGTCAAGACAAGTAAGGATTCGGCCTTTTTTACGTGGACAGCCCCATTGTTCTCAATAAATAATATGACTTATACTGTAGATATTGCTACAGATACGTCCTTTTCTAGCATCGTTTATTCTGTAGTTTCTGATACCATGAATGCAGTTGCAACAGATTCAATATTACAGTTGAATACACCATACTATACACGTGTAAGGGTAAATCCATATACTATTCTTGCAGCATCCAACTATTGCGTTTCCACCCATAGTTTTAAGCTGTTGGGATTTCAATTTCTTAAACCCATCAGGGATTTCGACATCACACCAACTTCGCTTTTACTCAACTGGTATCTCAATGAAAACACAAAGGGTGTCACCAACGTTGTAGTAACACCATCAGGGGGCGTTCCAACTAGTGTTCCAGTTTCAGCAAGCGAAGTAAATGCGGGGTCAAAGAGCATTACTGGGCTTGTTGCGGGGAAGAAATATGAACTACAGTTGTTTGCAGGTAAAAAAAGCATGGGAATCACTTCCTTTACCACGCAAACTATTCCAAGCTACAATGCAATCATTACGGCAGGTGTAGACTCCCTCGCAGCAGCTATAGCAGCCGCAGCCGATGGAGATGTAATAGGGTTAAATCCGGGCACCTATACCCTTGCTTCTGCTACCCCAATTTTGCAAAAGACAATAACAATCCGTTCTGTTTCCAATAATCCATCCGATACGAAGATACTTTCCAGGGAATTGGACCTGGTGGGTAATGGGGCAGGAATTAGTTTGATTGGCATAGACGTAAGCGGCAATTATTCAGGTACAAGCTATGGAACTACTTTTCTTCAGATGTTTGGTGATCAGACCACAATTAGTTTGCCGGCAACTTTTACGAATATAAAGATTGATAACTGCACTATCCACGATTATTCAAGATGTATCATCAGGGGAAATTATGGTACCAATGCCAACGATTTCAAAATTGGTAATATCACCATCAATAATAGCCAGATTTATAACATAGATCAGGTTAGTACTACTGGATATTACCAGTTTGTACTGGACAAAGTGCAATTCAATAATATCTCCTTTACCAAGTCTACGTTTTATAATCTTGGAAACGGGATGATTTCTATGAGTACGCAGTTGGCAGCTCCTACATTGATTCCTAACATAAATATTGATTATTGTACCTTCAATAATATCGGAGGAAGTGGCAAGTATCTTTTGTTGGATGCAAAAGCAAATTTATTGAATTACAATCTTAGCAATTCCATCTTTGCCAATACACCAATTAATGGTACGCTGAATACGGCTGCATTCAGGTCGACAGGAGTTGGAAACATCTTCACATTCTCTAATAACAACTATTTTAAGTTTACCTCCAGTATTGGGGGATTAGATTTAGTGTTGACAGGGCTTCTCCAAGCCAATGATATCACGAATGATCTTGGTTGGTCGCCATCCACAACAAATTTTAGTCTGGCGGCATTGCCATCTTCCAATTCTATATTTAGTGCAAGTAGCAACAATGGTACAATTGGTGACCCAAGATGGGCTTACTAAACAGTTTTCTTAGAAAGATAAATGTACATAACATGAAAATAGCTTCTTTATTTGTCTGCATCTTGGTAATGGCTCTTAGTTCCTATGCTCAGAATTACTCTTGGGATAATCTGCCTACGGCACAACTTCCCACATTTAAAAAAGATACATTCAACATCCTTTCTTATGGTGCTGTTGAAGGAGGCAGAAAGTTGAATACCAAGAGTATTAATGCAGCCATTGATGCGTGTAGTGCAAAAGGTGGAGGTGTGGTATTGATACCTAAAGGAGAGTGGTTGACTGGGCCTGTTATCCTGAAAAGCAATGTGAACCTTCACCTCGACTTAGGGGCACTCTTGCAGTTTACTGATGATAAAAAACAGTATCAATTGGTGATGGGAGACTATGAAGGACATCCTGCTCCTCGAAATGAGTCACCTATTTTTGGTAAAGATTTAACCAATATAGCCATTACCGGAGACGGTGTGATTGATGGACATGGGGATGTGTGGCGTCCAATCAATATGGGTAAAATGTCTAAGGGCGAATGGGAAAGTCTGGTTGCTTCCGGCGGGGTGTTGAGTGCCAATAAAAAAACATGGTATCCCTCCGAAAGCTATGCCAGTGGTGCATCAATGCGCGAAGAAGAGATGGCGAGATATGGTCACTCCATCAAAGATTATGAGGGGATGAAAGACTTCTTCCGTCCCAATATGGTTGTGTTAAATAACTGTAAGAAAGTATTGTTACAGAATGCCACCTTCAAAAACTCTCCTGCATGGTGCCTGCATATCCTGCTCTGTAACGATTTGACAGTGCGGGGCGTCCATGTGAACAACCCTTGGAATGCACAGAATGGCGATGCAATAGACGTGGAATCCTGTAAGGATGTATTGGTAGAAAACAGCACTTTTAATGCGGGTGATGATGGCATCTGTGTAAAATCTGGCAGGGATGAAGAAGGGCGTAAACGAGGTGTGCCAACCGAAATTATGGTCGTACGCAATTGTGTTGTTTATCGTGCACACGGTGGTTTTGTAATTGGTAGCGAGATGTCTGGTGGTGCTAAGAATATTTTTGTGTACAATTGCAGGTTCATAGGCACAGATATTGGGTTGCGTTTCAAAACGACACGTGGTAGGGGCGGGGTTGTAGAAAACATATTTATCAAAAACCTTAGTATGAAAGATATTGTACATGAGGCAATACTTTTTGATATGTATTATGCTGCCAAAAACAAAAAGGGCGAAACTTTCCCAGTCACAGAAGCGACTCCTCAGTTCAAGAATTTTTATGTGAGCAATGTCGTTTGTGATGGGGCAGAGAAGGCGATAATCATCAGGGGACTCCCTGAGATGAGCATCAAAGGAATTCATCTGGATGATATAATGCTTAACACAAGAAAAGGGGTGGAGATAGTAGAAGCAGATGATATTTCATTGACGAATGTGACTGTTAACAGTGAGGAAACAAATCCATTGATACACATTGATAATGGAAGCAATGTAACGGTCAATAACTTTAAAAGTAACCCCAATACCACGTTGTTAATGGGGATTGAAGGTAGTAAATCTGGGACTATCAAGCTGATTGCAACCAACACTGCATCTGTAGGAAAAGTAGCAGACTTTAGCAATGGGGCCACTGAACAGGCATTGATGATTGTGAAATAAAATTTATGAAATTGAATAAATGGTTGGTATCGGTTGTTTGTTGCCTAGTGGTTGCTTTACCCGTGGCGATGGCACAAAAGCCTCTTTACCTCACTGATATCACCGTTGCACAGGACGGCACAGGTAATTTTGCCACCATACAAGAGGCCGTCAATTCGGTGAGGGATCTGTTACAACAAAGGGTATTTGTTCATATCAAAAAGGGAACGTATCATGAGAAGCTGATTATCCCATCCTGGAAAACTAAGATTTCATTGATAGGGGAGGACAAAGAGAACACCATCATTACTAATAGCGATTACTCTGGCAAGGCTAATCTTGGTGGTAAAGATGCTTTTGGCAAGGATAAATTCAGTACTTATACTTCTTATACTGTCTTGGTTCAAGGCAATGATTTTATTGCAGAAAATCTTACCATAGAAAATGCTTCCGGGCCAGTAGGACAGGCTGTTGCATTGCACGTGGAAGGTGATCGTTGTGAAGTAAAGAACTGTAAAATACTTGGTCATCAGGATACCCTTTATGCAGCAACCGAGGGTAGCAGACAGTTGTACCTCGATTGTTATATTGAAGGTACTACCGACTTTCTATTTGGGGAGGCGACGGTAGTCTTTCAGAATTGTACTATTAAAAGTTTGACAAGTTCTTACATTACAGCTGCGGCAACTACGCCACGGCAGGCATTTGGTTTTGTGCTGATTGATTGTAAGCTGATAGCAGATACCAATGCCAAAAAGGTTTATCTGGGAAGACCTTGGCGCCCGTATGCAAAGACTGTTTACATCAATTGCGATATGTGCAGCCACATCCTTCCCGAGGGATGGAATCCCTGGAAAGGAGATGCCATGTGGCCAGATAAAGAAAGGACAGCTTACTATGCCGAATATGGCAATAAGGGTGCAGGTGCTTCCACAACTAATCGGGTAGACTGGTCCAAACAATTGACCAGTCAAGAAGCACAACAATATACCATCGCCAACATTCTAGGGGGCAAAGACAACTGGAATCCAATAAAAGAGTAAGGTTGTAGATGAGTTGCTTAAATTATCAGTAACCCTCATTTCTACTAGTCTTTTTTTAACCCTCTTTAAGTTGGGCTAAATAGACCGTACACTACTACACGCTATAGCATCTTAAATTTCCTAAATGTCTTTACATAGCGCTAATTAATCTTTGAACAATATAGGCCATTTTGAGGTTGCTTTACCGGTCTGACAGTTTAAAGCCTTCAGGCCGTTGTCGTTTTCCCTCCTCTTTTCAGGTCAGACGCAGGAGGTGCTTATTGACAGGTTCAAATACAATAAACATAGAATTATCCATTAGCTATGCAATACCCAACTTCTTCAATACTACTTTGGCCATCAGGTAGAAGGCTTCATGACTGTAGCCAGCTATGTGAGGCGTGACAATTACGTTGGGTTGTGCCAATAGCCAATCTAACTGTTCCTTTTCTTTAGAGGTATAACTAGATAGTTTTTCGTTCTCAAGTACATCCAAGGCGGCAGCCTTTACTTGCCCGTTCTGCAAGGCATGTATCAATGCAGACGTATCCGTAACCTTTCCACGGCAGGTTGTGAGGAAGTAGGGTTTCTTCTTTAATGAATTGAAGAATTTATCGTTGGCATAGTGAAACGTATCAGGGGTTAGCGGCAAGTGCAGACTTATAACATCCGCCTGTTGATAGATTTTAGATAGATTGGACTTCTTGACATAACTATTAGAAAAACCTGTCTTTTTAATATCATTAGCCAATACTTTTACCTTGAAGGGTGCCAATAGTTTTGCAAATGCGCTGCCTGTATTCCCATATCCGATGATGCCCACTGTTTTGCCATGCAGTTCGTCTGCCCGGTTTTCATCGCGTAGCCATTTACCTTCTTTTATCTCTTGATGGCCACTGTTTATCCTGTTCATTAGGCTTAGTAAAAAGCCTAGATTGTGTTCTGCCACAGCGTTTCTATTGCCTTCGGGGCTGCTTACACACTTGATGCCTTTACTTTCTGCATAAGGAATATCTACCAGCTCCATTCCACTGCCCAATCGGCCAACCCATTGCAGGGAGGTCGCTTTATCCAAAAGTTGCGCATCCACAACAATTCTGGTGCTGATGATAAGTCCTACAGCATCTTCTATCAAACTAGTCAATTCTTGATAAGTGACGGACGGGACATAAATTACCTCAAAACCTTTATCTGTAAGTGTTTCTATCAAGTAGGGGTGAACCTTAGCGGATATTATTACCTTTTTCAATGATGAATGTTTAATGATTAGTGTTTAGTGATAAACTGGATGTGATTTTTATTAACCACTAACAATTAATCACTAAGCACCGAAAAGTTATCCCATTTTAAATGTTAGTGCTGCAAACTCAGCAATGCTTACTTGTTCGGCACGCTTGTTAAAGAAAGCATCTTCTAGTATCTCCGGTTGAAAGAGGCCTTTTACTGCGTTACGCATCATTTTTCTTCGTTGATTGAAGGCCATCTTTACCAGCTGCACAAATGCTTTATCACTCTTCACTTCGCAAGTGGTGCTTTTGCGGGTGAGCCTGATTACGCCACTCATCACTTTGGGAGGAGGATTAAAGCTTTCTGGAGGAACGTCAAATAAGTATTCAACATCATACCAGGCCTGTATCAGAATGCTGATGATGCCATAAGTTTTGCTACCTTCTTTTGCAGCCACACGTTGTGCAACTTCCTTCTGGAACATACCAATTACAACGGGTACCTGATCTTTCCAGTCAAGTATTTTAAACAGTATCTGCGAGGAAATGTTGTAAGGGAAATTACCTACAACTGTAAATGATTCCTCAAAAGGGGCAGGTATTGCTAGAAAGTCTTCGTGAATAATCTTGCCTGTTATTGAAGGAAATGTTTTGTAGAGGTAAGCAACTTTTTCATCATCCAGCTCCACTGTCTTGAACTCAAAACCGTCTAATGGCAACAGATATTTGGTTAATGCACCTGCACCTGGACCTACTTCTACCAAACGCTCAAACGGCTTTTGATGGAGGGCAGCAACTATTTGCTTGCATATATTTTCATCTTTTAGAAAGTGTTGCCCGAGAGACTTCTTTAACGTGTATTGCATCGGGACAAAAGTAGAGGAAAGATTGAATATGGATTTGACTTTTGATACTTATTGATTGTGATGCGATTTGCTAAAAAGGTCATCGAGCATATCCCAATGACCTTTTTAGTAAATGTAATCATTGTAAGCTTTAATAATAAATGACCTTATCAACAGAATGCATCACTCCATTTTTTACAATGATATTACTTGTGCTAACCTTTACACCAGGAAATGCTGCTAAGCCTTTGGATGTTGCACCTTGTGTACTTCCTGGAAAAGCATTTATATAAATTGATTGATAGGTGGAATTTGAGTCAGACTGACTTAAACAAACTGTATTATAAGGATAAGGTAAACTTGAAAGTGTATTGTGAAATAATCTAGTTGAATCTGTATGCCAGTTTATTACATCAGAGTTAGGGGCATCGTTTAGAATAAAAGCGATAGGGATGTTGTTAAAGTTGAATAAGCCAGGGATTATAAGATATGCCAAATTATTTTTTACACTATCAGGCGTGTATTGTTGCCAACTAGTTGCAGCAACTGATTTTCCATTGACCTTTACTTTGTTGTGCCCCCAATATGAACTAGTAGAAACCCCACCTGTAGATGAATGAGAAATTATTGCAGAATCGGAGTATAGAATATATGTTGTATTGGGCTGTACATATAAATTAGTGTCTATACCAGAATAAATAATTGCCTGATACATTAACGAATAGAGAGAATCCCCTTTTCCTAATCCTCTGCTTTTTATATAATCCCAAGCGGTCATGCCTGTATTCGGATTGATGGTACCCCCAAGAAATGGGGTGTTAGTTTGTAATGGCAAACCAGCCAATTTGTTACAACTTACTATTATTGTTAGTAGGCAGCAGACCAACAAATTGGTCATGATAAACTTGATATGTATGTGCTTCTTCTTCATAATTTTCAATTTCTTTGAATACTAGTTTGAATATGGATAATTCTGAACAATTGGATAGGTTTCATTGGGGCCATCCGCATCTATTAGGGCAGTTCTCGATATTGGCCATAAAAGTTTTGATGCCTGTAACCCAGAAAAACCTGTTGGTGTCAGATTCAATTTTTTCTGCCTAGCCTTGACATAACGATCCATTAATGTTATTAGCATATACCCTGTATTGGCAGTATTATTTCTCAACAAATCAAACCATCTTTTTCCTTCACCAAAAAGCTCTAACTGTCTTTCATCCAAAATGGCATTTCTTACATCAGAATTGACTCCTAGTGCATCAATAGTAGTAAAATTGTTATAGGCACTAGTAACAATAGGTCCTGCCTGGGCTCTATTGCGAACCGCTCTAACATTTTTTAGAGCAGTTGCAGTATCTCCCAATGCATTGCTGGCTTCGGCTTGCATTAAATAGATGTCTGCATATCTATAGAATGGCAACCGTACTTGATTTTGCTCTCTTGGAGGGACCACAGGAACGCCTGTATTGGGATCGATAGGATAATATTTCCACACTGCTTTGGGAATTGTACCAGAGGCATAAGTAACATTGTCGTAGATTATATTTTGCCTGATATCCGTATAACCTGAAGCTAGTTTTGTTGGATTAGTCATCCAATATCCGTGGAAAAAATCAGTACTTGTATCAATTACATAATTAGAAGTATTACCAGTAGAACCCAACTTAGTACCTATTCCATTTTTTCCATCCAATATAAAGTTCCAATCCAGCGACCATATATTCTCAGCAGTTGCCTCTGAAACAAAAGCGTCTTTATATACTGTAGGGTCTGACACTAAGTTGTATTGCCCTAAATGCATTATCTTATTGGTGTAATTAATTGCATTTTGATAGTATTGTGTTGGAGAGTTGCCCAACTTAATTGCTCTAGAAGCTTGCCACATTGCTACTTCTGCCTGAATTGCTAAAATAGCTCCTTGTGATACAAAATACGGATTTCTAGGTTGTGGGGAAATCTGTTGCATATCATACAAAGCAAGAGAAAGGTCAGAATTAATAACATTAGCTACTACACTATCTTGGTTTGAACGTCCCAAAGGTCTTATGGAATCTTGTGATTCTATGGGTATTAATCTAACTGGCACATCTCCCCAAAGCCTAACAGCCCAGAAGTACATAAATGCTCTTACTGTTAATGCTTGAGCTTGATAATTAAGCAAAGAGCCCCTGCTTATTTTGTTAGCTTGTACACTATCAAAATAACAGGTGTTGGGCAAATACTTAATAGCAAGATTACACCTGTCTATCGTGTTGTATAAATTCCCCCAATCTGCTGATGCAACTGTAGACGCATCTAAACCATTGATGGATACATTCACTTGATTTTCTCCAGTCCCACCATTGGTGAAATTATCGGAACGTGCATCTCCCCATTCAGTAAATGTATTACTAAACGTATTTTGCAATCCTGCATAAATAGCAGCATTCCCAGATGCAGCATCATTAGCTGTTTTCCAAAAGTTAGTTGCAAGAATCGTAGCAATGGGTTGCTGATTTAGTTGCTTTGTACAACTCCAGAAAGAGATACACACAAAAGATGCTACACTTATAATTATTCTTCTTTTCATATTGCTTTATCTTTAAAAAATGACATTAATTCCCAATCCAAATTCCCTCTTTCTTGGGTACCTGCCTAAGTCATACCCAGGAGTAAGTATACTCCCGAATGAAATCTCTGGATCATAACCTTTATATTTAGTCCATAATGCGAGGTTATTTCCAAAAAAGAATATAGAAATATTATTCATCTTTAGATTAGTCGCCAAGTCTTTCAATTGATAGGTTAACCTAAGATTTCTGAGCCTTATAAAAGAAGCATCCTGCACATACAGACTACTAATATTTGTGGTATTTCCCGTTCCGGAATTAACTGCAATCTTTGGATAAATAGTTACATCACCGGGATTCAACCATGCCTTATGAATGAAATCAGGCGTTGGTGTATTGTTAGTAGCATTTAACGCATTCATATTAAAGAACTCGGCATTGTATAACTGATTCCCCCAACTAATATAAAAATTAAAAGTTAAACTAAACTGTTTGTAGGTAAATGAGTTAGTAAGGTCTCCAAACCATTTTGGTATTGCATTTCCAATTACTTGCCTATCTCTGTCATCAATAACACTATCCCTTTTCCCATTTGGGTCAAGATTATCCCATATAGCATCACCTCCACCTAATTGTATCCCATTAGTAGTGATAGCTTGGCGAGATCCTGTATAAGGCTTGCCATTTAAAGAATAGGTAGTGTCGCCTTGACCAACTACATTGACTTTCAATAATTGCCAATCCGATGAGTATGCATTAGATTGGTTATATTGGTAAACTCCTTTTGCAACATAGCCATACAAATCTCCAATATGTCCTCCTTCTTGTAAGCGCCAAGCATTTACACCACTTGATTGTGCCAAAATAGGTGTATGGTTTTCCAATTGTAATACCTTGTTATAGTTTATAGACATGTTCCAAGCAACATTCCAAGTAAATAATCTATTCCTGTAAGGGTATCCATTAATGTTGAATTCAATGCCAGAGTTGCGAATGGAGCCTATGTTTACTTCTATATTTTTAAGACCAGTTGTTTCATCTAATGGTGCTTGATAAAGTAACTTATTTGTAATCTTATTATAAAAATCCACTGAAACGTTCAATCGTCCCTTGAGTAAGGCTAGATCTAGACCAAGGTCAAATTGCTTAACCACTTCCCAACTTAAATTAGGATTTCCTAATTGTGTAGAAGGTGCAATACCAGATATATTACCTCCATCTGGTCCACTGTAAAAATCGCTTCCTATGGTATATTGGTTTGCATAACCATAAGGGCCTACATTGTCATTCCCGGTCAATCCGTAGCTTACCCTCAACTTGCCGTCGTCCAGATATTTCTTTATCCAATCCATAAAGGTTTCTTCAGAAAAGCGCCATCCTAAAGAAACAGCTTCAAAAAGCCCCCAACGATGAGATGGAGCAAAAACTGAAGAACCATCTAAACGAACACTACTATTGATAATATATTTACCCAAGTAAGAATCTCCTAATCTTGCGTAATAGGAGTTTCGCATAGTTCTGTATGGCTGAGGTAAAGAAGGATAAAAATAAGTAGATGCATTGATAGTCTGTATAGATTCATTCCCTCCCAAACCTCCACCAGATTCATAAGTAGCTGTAAAGTTTGTATGGTCTTCACTAGTACCCAATACACCGTTAAGAGTGTGCTTATTGAACACTTTAGAATAGTTAAAGTAACCTTGAACCTGCCAGTAAGTGCTTAGACTAATGGTGTCAGTAAGTGCATCGGTATTGTTTGTACTTAGGATATAAGGAGAAAAATATAGACTGCGTTGATTTGAAAGACTAAGATTAGAGGTTACAGTAAACTTTAAACTATTACTGATTATATAGTTAATAGAATTGAAGATACTGCCGCTATATATGTCATGATTTGTTTTTCTTTCCATTGCATCTGCAACAGGATTAGAGGAGCCACCTATTGGTGCTGTGAAAGTTCCATCAGCATTATAAGTTGGCAGCCAAGAAATACGTTCTAATGCTGGCAAGAACACGTTGCCATCATTAATTACATTTTCAGTTCTATAAGAGGCCTGAATTCTTGTTGCAAATGTTATCTTATTGCTTGCTTTATAGTCTATATTAAAACGTCCTCTTGCAACATTTGACCAACTATTAATCACAATTCCATTTTCATCTAGTAAACTGAAACTTCCTAGATAAGTTAAGTTAGGGGCACCACCACTGATACTTAAATCTGTTTGATTTTTTGCGGCAACTCGAGTTAGGAGTGCTTGATAATCGTTGTCTAGAGTATTTATATTGGGATTGAGAGAGTCTGCATTAGCTGTTTTTCCGGTATATTGTGCCAATTTATTTTCAAACAAATGCCTGTCAGCATTATTAGCTTGAGGAAGTTTGTGGGATAACCAACCAATACTGGTTGTTTGTCTGATGTTTATCCTCGGTTTTCCATCTCTTCCTTTTTTAGTTGTTATAATCACAACCCCATTGGCAGATCGAGAACCATAGATCGCAGCAGAAGCAGCATCTCTTAATATTTCTATGGATTCAATATCTCCTGGATTAATGCCATCCATACTTGTTCCCTCAGCTCCATCAATAACAAACAGAGGATTTGCACCAGCGAACAAGGTAGAAATACCTCTGATATGTATAGAACTCTGTGCTCCAGGTCTGCCAGACTCCTGAGATATCTGAACCCCAGGTGTTTGTCCTTGCAATGCATCAAAAACATCTACAGGTGCCCTTTCATCTATTTGTTTTGAGTTTACTGAAGATATAGCACCAGTTACATCCCTTTTCTTTTGAGAGCCATAACCAATAACCACTACTTCATCCAAGCTTGAACTTCCGGGAGTAAGACTGACATCTATATTGGTTCTATTCCCAACCTTCTCCTCTGCAAGCATGTGCAAACCAGAGAAAATTAAAACAGATTTTCCATTTGGCACATTCACAGAATAATGTCCTTTCTCATCCGTTAAAGCAACAGTTGTGGCTACCCCCTTTAACTTTACTTCAATACCGGGCAAACCTAATCCGGTTGTATCTCTAACATAACCAGATACTTTAAGTTGTTGCGCTTGTAGCCTTGAGCTAAAAGATAACAATAAAACAAAAAATAAGCTGATAACAATGCGGAGCGTTTTTTTCATCGTGGCAAAACATTTATTTAATAAGTCAAAAAGAGCAATCAAGCAGAAAGATAAGTAGCAGACAGGTATGTCTGGTAAAACAGCTCAATCACTCTCTATTTCGGGGTAAAAATAGACTTCGATTTGCTTATTTAACAAAAAATTTCCGGCATCGTTTCCGGCAACGCTTACGAGCGACTGTATCTAAAATAAACTTAAAATGAAGTTGTTAAACCAACAACTTGTTTTGACAATAAAGGATAAACATGCGGTAATGCTACTTTGAACCTTTGGTAAGTAGCTGCGGAAATGTTTTTGGTACTAAAAGGTTCTACACGAATGTATTGCTTGTTTTCTCCTGCATTGCGACCATACTTATAATTGTAGGTAAACCAGCCGTTTGTTTCTAGTTTTACTTCTTTCAAATCCGTATTTGGAACACAGATAAAGAAGTGTGGTTTATCCTTAGATGCCACTTTCGCTTCCAGGTGATTGGCTCTTAAAGCAAGATAGGCTTCTTTGGCAGTTTCGATGGCAGGATCTATTAGTTCAATATGTTCTGCCATAAATGGACGATAACGATAAACATCCCCATTTTTAAAGTTATATAATTCTTTAAGCACCTTGGCAATCGTATCTTTCATGTAAGGATAGTGCGTACAACCCAGAATCAGTGTATTTAATGGCAATTCAATATGCTGCGCACGCATTTTCTCCAACAGTGTAACCAAATGATACCGCACATAATTCTCTGGGTCATTTATTTGCATATCCAAACAGTTATTGGGATTATTGGGATCATATTCGCAAAGAAGTTTGTTATAAGATTTATCAAAGTGATAAGCTGGCAATAAACTGGTATCGATGGATAAAGAGGTGTTTTTTAGGGATGGGCCACGATAGTTACTTCTGGTTTTGGTAACGGTATCATTAAAATAGTCATTATCCCTGTCAATACTTTCTGCAAGCCCAACACCTCCCTGACAAATAATACTCAACTCTCCAACGCCTGCATATTTTACAGCCAAAGCCTTCAGAGTGCGAGGGTAACCGTTGGAAGCTACTGTTCCTGCTGTAGCAAACACACCAATTGTGCCTTTGTGGGTTTGTTGATAGAGTAATGCCGCTTTAGAACCGGCATCTATCACCCCAATGCATGGCACGCCCTCTTTGTATTCTTTTATGTAGGCTTTCATATCGCTGAGTGCGTAAGCCGTAGCGGTATTGCAAGCAACTACCACCATTTTTACGTTTGCTTTGTTGTCGTTAACCCATGAAGTGCCAGTTGGTTGATCATATTTATTTGCCAGTAAAAATTGTAGGTTTTTCAGCACATGCTCCTTCAATAAATCTGTTTTTCCAGCGGCGGCATAGTTGCCATAGGGCATATTGGCCTGATCTGCCAGGTATTGAAACTGTTCCTTTGTAAAGTCTGGTTTGCCATCGGCACCTGGTTCTCCTGATTCATTATTAAAAGCGTCTAACTTCAGTATTGCTTCCAAAACCGTCAATCCGCCTGTACCAGAATCGAATACGCCAATTGGCAATGAATTCGTTTCTTGTTTGGTGGCCTGTTGTGCCAATCCTGTCAACTGAAAGGCTACAAAAAGGGTTATTGCTATACCTTGTTTTATCTTGAACATAATCAGACTATTTACTTTTAAATATGAAGTGATGATAGGGCTGTTTTTGTAACGGAAGACGGAAGACGGAAGAGGCAAGTTATAAGTTATGAGTTATAAGTTATGTGTTATAATGAGAATCAAGGGTTTAAAGTGCCGTAGGAGCGATGTACTAGGGCAATATTTAAAGTTTAGTAACTAATGCCAAAAGTTTTTAAGTGTTCATTTAATAGCTGTTGGATGAAGTTAGTAACGGGTATAAATAGGTTTTCATGCAGGCAAGAATAACTGAATTGTTATTCTAATTTTACATTTAAGGATTTTGCAAATTGCCTGAATTCTGCTAATTCATTCTCTGAGAACATCTTTTTATCAAGTAAAGCTTCAAGTGTTCCTCCTTGGTAAAGGACGAAAAAATTTTTTGATTCTTTTATCTTAAAAAAGTAAGTCCATTTCAAGGTTTTATCAATCGTTTCCCCTTTAATGTTTATTGATTCATTGTTTAAACTGTAAGCTAGATGCTCATTATACAATTTATTCCCTTTAAGAGCCTGTTTAAAAATGTTCTTTAAAAGAAGTAAGGGCACATGCTAAAAAAGAGATACATACGTTCTTAGAGTTACCAAGCTTAAAGAAAATATGTATTCGACAAATTTAACAGATGCCCAATGGGACAATATTAAG
>CAITVK010000095.1 GCA_903895845.1 uncultured Chitinophagaceae bacterium
AGATGCTTGCATTCGTAATGCTTGTAGATAAAGATTTAACGGTCAATACCAACGTAGCAGCACTATCGCATCCAACAGCGTTTGTCAGATGTGAAATATAAGTTCCAGCTGTGGTGTAACTTGTTCCGTTGAAAGTATAGGAACCACCATCGCAGATACTTGAAGTAGTTGTAGAAGTTGAAAGGGACTTAACTGTCAATACCAGAGTAGCTGCACTGTCACATCCAACAGCGTTTGGCAGATGTGCCACATAAGTTCCAGCTGTGGTGTAAGTTGTTCCGTTGAAAGTATAAGAACCACCATTGCAAATACTTGCACTTGTTGTGCTTGTAGATAAAGATTTAACTGTCAATACTAGAGTAGCTGCACTATCGCATCCAACAGCGTTTGTCAGATGTGCAACATAAGTTCCAGCTGTAGTATATGCTGTTCCGTTGAAAGTGTAAGAACCACCATTACAGATACTTGCACTTGTTGTAGAAGTAGTTGCCGTGCCTACAGAAACATTAGTTGTTACAGTTGTAGTGCAACCTGAAGAACTTGAAAGAGAGTAACTGATTACAGAACTACCAACAGAGACACCTGTAACAACGCCACCTGCACTAATGGTAGCTATACTCGTACTTCCAGATGACCATGTTCCACCAAATGAAGCATCAGACAATGTAGAAACAGCACCCAAGCAAACATTCGTTGTTCCTGTGATTGATGTCACAGATGGATTAGAATTTATATTTAAAGATTTTGATACAGTAGTTATACAACCTGCAGCACTTGTGACGGTGTAAGTAATGTTTGCGGAACCCCCATAGAGACCCGTAATTACACCAGCACTATTTATTGTAGCAGTTGATGGTGTTACAGAACTCCATACACCACCTGTAGTTGCATCTGTAAAGGTGGTAGTACTTCCTACACAAACACCACTGTTTCCTGAAATTGCCGCAACTGTTGGATTCGGATTTACTGTCAATACCAAATTAGCAGCACTATCACATCCTACATTGTTAGTAAAATGAACAGTATAGGTACCTGAAGTTGAGTAAGTTGTTCCATTGAAAGTGTATGAATTCCCCGAACAAATACTCGCAGTAGTCGTAGAGCTTGTTTTTGCTTTGACAGTCAATACAAGGGTAGCGGCACTATCACATCCTACACTGTTAGTTAGATGTGCCACATAGGTTCCTGCTGTAGTGTAAGCAGTTCCATTAAATGTATAAGAGCTGCCGCTACAGATACTTGCTGTAGTAGTTGATGTACTCAAAGACTTAATTGTCAACACCAAAGTAGCAGCACTATCGCACCCAACAGCATTAGTTAGGTGAGAAACATAAGTACCAGCTGTCGTGTAACTTGTTCCATTAAATGTATAAGAGCTACCGCTGCAAATACTAGCATTGGTAGTAGAAGTACTTAACTGTTTTACTGTCAATACCAATGTTGCTGTACTATCGCATCCTACACTATTGGTTAAATGTTCTATGTAAGTGCCTGCGGCTGTGTAAGATGAGCCATTAAAAGTATATGATCCTCCATTACAGATACTAACATTCGTTGTGCTTGTTGTAGTTGGTTTTACAACCAATACCAATGTGGCAATGCTATCCCCTCCCTTACTGTTTGTTGTGTGATAAGTATAAGTACCAGAAGTTGAATAAGAAGTTCCATTGAACAAATAGGAACTACCTGCGCAAATAGTTGCTGAAGTAGAGGAAAGCGTGGTAACTGTCAACACAAGCGTGGCGGCACTATCGCAGCCCGCTGCATTGGTTAAATGTACTGTATAGGTACCTGAATTTGTATATGATATCCCATTGAACAAATAAGAATTTCCAGATACAACACTTGCATTAGTGGTGCTGGATGAATTTGATTTTACAGTCAATACCAACGTTGCAGCACTATCACAACCTACACTATTGGTAAGGTGCGCCACATAAGTTCCAGAAGTAGTATAAGCAACCCCATTAAATGTATAGCTGCTTCCATTACAGATACTTGCCGTTTTAGAGGAAGTACTTGGCAATTTGATCGTCAAAACTAAGGTGGCAGCGCTATCACAACCTACGCTGTTAGTAAGGTGTGCCACATAAGTTCCAGCAGTAGAATAACTACTGCCATTAAAAGTATAACTACTGCCATTACAGATACTCGCGTTGGTAGTAGATGTGCTGCTAGAGTTTACTGAGAGTACCAATGTGGCGACACTATCACAGCCAACACTGTTTGTTAGATGAACAGTATATGTTCCTGATGTATTATAACTAGTTCCATTAAACGTAAAAGAGCTGCCACTACAAATACTCACATTTTTGGTAGATGAAGTTGCATTCTTTACAGTTAGGTTCAAAGTGGCTGCACTGTCGCAGCCAAGACTGTTGTTGAGGTGTGCCACGTAAGTGCCGGCAGTATTGTAAGTTACCCCATTAAATGTATAAGAACTGTTTGAACAAATTGTTGCATTAGTAGTACTTGTTGAAAGTGGTTTTACTGTTACCAACATGGTATCAGTACAACCAGCATCATAGATGAAGTTGTAATTGCCTACTGCACTGTTAGAAAACAAAACAGTTGAAACCCCATTATTTGTGCTGCTAAGATTATAGCCTGATGGATCATTGGGCTGTGCTACCCAACTAGCCCCTGTTACTGTACTTGTTCCAGAAAGAGTTGCAATAGAACCAGCACATACTATCTGATCTACTCCAGCATTTGGTTTTGGATTAACCAAGACAGCTGTTGATATTGGTGTTGTACCACAATTAGGTGTAATACCAGATACACTATAGGCGCCATTTGATGATGGTGAATAATTTTGTGATGTTGCTCCTGGAACGATATTGGTGCCATTATACCACTGATAAGAAGAAAAACCTGACTGAGCAGTAAGTGTGGAAGGCAAACAGTTTGATGTTACAGATGGAGGAGGCATTACACTTGAAATAGAAGATATATATGCCGCCATAGAAAAGCCTGCACCACTTTCTACTAATGCAACATTTATCCGTGCATTCACATAAAACTGAAGAGTGGCAGGGTTGCCTAACTGCGCATTTGTATATTGTATGATGTAGTAGCCAGAAGTGCCTATTGCGGTTCTCTTACCTACAATATTCTCTAAGTTCTGTCCGTTAAAATATACAATTGCAGTATCACTCTGTATGATTACATAACCAAAATAAGGTAATATTGCATTGCCCCCGTTAGAATTATCCAGGAAAGAAACAGTTTGTACATTAAATGACCCTGCACAATTATTAAGGGGAGACTGAACAATCATATCCGCTTCACAAGTTGCAGCTGTACCCGTAAAAACAATTACAGGGCTTGAAGCTGTAATATAACTTGATGAGTATGGTGTAATAGAATCGCCATTGTTGATGGTAACATAACTACCCGCATTTGGTAAAGTATAAGTAGTTGTCTTTCCTGTTTTTGGTACTGTCACAGTTACAGTAGTGTTGGCAACAGAAGCAATGATAGTACTACGTTCATAACCAGAACCAACGTTCCCCTGGCTTCTTACTACAACATAGTTCGTTCCTAAGTTGGCAACTGGTATTACCTGACTTTCTACCCCGTCATAACAACTGCCACCACCACTATTATCAGACCTCATCCCAGTATTTACTACAATACTGTTATTAGCTGTAACCAAACTTCCTAATGGTGCAAAAAACAAATAAGCTTGCCCCGCATTTAATGTGGTCAGCAAGCTATTATTTACATAAACATTGGTTCCGTTGTTGATGGCCATTACAGAATATGTAACTGCACCTCCATCAGAATAACAACTCATACCAGTAACATTTGCATAATAACCAACCCTGAAAGCAGTCCCTAACCCCTGATCACCCAAGCTGGTAAAAGAGGTGTTCCCCTTTTGAATACAAACATTTAAGTCACCAGGAGAGCTACCAGCAATCGTGTAGTCATCTGAAGCTATGTTTCTTACCTGTACACCTATTGGTGAAGCAGCACTTACTATCAATCCCTGACCAGAAAGTATAGTTAAAGGCAAATTGGCTACAGCATCACGTGCAGCGAACCTATACCTCAATGGTGTACCAGAAACAGTAGTTAATGAGTTTGAATAGATAGTAGTACCATCGCTCGAAGCAATAGTAACAGTAACGGGAGTCGTACTTAAAGTAGTTACTACAATTTCATTATATTGATCAAAATAACCCCACGGACTTGGGGCTATATAATGCTTGGTTGTATATTGTGCTGTACTAACCAATACCGACAGAAAAGCGATTGTTACTGCTAGTATTTTAAGTAGACTTTTTTTCATTTTTTTTAATTTTTGCCTCAATGACTTTGCGTAATGAATCCATTATGGTATGATGCAAAAGTGCCGCAGTGGGGTTGCGCAGAAAATCCCTTAAACGAGGGGGCGGCAAAGACTTCATCGCAGTAAAAGGGACATAGTTTAATAGGGAAAAATAATGACGAAAACAGAAAGGGGACTTCAAATTGAAGTCCCCTTTCTGTTTATAATAACTTATGTAATACGCTTTGAAGTGTCAGCCAAATATCCAATACAAGCTTTCAATCAAATAACTGACTCCTCTCCTTCTTCATTTGCAACCCTGCATCCCAAAACATTACTTACCTCCCAACAACTTTTTATACTTCAACAATGCTTCCAGATAGTAGTAGTCGGCATATACCAACGGCTTATCTATTTCTTGGCCATGTGGCAAACTACCCGTTGCATGCTTCAAAATAAAATTATTGTTAGTACCTACCTCAGCAGTGTACTTATCGGTTGCTAATGATTCCAATATTTCGATGGCAGTCTTCTTGTAAATCGCTCCTTTTTTGCCAGAATACTTACTCAAATTAAATAAAGCTGATGCCACTACAGCTGCTGCCGATACGTCTCTTGGTTTATCCTTGTATTTAACAGAATCATATTTAAACTGAGGATGATAACCAAGTTCGTTGGCATTGAAATCCCAATATGGAATCTTGTCTTTTGGTAAACGCGGATTGTTGATAAAAAAGTCTGCGAGATGCTGCGCAGTTTCCAAAAAGCGCTTGTCGCCAGTTTCTGTATAAACTTGTGTGAAGCCATAAATACCCCAAGCCTGTCCCCTTGCCCACGTAGAATTATTGGCATAACCCTGACAAGTTTCCTGGTGTAGCACCTGCCCGGTTACCGTATCGTAATCTACCACATGAAAAGTGCTGTAGTCGGGACGGATATGGTTTTTCATCGTTGTAAGGGCATGGGTAACAGCGATGTGCCTGAAAGAAGTGTCGCCTGTAGCCTTTGATGCAAAAAACAATAATTCCAGATTCATCATATTATCTATTATTACCGGATAATGCCACATAGTTGTTCCATCCCAAGACAAATGTTGGTTCCAACTCTTGATAACACCTGTATTCGGATTAAAACGGGTACACAAAGATTTAGCAGCCCTAACCAATACTTCTTTATACTTTTCGTTGTTGGTGAGTCGGTAGCCATTGCCATAACTGGAATAAAGCATAAAACCGATGTCATGGTGCCCCGTAAAATATTGCAAAGAGTCCAGTGCTTCTGTAAACTTGATTGCCTCGTTTTTTAATGCCTCATCCTTTGTTGCTTCATACGTGTACCAGAGGTTTCCTGCAAAAAAGCCACTGGTCCAATCGTAGATATTTGGAGAAAACGCAAGCGTTCCATCAGGTTTTGTTGTACGAGGTGGCTTTGCCGGATTTTTAGCAACCAACAACATATTCTTACATTGCAAATCGGCATTGTGGAACGCTTTTTCTGTTAGTTGTGCTTCTACCTTCAAACCAGAAACTACCAACAATAGGCAGGCAGCACCCCTGCTAGACGATTGCACTATCTTCAGCGTAACTCCCCTTTGTTTGGAGACAACACTCAACCCGCTAGCAGCTTCCTTTTTCCTATTTCCTGCAAACAATTTCAATTTGATATACTGTATTACTTTTTTCATCTGATACTATTCGTTTTAATATGTCAAGCTATCAGTAAATAGCATGTTATAATTTAATTCTACCCAATTTGCAATCGAACTATAGGGTTATTAACTGTTATGCTGCCCAACCTTATTTGTTTACCGGAATCAGTTTTACCAACAATACCCCATGTGGAGGAATCTCTGATTCTATTTTTTCTGACTGAATCCCCAAATCCTTTTGCCTCCAGAGATCACGAACCATCATCTTGCCTTTTATTCCCAACCCTAGCCAAGTTGCCTTGGCATTCATCTTGTTGATACTCCTGTTAAACAACCCCACTGCCAGACTTCCATCTTCAAGAGGCTTGGTAAACACATCCAGCGAATCCCTGAAATAAACCCTTGTCGCCTGTTTGCACAAAGCATCCTGGTCAATGTCTATCACCTCGTCATTGGTAATCAGATTGAGTGTAAACGCATCCATTTTGTCTAGATCACATCCCAATAACAAAGGTGCCGACAACAAACTCCACAAACTGATATGGGTATATTGCTCATCAGCCGTTAGCCTTGTCGGATGCGGATGCCCCCACCCCACATACCCGATTACCAACATATCCGGATTTATAAAATGTCCCGATTTTGAATAAATAGCCCATTTATCCTGATCGAAACCAATGCTAGTCATACTGCTCCACGTATCTTCAATATCCTTTGTTGTCCGCCAAGATTGTGCATGAGGAGCAACTTCAGCAATATTGTGATACAGGGATTGCAACACATTGTTTGAAAGACTCAACACAATATCCCTTTTTGTAGCTTTTAAGGCATCAGCCATTTCTTTTGTCTCGGGTGCTTTCACGGGAGCCCAATCATATTTCAGATAGTCAATTCCCCAATCGGCATATTGCCTGGCATCATTCTTAACAAAAGAATATTTACCAATGGCATAAGGAAAGCTGTCTCTATTGTATTTTACTTTAATCGCAAACAGTGAGTCTTTTTCGCCTTTTATATTTTCGGAACTTGCGCCGAGTCTTCCGCCATAACTCTTCAGCCAAGGAGTCGAATAAATGCCAATCTTCAACCCCATTGCATGGATAGAATCTGCCAAAGACCACATATCACTAAATTTATCAGGATCGGGTTGCAAAGCATTCAAACTACCGCCACGCACCCCTTGCCAGCTATCATCAATATTAATGTAAGACCACCCATGTTCATTCAGTTTGTTCTGGAGAAACCCTTTTGCAGAATGCATTACGTCTTCTTGCGTAACTTTCGTACCCCAGCAATTCCAGCTATTCCATCCCATTGCAGGTGCCAGTTGTATATCGTTGCCTACAATGATCTTGAAATTGCGATTGGCAGTACCCAAAGCGTTTTTAGCCCTAATCACCACAGGATATATGCCCCTTACGTTTAATACACCCGAAATAAGTCCTGTATGTGCATTAACTTTCAATCCATCGGGCAACCCTTTTACCTCAAACTGCATTGGACGATTTCCTGATACAGGTATATTGTAGATGAAAGGCGACCCAGGACGTACGCCAAACACTTTTGCACCATTGATTCTCGGCTTTTCGGAAGCTGCAGGTGTAAGGATAAATGCATTTAATGAATCTTCATGAGATGAATACTGGCTAAATGATTGGCTAGCGTAAACCATCAGAAAACCTAAAAGAAAATGAACATGCTTTCTTCCCATAACTAATTTCTAAAGTTTGTACCAGACTTATCCATATTTTTAATCGAATTAACTATTTAATCGTAATATTTAGTGTTTTCACTGCTTCTGTCATATTACTCAAACTGGCATTAGTAGCATCAAATACTACCGTATAATTACCGGGTTTGGTAAACACATGATAATAACTTTTAAGGACAGGATCCGTTAGTGTTTTTATAGATACACCAGCATCTGGATTTACTTTATTCAAATAAACAGGCTGAGATATTACCCAATCTTCATTAGACAAAGCAGTCTTATTACCTCCTGACACCGACAAATAAGTAGATGTAACGTTCCATTTAACCGCGGGATTCAATAAATTTACTCCCAACCAGATACTATTGGGAATATCCAGTAACAAAGTAGAGGTACTATCCTGCAGTTTATTTATAACCTGTAGGTTTCTAATCGTCCAGGTACGTTGCGAATTGATACCATCTTGTTGATCAGCATATTTGAAAGCCACATAAACCGGTGTGTCTTGACGAACAAAATCTGACAGTACTACATTACCAGATGGGGTGCTATCTTTTCCTAAAGACAAATTGGCCCTATTGGTAATTTCTGTCCAGGTTGCACTTTCAAGGCTAGCAGAATCATACGTACCAACAAAGTCTGATGATATCATCAAGTGAAGTGTGTTTGTATGATTCCCGTACTGTTCATAACTCAAAAAACTGAGAATGGGCGTACCAACGGCAGATATCCTTTTCCTGTTTTGATAATTAGATCCGTTTTCTCCCGAATAAAACACAATATAATCTGGGTTACCGGAGAAATTAAAGATCACGCTATCACCAACATTGTAGGTAGCTGAAGCGGTAGTTACATCAAACGAAACTGCCCCCACTTCTTTTCGTGTACAGGCATTTACGGTAATCAATAAAACCGCTGCCAGTATGATATTTTTCATCTTTCTATTTTAAAAATTAAAAATTCCAACCGATAAGCCAAATCAGGTTCACATTTAAACACGGTATCTTAGCTTTCCCTTTTTAACCTTAGACCAGAACCTTACCAACCTACATTCTGCTTTCCAATTCCCGGATTCAATGACATTTCACTGATTGGAATAGGAAATAACACATTTTTCTGCTGAATATTATTTCCTGATAAAGCGGCAAAATGATATGCCACAGGAGCTGAATTGGTAATGAAATTTGCTAATGCTTTCATGGTAGAATAATATGTCCCCCAACGAATCAAATCATTCCTTCTTAATCCTTCAAAGCACAGTTCACGATATCTTTCATCATAAACTGCTTGCTGAAAAGCGGCATAATTTAACCCTGTGGGCAAATCGGAAACAGCATTTACAGTAGTCAATGGGTAACCGTACGCTCTTCTTCTCACCTGATTAACTGCTAAATAAGCTGCAGAATCTGGACCATTCACTTCATTTTCGGCTTCAGCTTTCATCAATAGAACATCAGAATACCTTAGTATTCCAAAATTAATAGTGGTATTGTTTTTTTGCTTGTTGTTACCAACCTCATATTCTCTTCTCCACTTGGCAACATTTCTGTTGTAAACAGAAGTTATAGGCCAGTTCACCCTTGAAGTTAGCCCATTTGTTGTAGTCAGTTTATACGGTGCAATACTCCAATCCCTCCTAGTATCTCTCGATACCAACAGGGTATTATCTACATATGCGTTAAATAATTTTGCTTGCGCATTAACCTGACCGTAAGAAAATCCGTAGTTAAGATCGCTACAAGCGATGCCATTAATATTACCAATCCGTCCAGACTGAGGATAAGGATTGCCATTACCTGTACCGTAAAATTCTACTTCCCACATACTCTCCTTAATGTCATAGATGTCTTGGCAATGATTAATAAACACTTGACTATAATTAGGATTCAAGGAATGAATTCCGGAATTAATGACCTTATTGGACCAATACAGTGCCTGTGTAAACCAAGGAAGATGATTGTCCGTAAAAGGCATTCCGGCCCTGTATAGACAAACCCTAGCTAGAATACCCTCAACAGCAGTCTTGGAAACCCGGCCACCAAATCCATAAGAAGTAATAGGTAAAACCAAAGAATCGGCAGCGGTCATATCCTGAATAATCTGGCTATAGACTATTTTTGAATCAGTACGAGGAATACTTACGCTATCTGGGGAAACAGTTGAGTGCAAAGGCATTGGGACATCCCCCCAATTTGAAACTAATAAAAAATAGTAGTACCCCCTCAAAAACAAAGCCTGACCTTTTATGGCAGCCCTGCTGGCAGAGTCCATAACAGGCTTGTTTATATTCTCTAAAAGAAGGTTTGCCCGGTTAATGCCTGTATACAAATCAGCCCAAGTACCTGCTATGTTAGGGTCGGATGAAGTAAAGTTCATTTCTGGGACACCAGTAACAGTAGAAGTAGAATTCAGAAAACTTTCATCTGTTGGCACACCATAAGTATCCCAGATATCAATGCCATACAAATGTGTGGAAGTAAGAATATCATATACCCCTGTCAAAGCATTGTTTAACTGAGTGGCATTTACAAAAAAGTTTTGCTCCGGCGTCACATTTTGGGGTTGTGTACTCAAGAACTTATTACACCCCGTTTGTAAGATTACCAAAGTAAGAAGCAAAAGATTGCCAAGTTGTCTAATTGCTTTGTTATGATATTTAAGACTTTTCATTTTGTTAATTCAATTTCTTGTTATAAGGCAATTATTAGTAATTAAAAGCTTAGGTTAACGCCAATTGTGATTGTTCTTGATCTGGGATAGGAAGAATAATCAGAACCAGGAGTCAGCGTAGTCTGATAGCTTGAAACCTCTGGATCCATGCCAGAGTATCTAGTCCAAGTGTATAAATTCTGCCCCGAAGCATAAAAACGAAGTGTTTTTATACCTAGTCTTTTAAGTTTATTTACCGGCATATTATATCCAATCTGCAACGTTTTAAACCTCAAGTAAGATCCATCCTCTACAATCCTAGAAGAGTATACCCCCTTAGGCCCGCCACCAAGAGTTCTGTTTATATTCGTATTCTGATTGTTCACAGACCAACGGTTTTCAAAACTAGCAAATTGGTTGAGGTTAACGATATTTAGTTGATTGCCATCAAAAATTAGCTTATTCAAATTAACCACGTCGTTTCCGTAAGACCACTGAAAGAAGAAACTTAAATCAAAGCCCTTGTATCTGAAAGCATTATTAAATCCACCAACATGTTTAGGATAAGGGTTACCAATCACAGTGATATCATTGTTATCTACAATGCCGTCTCCATTTATGTCTCTGTATTTTATGTCCCCAGGTTGAATGGTGGTTCTCAAATTACCATTATTAGGCACATTATCTTTCAAAACATACTTGCCTGCTACTTGATTAAAATCTTTCAATTGGTAAACACCATCCCATTTGTAACCAATTATTTGAGAAATAGGCTCTCCAATTTTAGCCATGTACAAGGGAGAAGTATAGTTTTGATCAAACCCTATTGAGGAAAGTAAGGTCTCTTGGTTTTGTGTCAGAGCAATTACTTTGCTCTGATTGAAGGATATATTAAATGAAGACAACCAACTAAAATTGGCCGTCTTAATATTAATTGTGTTGATACTAAACTCAAAACCTCTATTCTGAACCTGCCCTATGTTTTTGTAATCGTACGAAAAGCCCATTGAAGTTGGCAATGCTGCGTATAGCAATAAATTTTTTGTATTCTTGTTGTAATAATCTGTTGTAATGTCTATGCGCTGATTAAAAAAAGAGGCGTCCAAACCAATATCAGCTTGATGCGTCGTTTCCCACTTTAAGTTGGAATTTCCCAATGCATTCGGAATTGAACTCCTACTAGGAGAGTTATTAAATTCATAGATAGCCGAGACGGGCGAACTTATTGTATATTGATAAACAAAATCCCCAACCCTATTATTACCAGTTACACCGTAACTGGTTCTAAGCTTTGCATCAGAAAGCCAAGTCCAACTCTTGGCAAACTCTTCACTACTTAACTTCCAGGCAAATGCAGCTGAAGGAAAATAACTCCATCTGTTGGCAGAAGCAAATTTAGAGGAACCGTCCGCCCTGAAAGAGGCAGTAAAGAGGTATTTGGATTGATACGTGTAATTCGCTCTGCTTAAGAAAGAGGCTAATGTATTGCTCGTCCCACTGGAAGAAACAGATTGCGCAATCCCCTCTCCTAAGTCACTTAATCCTAGTTGATCATTTGGCACCTGAATAGCAGCAAAGCCATAGCTGTCGTATGTAGTTCCCTGAAAAGTTGCACCTGCCAACAAATTAACCTGATTGTCTTGATTAATTTGCTTATTGTAAGTTAAAGTGTTTTCATTTACCCAATTGTTTGTATTTGCATAAATCACAGACCCATTTGGGCCGTTTGCGCCTACCGGACTCAATGGATTACCCTGTACCGTGTTCAAGTTATAGAACGCATCAGTCCTTAATTGAGTTCTGTTTAATCCACCAGTTATTCTTAATCTCAGGCCAGGCGTAATTGCATAATCTGCATAGACATTAGCTACTAAAGCATTTGTCGTTTTTTTATTCAAAACATTACTCAAGTTTATGATAGGGTTACCCCTATAGTCATTTGTCAGTACAATACTTGTATCAAACAGGCTGTTTAGCAAACTAAAGTTTGTACTATCACCCGATATTGGTCTGTACCCCCAAACACTGTATAAAGCCCCTCTGCTGTTGCCATTATAAGCCGTAGTAGTTGTTGTAGAACCACCATTTGCAACAAGATTACTGTAATTAATATTTACACCCACTTTAGCCTTATCATTAATTGTTTGATCCAACACTATACGCCCTTGGTAACGTGTATAACCCGAGTTGATGATTGTACCTTGCTGAGATATCGCCGAACCAGAAATTACATACTTAGTTGCAACTGTACCACCTGTGATAGAAAGATTATAGTTTTGGATGGGTGCAGTCCTAAAAAGAAGTCCTTGCCAATCGATACCTTTCGCATTTTTATATGAATCAAGAGTTTTCCCATTAGTAAAGAAAGTATTAGCAGTTGCAATTGGATTAAGTTCAGACTGATACTTAATGAAATTATAGGGATCCATAAGTGCCATTTTTTTGGTATCCTTCTGTGTCCCATAGTAAGTATCAAATGTAATAACAGGGGCACCTATTTTCCCTTTCTTTGTAGTGATGATTATCACCCCATTTGCTCCCCTTGCACCATAAATAGCAGTTGCTGACGCATCCTTGAGGATTTCCATCGTTTCTATATCCGCAGGATTAATTATGTTATTATTGGGATTCTCAATAGGAAATCCATCAATTACGTAAAGAGGTGAGTTGTCTTGTGTCAATGAATTATTTCCTCTTATAGAGATTGTTACACTAGCACCGGGCTGTCCATCTGCTGAAGATACCTGCACGCCTGCAATTCTTCCGGCCAATGCCTCATCAAAAGAACGTACTGGCGCTTTGTTTAGTTCTTCTAGATTTACCTTTGAAACAGAGCCAGTCAAATCTTTTTTCTTTACAGATCCATATCCAATAACTACTACCTCATTCAAACTGCTCGCAACTTCGAACATAGAAATATTTAATGGCATAGAAACATCTATGCTCTTCTCAAGGGTTGCAAAACCAACATGCTTAAAACGAAGGGTAGGAAAGTTATCAGTAACTTTTATAGAAAAAAAACCCTTGATATCACTAATAGCAGTCACCCCACTAGACTTGTCTGTAACAGACACCCCTGATAGTGGACTACCACTACTATCCCTGACTGTCCCTTTGACGACAATTGTTGGCAAATCTTTTTTTTCGATTGTAGGAAGAGGTGCTTCCCCTGTATTACCAGTTTTGGGCTGCTCTATGAACAAAAGGAATTTCTTATCGCTAATCAGTTTAAAACTTATTCCATAAGTGGCTAACATTTCTGCAAAGAAGTCTTTGAGGCTCTTTTCTTTTATGTGGAAACTAACTTTTTTGGTGTCATCAATCGTATTTGGACTATATACAAAATGAACACCCGCTTGCTTTTGAACCTGCTCCAAAACTTTACGCAGTTCAATATCATTCACCGAAATAGTTACTTTCTTGTCCAAAACCTGCTGTGAGTTACCATACTTGGGCACAAGAACACAAACACACAATAAACACATGAATAATTGTACAATCTTATATTTCATTCAAAACGCATTAATGGCAAGACATTACCGTTACACACTAAATATATTCACATCACAATAGACAATGCAAAACAAAAATTAAGCAAGAGACAGAAGAAGTAGCAAGCTATCAGTAAATAATTATTTACACCCTTTCCCTTTTATTAAAACTTTGGTGCCAGACACCTCATAGGAGGCATTTATGGCCGTACATATAATATCTAGTTTCTCAAATAGATTTTCTTCGTTTAGTTCCCCAGAGAAAATACACTTATTAAAATTCTCATTCTCCAAAACAATTTCAACTCCATATACCTGCTGAATCTGGGCAATTACATCAGGCAGGTTAGCTCTTTCAAAATCAAAGCCTCTCACCTTAGCCTTAACATTAGATATAGGTAGTGGCACTGGAACCAGAGTTGTTTGAAAGTCATTATTCTTGTTAGAATAAATTGCTTCTTGATTAGCTGTGATAATTACTCCATTGGAGGTTAAAACTTTATCATTGAAGGCACTTTGACTCGCTGAATTCTTTTCAAATACCTGAACCCTTCCAGTGTGAACAGATACAGATACTTCCTTGGTATTTGGATTTGTTTTGATAGTGAAACTCGTACCCAAAACTTTGGTTACCACATTGTTGGCATACACAAAAAAAGGCTTTTCCGGATTTTTGGATACTTCAAAAAATGCAGTCCCTTTCAGTGCGACTTCCCGCTTACTGTTAGTAAAATGCATCGGATAATAAAAGCTGGATTTGGGGCTCAAGGAGACCATAGTTCCGTCTTCTAACTTTATTAACTTATTGACAGGCGTGTTATTTTCTTCTATAATCACACTTTTCCCATAGGCAACTAAGTTTTCATCTTGCTTTGCGGTAGTAGTCGATTTATAGAAAAGATAACTGCAAACAGCCATCACCAAGACAGCCGCTGCTACGGAGAATCTTGCAATCAACCTTTTTTTATAACCGGTTTCATGTACTGTCTGCTCAATAGAGATAACCGGTGTAGCCTTTTCCCTTTTGATAGATTCTTGAAGCTTGAACCAAATTTTCTCAACGTCTGGTTCTTCACCGGTATTATAGTCAGATAAAAGATCCCAATTTTCTTTCAGCCATGCTTTTAGCGTATCATCATTAATAGGATTAAGCATCCAATCTATAACCAGAAGCCTTTCGAAGCTATCCGACTGATTCAAGAAGAACCTATTTAAAGTTGCCTTTTCCATGCTAAAAAATTGTTAGTTATCATATATACGAGAATTATTTATTAATCCCCCAATGCCTCGAAATTATTTTTTCAAAACATTTCCTCTGCACATAATATTTTCTGATGTTTCAGCATCAAACAAGATACTCGGCTCAGCAATTTCATTTCTGGTATCCCACTGATTCCCTATTACACAAAGTCCGCCTCCATCTTCGGTTCTGATAGCCCCTCGAGTTTCTAAAACGAGCGGCAATAATTCCCTGTTAATGATTTTATTATTTCGGATAATTAGATTCTGGAAGGAGAATGCCTCTACTGCGGGGCCGGTCATTTCTTGAATTGTATTATTCTCCAAGAGAATATCCTTCATCAAATGATAATGAGAGTGATTTCCATTTACATCTGCACTTATGTAGATAGCAGCCCCTTCATGCCTGCCAATGGAATTCTCTGAATTGAATTGATTGTTTCTAATAATAACATTCTGTGCTCCAAAGCCTTCTGCCCAAGATTTTATATCCGTTACCAGATGAAGTCCCGAATATTGATTATGAAAACACTTGTTACCTTCTATCAGCCAATCTGGTGTATTACACAAAATTGCCCTACATCGGTTTTCATGAAAATAACAATTTCGGATAATGCAATTGTGAGAGTTGTACCGATGGTTAAAAAGCATTGCATCCGAAACAATGTGGACGGGCAATTCCTGCTCAAAAACAAGGGTCATTTCTTTGTTTTTCGAATCAAGCTTGGTTTCTGTCAATCTTCCTGTGAATCCAGTTGGAGAGTAATCTCCATTTCTAATCTCCACCGTATCACCCACAGCAAAGGGACTTCGCCACAAAGTAAAATTAGTAGCTACCAATGTATGTGCATCCACTCGGCGGACACCGTGATGAATATTATCATGAATATTAACGCAATCATCCCCCATGTAACCAAAATCACAATCTTCCATTTTAATAAACCCTTGTGATTGATCCACATGCAACCCGTCTGTAGCAGTAGTGATTGCCCTACGCTGACCATCTGGAAATTTAATCCCACAATGCAATAGTTCAAAGTAATGCTGATCCCCACTGACAACAAAACCACTACCAGGAAAAGAATAAATATTTACATCTTTCAACAACAGATGGGTATTACTTTTCATGATAATCCCCATTTTCTCGTAAGTATAATGACGTAAAATGTACCACTGTCCAATCTCTGGTTGAATGTCATTTGGCTTCCATACTCTGACAGTGTGCGGATCTATAGACTCCAATTTGTCTGGAATAAACCGACTTAACTCTTTGCCATATCCTGGCGTGCGCGTTTTTTCGTCGAGTGGAGTTGTGGTTACCCACTGCTTTTTATCGAGTGGTGCTAAAGAATCAAACCGCATCTCAAAGTAAGATGCAGTTGGTGCTGTGGCTGTAATTTGTCCTATAAATGCTATGGGATCAACCACACAGTCCCAATCAAGATTGTAGTTAGTAAATACAATACGATTGCAATTTTTTATGAGAATCCCAGGGCCGCCTTTAATCTTATCAAATAGAAATGTTGCCCCTCCTCCATCGAAAATAAAATCATTCAATCCTTCAAAAACAATACTTTGCCCAGAGGTTATCCTGTAAACTCCTTTGGGGACAATTAGTTTTGAGGCGTTTATTTCGCGACATTTTGTTAGTGCTGCATTTAAAGCAGCAAGATTGCGATCAAATGCAGCGTCGGGTTGGGGGCCAAGATTACTTATAATACCAAAATCTGCCAGATTCACCACAGCCCCTTGCGGATTATGCGGTGCATCTATCGTAAAGTCCTTTGCACCTGTTGGTAGTATCACAGACCTGGGGTCTCCGTAGTTTTTGTCTAATGGAATGCTTGTCCATCCATTTCCTAGTTTAATTTTCATACCCCTGATTCGAATGGCGGCTTGATCCCTTATCCCAACCGTTAGCACATAGTCATCAGATTGGGGTGTAATTCTTAATTTAGCAATGCCGCTTTGTCCCTCGTTATCATACCATTTCTCCCATTTGTCCGCACCATTACCTAGCTTGTTTGAGCGTGCCAAGAGATAGAAATAACTTTTAGAATTTTGACGATCAATAACCTCATAATCAACTGATACAAGATATTCTTTCCCAACTTCGAGATGCACATCTTTCAATGTGATGCAAGAATGGAAACCATCTTTTTCTTTTACAGCATCAAGGTCTATCGACGGTTTATCAGTAGTAGAATTTATCCTTGCCAAACTGAACTTACAATCTGTTGGGAAACCACCTTTTAAGTCGAGATGCCAGACCGTGCTATCGCTAGCTGCTAACAGAGTCGCAGAAACAAAAACACTGGAAAGTATTGCAAGCAAGTATTTGTATTTCATTCTTTTATTATCTTTTTTTGATTGTTTGCCTCAAGACATCTAGTATCTCCATCGCACAAATGCCTCCATTGCTGCATACTTGGTCATACCCAGTTGTGCATACAAGTTGGCAGTTGCTGCATTGCGGACTTCTGCCCGTTGCCAGAATTCCCTCGTATCGCTTCCCTGAAATGGTACTGCATCCTTCTGACTCTGGTGAATGAATATACCAAAGCGTTTTTTCACCACTTGGTCGGGGCTCATTGGTATTGCCATCTCAATCTCATCAATTTCCCATTCTTGCCAAGCACCTTTATACAGCCATACCCAACAGTCATTCAGCCATTCGTCGCCAGCAGCTTTTATTCTTTTAATACTTTCAAAAATAATATCCAGACATACTTTGTGCGTTCCATGCGGGTCGGCAAGGTCGCCCGCACAATAAACCTGCTGCGGCTTCAACTCACGCAAGAGTGCCATCGTCAATTGAATATCCTCCTCTCCCATCGGCTTCTTTTCTATCGTTCCTGTTTCATAGAAAGGAAGGTTCATAAAATGATATTGCCCATCGCCTAATCCGGCATACCTGCAAGTAGCTTTTGCCTCACATCTTCGTATCAATCCCTTGATGTCTCTGATTTCTGGACTATCTGCCTGATGTAATTTCTTTGAGGAAAGATAAGATTTAGCCTCAGTCAATATCTTTTGCGTCTTCACATTATCAATACCAAACATATCTTCGAAACCCACGGCAAAATCCATGAAGCGGGTAACAAATTCATCTGTCACTGCAATGTTACCACTGGTCTGATAAGCAACATGTACTTCATGCCCTTGCTCTACCAAACGCATAAATGTGCCACCCATGCTAATAATGTCATCATCTGGATGTGGCGAAAAGATGAGGCAACGCTTTGGATAGGGCGAACTTCTCTCTGGATGCCTCGGGATGGTTACATTGGGTTTGCCGCCCGGCCAGCCGGTGATGCTATCGCGCAGCATATAATACACCTGCAAGTTTATCTCATACGAATCTCCTTTCTCAACAATCAGATCACTCAAGCCGCTTTCGTTATAATCATTGGTGGTGAGGCTCAAGATGGGTTTATTCAATTTCAAAGAAGTGTTTACCACAGCACGTTTTATCATCTGTTCTGTCCACTCGCAACTACCTGTTAACCAAGGAGATTTAAAACGGGTGAGATCCGTTGCTGCCAGTTCATCAATCACAAAAGTGCAGTCATCGTGTTGTTGCAAAATGCTTGCAGGAATCTGTTCTGTCACAGCACCCTCTACGCTCTGTGCAACAATGGCGGCTTTGTTTCCCCAAGCCATCAGCAATATCTTTTTTGCTTTAAGGATGGTGCTGATACCCATCGTAATAGCCATACGAGGTACTTGCGAAATACTCTGAAAATCGCGGGCATTGGCAATACGGGTACTATTTTCCAGTGTAACCAATCTTGTTGTGGAGAATATGCTACTACCCGGCTCATTAAACCCGATGTGTCCATTGTTACCAATCCCTAGTATCTGAAGGTCTATCCCTCCTGCTTTCTCAATGGCTTCTTCGTATTGTTTGCAATATTGTTTTGAATTTTCTTTGGGTAATTCCCCGTTGGGAATATTTATATTTTCTGGAAGAATATCTACGTGATTAAACAGATGTCTGTGCATAAAGCTCCAATAACTCTGAAACGCTTCACGCTCGATGGTATAGTATTCATCCAGATTGAAGGTGATTACATTCTTAAAACTAAGTCCTTCTTGCTTGTGCAATTTCACCAACTCTGCATACAGACCAATGGGCGTAGACCCCGTTGCCAATCCTAATACGCACGGCAAACCTAGCGCTTGTTTTTGTCTAATTAAAGCAGCAATCTCTTGTGCTGCCCAGTATGCACCGTCCTTCGGGGTTGGGCATATCTTAACCGGAATCTTTTCGAAACTGTCTAACATAACCTATAATTGATAATTATTAATTGATAATTGAGATATAATCATTCATCTCAAGTAAAAAAAGCAACTCTGGAGCTTAAGCTTCCGTCATAAAAGCTTTCCCTTTTGCCATAAAAGCTTAAGCTTCCGTCATAAAAGCTTTCCCTTTTGTCACAAAAGCTTAAGCTTCCGTCGTAAAAGCTTTCCCTTTTGTCACAAAAGCTTAAGCTTCCGTCAAAAAAGCTTTCCCTTTCGTCACAAAAGCTTAAGCTTATGTCGTAAAAATTTTCCCTTTTGCCATAAAAGCTTTCCACTTGTTCAACGCAATTAATAATTGTCAATTATCCATTATCAATTAACAATTATCAATTAAATCTTATGTCCTTTCACGGCGTAATACCAGATAAACAAATAGCAAGGCAATACACAAACTACAAAAGCCAACTGGTTGGCAAGATGAAAACTATCCTTCAGTGTACCATATAATAGCGGGACTAATGCACCGCCAACAATACCCATGATGAGTAATGCCGCACCAGTTTGAGTGAACTTACCCAACTTGTAGATGGCCAAAGGAAAAATTGCAGGCCACATGATGGCATTCGCTAATCCCAACAAAGAGATAAAAACAATAGCTGTATAACCAGTGGTAAAAAATGCAACGAATGAAAAGAGGATGCCGATGATGGCTGCAAACTTCAATGCACCTTGTTGTGTAATGTATTTTGGAATCGTGAAAATGCCGATAACATATCCCGCCAACATAGAAATAAGGGTGTAGGTAGTGAAGAATTTAGTTTTATCTAGGGGCAACCCCATCGCTTTACCATAACTACCGATGGCATCGCCTGCCATCACTTCAACACCCACATAAACGAAGATGCACAAAACGCCCAACCAAAGATGTGGGAACTGAAAGATGCTTGTTTTATGGGTTTCAGTACCATCTGGGTTTGTTTCTTCCTCTGCCTTTATCTCGGGTAAGGAAGAGAAATAAATAATAACTGCCAATATCAACAGCACTACTGCCAACACAATATAGGGAGGGATAATCTTCTGACTTAATTCATTCAATAGTATTCCTTTTTGTATCGGATCCGTGGTGTCCTGTATGTTTTTCTCGATGCTTCCAGCATTATTCAAGAGAACAGCGCCTAATACCAACGGACTCAACGCACCCGCAATCTTGTTACAGATGCCCATGATACTGATACGCTTTGCCGCACTTTCTACAGGTCCCAAAATACTTACGTAAGGATTTACGGCAGTTTGAATTAATGCCAATCCCATTCCCTGACTAAATAATCCAATCAAGAACAAGGGGAACTGTCTGGTATAAGCAGCAGGAATAAAAATGAGCGAACCGAGTGCCATTATCAATAGCCCCAATGCCATCCCTTTTTTGTATCCAGTAGCTTTCAATATGTAGGAAGAAGGCAATGCCAAAAAGAAATAGGCTGTGTAAAACGCAAAAGTCACAAAGAATGCTTGTACATCACTGGTAAGCTGACAAGCTAATTTGAGGAAAGGAATCAAAGTCCCATTCAACCAGGTTACAAACCCAAAAGTAAAAAACAACACACACATCATGATGATGGGAGAAAATACTGACTTGCCTGTTTTTGTCATAACTAACAATTAAAATAATTAAAATAAAATAATGATTACCAATTACTCAATTTCCAGAAGCAAGGATGCGCCTGCCTTATTCCCCGTAGGAAAATGAATAGCGTGCAGCTTGCTTGCCTTCGTTTTTTGATTGGCAATGTTGATTGTCCCATCAGTTTCTAGCTGCGTAGGATCGGCAATATACAGTTTCTTAATTGCTTTCTGCGTATCCCTAATCATCAGGATGCAAGGTTTATCTATCGTAATTACTTCTTCACCAACAGTAATAGTTGCTGGTTTATACAATACCGCTTCGGTAATATCCAAAGCTTCATTGCGCACCACCTGAACCGATTCAGTGTTTGTAATAATCTTTATAGTCGCTTTCAAATCATCCAATGTATTCTTGGTCGCATTCGGCACAACAACATAAGCATAATGCGCATTCACAGGGTTTGTCCCATGATCTATCCACAACTTAAAGACCTCTCCCGACTGTATTTTCTTGGATGTACTATGATTAATGTGGTACCAATCCCCCTTTTGCTCCTTATTACTCAACACCAACTTCGCTTGTTCTGCCAGATAGTATCCCACGCCATCATGAACTACCCACGAAGGATTTTCATAACTGGCAACATCCTTTCCCTTTGCTTTGTTTCCATCCACAGTAACCTCCCCTTTCAGCCAACACTGGTTGAGCGTAGTCGTTACATTTTCCACTTCTTTGCAATTGATGCCAGCGCCCAGACAGACGACTTCCTTATCAAAAAAAAACCAAGACTTCTTGGCGGTTACGCCATTATAATTCATGTCATACGCACTCACCCCATAGCTACTATCGGATACGCCACCCACAAAAGGCATTGTCCCCACTTCTCCCCATTGTACGGTTGTGGGCTGATCGTCGGCATAATCTCTTTCTGTTGTACCGGGTATTTTATCCCATTCCCAAACAGGCATAATATTGTAATATTCATTCCCTTTTACCTGAATATCCGTAGCGCCATCGGGCAAGAACTTACCAATCAGGTTTTCGCCGTTACCATTTTCAGTTCGCTTGGTTCTGGAAGATACCATGCGCACGTTGAAGGAATAATCGGCCTGTGTATGCAAGGTGTAGTCGGCACAATAAAAGTGCGTATGCGAAGGTTGCAATTTGTAAGAAGGCGCTTGTTTACCATTGGTTCTTTCAATTGCAGCATTCCATTCATTATTGTGAGCGGGGTCAACCATTGCAGCAAGTTTCAGACGCCCTTGCTCGTGTGTCTTGTTCAACATATCTACCCTACTGATGCCCCTACCCTCAATATTAAAATCGGAGTAACCACCACGCAATGCTTTCAAAAAGGTATTAAGGTAATAATTAGATAATATCTTCAGCTTTTCTCCCCCCAACGCATAGCGGGTATTTCTAAGAAAGGAAGCTACTTTATATTCCCCCGTAATGAATACGGCCCCATAACTGGAAATCTGAAGTTGTCTGCCATGTTGCATGAAAGAATAGTCATACTGAAGCCCTTCCTGAGTGGTGAAGGAAATGGGTTGAAATACCTGCTCCACCGACGAATCCATTAAACCAGCATTGGCGGTAAGCGCAGCACGATAGATGTAATGCGTTGCAACATCTAGTTTGTTTGCGCCAGTCTGCTTGTACACATCACCACGCTTCATACGCTCAATCAGCGATTCTTCCAAAGGGGCGGGTATTTTGTTTTTACTCTGACGCAATATTATAAGCAGTTCTCCCAGGTGCTGGGGTGCATCTATTTCGTTATGCCACCAGTTTTTGCTGTGTGGGTCTTGTGCATACCAATATTGCAATCCGTTGGTGATGGCGGTGAGCAACGTCATATCATCGCGCCACTTACCACGTCCTGTATAAGCCAAAGCCATGTTTATCAGACGCTCCAAGTGAGAGATAGGTTGCCAGACAGTAATATCAGTTTTGGTATAAACAATGTCCGTCCAAGAGCCATCGGGTTGCTGGGTAGCGAGCAGTTTGGTAATGGACTGATCTTCTTTATCGAGCGGAATATCCTTACGAATTCCTTCGCAGACCTGACTCATTATTGTATCGAAAGTATTTTTTGATTGAGAGAATGTATTTGTCCAGCAGAATGTCAACAGCAAACAAATAATCCAGATTAATCTTTTCACGCAGTTCTTTTAATGAAGATATAAAAGCTTTTGCTAGTATTACGAAGATTAAATTGTGAACCCCCAATGGACAGAAAGAAATAGTGGCATTAGAAGTATAATATGACCCAATAACTATCAACAAACCCATTCGCTTTTCTCCTCCTTGGGTGAAGTCAGGAGGTGGGTAAGTTACCCTCAGGTACAACCTATCCCATTTAGGGTGAGTGGCGGTTGATAGGGATACTACTATCAATCTTAGGATACGCAGGGGGATGGGAAGCTTGGCGTAGGGGAAAAATTAATTTATGTGTGAACTTAAAATTTCTTTTATTCTTTTAAGTATGTCTGTCTGATTTCTTAGATTTTTCCTAATGAGAATACAGTGCTCCTGATTAAATTTGATTGGATGCTCTTCCCCCTTTTTGGAAATTATTAAATACTCAACACCATCAATAACATCACTTTTCGCATGTGCTAAGTCATTTCTTGTATCAAGAACATCGGTTTTATAATTTTTATAAAATTCAACGAATACACTCTCCTTCAATTCCAACAATTCCAACAGTTTATTTATTGACCTAGATTTCTTATCTGCATCAAAAATTCTACTCTTAACAAGACCATAAGTATCTAAATCATTTAGTTTCTGGGCTTGTTTTAAATTACCCTGAGAAGAAGAAATTATTATTTCAACAATATATTCTTTGAGAGTTTTAGATTTTTCATTTGTTTTTGAAAGAAATGAAAATAACATTTCTTCGACAATATTATCAAGTTCGCTAGTTTCAGCCATCACTAGACCTCTAATATTGTTTAACTCTTGTAACTTTGAAACAGTATGATCAATCAACTTTACTGTTTTTTCTTTGAATCCTTTAAAACCCTCATCTCCAATTAGACTATAAAAAGATACTCTATCTCTATATAAATTCTTTGCAATAGAATCAAAGTCTGGTTGTGCAGAATAAAACAAGACTTCAGTGAAAATGCCTCCATCTCTTATTTTTTGAATTAATACATCTCCTTGCTCATTTGTTCCTTCAATGTTGTAATCAGATAAAATCAAATCATATTTTATTGATTTAATTGATTCTTCTGCTAGATTTCCATTTTCAAAGCATTCAACTGTAGGAATAAACGCTAAAGACTCTATGTAAGTCTCTAGTTCGGATTTGATTCCCATATCTATATAGTCTTCAATTTGGTCATCAATCCAGAGGATTTTGTAATTTAATTTCATTTCTTAAATTTTAGTATGAATTCAACGCCTTTTTCTAGTTTGTTATTTACTGTAATTGAACCGCCCATCTTTTCTATTACCTCTTTGGTATGGTATAATCCCAATCCTGAACCATTAGTTGTAGTAAACCTTGGGTCAAAAATTCTTTCTTTATTGGAATCAGAAATGCCAATCCCATCGTCAATAACATGTAACTCAATTTCGGAGTCAGTTTGGTTTTCCCATATAACACTAACATTCTTTGACTTTGCTTTTAATGAGTTATTTAATAGATTATCCAAAATAATTATCACTTCAATAGGTCTAAAAGAAAAACTGAAATTCGATGATTCAAGTTTATTAGCAGATATTCTTATACTTTGATTGTTCATCATTAAATGCTTATATTCTTGATAAACATTCAATACATATTCGTTTACAAATGAAATAAGGTCAGCTTTTATTTTAGATACAGTTGTGTCAAATTGAGCTTTAGTAACAAATCTAGATAGCGTAATTACTTTTTTATTCTCAAATGAGATTTTACTCGCAATTTGAAGCAATTCATCTTTTGGTTTATCTGCATTAATTGCACTCACTAAACTTTCTATGTAGTTTGTTATATGTTGAGCAGAATGTCTAAAAATATGGTGCTGTATACTTAGTAAATCATCCTTTTCAGTACCTCTATCGGCCTTTGCAAAAAGTGTTTCAGTAATCTGTTGTTCTAGTTCAGCTTTAATTTCTTCTTTTTCTCTGACGGCAGCTTCTTTTTCAGTTTCCGCTTGAATTCTTCTTTTTTCTTCTGTAGATGCTTTATGAATTGCGACTTCAACATCTTGCTTAAGAGTTGTCAGCTCTTGTTCTGCTAATTCTTTTTCTTGGCTGAGCTTATTTAATTGATTAATAAGGTCTTGAATTATTGCAGCCTGTTTTTCACTTGTTTCTTTATAGTGTCTGAGTTCTAAAAGAGCCTTTACTGTAGATTCAGATGTTGTATATTTTGAGAACTCTGTTAGTTGTTTTTCTAGATCTTTATTTTGCTCAGCCTTTTTTTGCAATATTCTTGTGAGAGTCTCACTATCAATCTTCTTATTTTCAAAATCAGAGATTAATTGTTCAAACTCTCTTTCCGAGTTTTCCTTTTCTTCCTTTATTTTATCTAAAATTAAATTCTCGTTTATATAAAGCTCAATAACATTTTCAGATTTGGCGGAGATTATCGAATGAATTGCTTCGTAAATTCTTCTTCTTTTTATACTTTCATCTTCTCTGTATGTTAAATCATCTTCCTTTGTTTCCCCAGAAATAATTTTTTTCTCAATCTCACTTATTTTATTTCTATCCTCTTCTGGAATGCTATCCCAATCTAAACCATCAACTACATATTTTTCTAACCGCTTGAAGGTTTTAAAAAAATATCCATTTTTCTGGTCAGTTAGCTTCTTATAGCTTTCGTTTTTTTCAATTCCTTCTCTGCTTGAAATAACATTAAAGCTACGTGAATCATCTAAAATTTCGATTCTTCCAACCAATTCTCTTTGACTTAAAAACCTTGCATAACCTTGTCCTTTTCTTTGTTCCAGATAAAGCCAGTCATCGCCATACTCTCCATAAGGGGGGATTCTAAACCCATTTAAAAAAACATATATCGAACCATAATCAACAGAACGTATCCCCATTTGCTTAGTGAAGAATGCTTTGGTGTAAGGATTAAGATAATATAGGATTATTTTCACATTTTTAATCTCTGGGGAAAACTCATTTTTTTCTTTTATCCAAAAAATTGTTTCTCCTTTGTCTTTTAACTCCGTCAAGATAACTGCCCCATCTTCAATTATTTTGCTTTCAACACTTGTAGCTTTAAAATCCAATTTATCAAAGATTGTATTTTCAACCTTTCCGATGAATTTTTCTTGATTATCCTTTTTTGCATTCTCTTCAATAAATTCTGGGGCGTCTAAATAAATTCCAAAGTCATTTTCTTCGAAAGCTTGGTTTGGGTTAATTAGTTTTTCAAGGTATTTTTTGAGTGTTAATAATTTTTCAGTGTTCCATCCTGTATGCTTTCCTTTAGAATCTTTTGTTTCGTAAATCCAGTTACTCCGAAGTTTTATTATTTCTAATAAAACACCGTGTTCAAAAAAAGGAATATTTCTTTCTTTTAAATCTTCTTCAAATAATGGTTCATATTCTAAGCTTATACTTTGAATTTCTTTTTGATCATCTTCTATTTCAAATTTTTTCCAATCAATCTTTAGTAATGAGTATTCATCCGAATCCTTCTTCTTTGAGTATAAATTTAGGTACTCACCTAATCTATCACAAGAAAATCTACCTACGCCTTTCGCACCTGCCATCATCCTATTGTGTTGACGGTTGTTGCTTTTTTTTTCAGAATACGCGATGTTCAACCATTTATTCTCAATGTCCTCAAAGCTCATTCCTTGCCCGTCATCTATAATTAATAGTCTAGATGTTTTGTTTGAAAATGTTTCAGCTATTTTATCATCATTTTCCTTCAAATTGAGATATTTTACTTCCACTTTCTTTGCATCAGCATCAAAAGAATTTTTAACTAATTCTAAAATAGCAATGTTGTCATCATTGATAAGGTCTTTACCAATGATACTTTTTAGTTGAACATTCGTTCTGAAGTTTAAATTTCCCATCTATCTGAAAAGTTCTTTTAGCACCAATCCACTTTGTTCACCAAACAAAGGGGGAATAGCATTGCCAATTTGAGTGTAACGCGGCACTTCTTTGGTTCTTAGCTTGCCGCCTGTAGTGTATTTGCCTTGAAACTCGTACCAATCTGGGAATGATTGTATTCTCGCATACTCACGTACTGTTAATATCCTAGGTTCTGAGTAATGAATATAATCGTCGGGTAGTGTAGTAATTGTTGGGCTTTTAGCATCTTTATCTAAAGGGATTACTGTATGCTTTTTTATGTTGTACTTATCCCTCATTTCTTTGTTTACATCCTTGTTCTTTTGGCTACTGCTAGCCAGTATATCTTTAAACTTAGCTGTAATATCAACTCGGTGTTTAGCAAATCTATGACTGTCAGCTATCTTATCTTTTACCTCTCCACGTAGCAATACTTGATAACTACTTTTAGCTTTAGAGTATAATCCTGCCTCATAACTTTTCGTATCAGGGGATTCTTTCGTTCCATTTCCCTTTAGTAAATCAGATATGGCGTCTTGCAGATTTGTATTAACAGTAAGATTCTTGGTACTTAGGAAAGTCTCTCTATTTGTCATAATCTTAGTAAAGAAACTATCCGCTATTTCTTGACTAGCGTTCTCAATATCTTTTCGTACCCCAACTAAAATGAAACGTGTTCTTTTTTGAGGTATTCCGTATTCACCAAAGTTTACCAATTGCCCTTTTACATAATAGTCTTTACCTAACTCTTCCAATACAAACTTTGAATACGCCTTACCCTTTATCTTATTCTTTTCAAATCCAAGAGTAAAGCCCTTTACGTTTTCAAAGAAAATTATTTTGGGCTCAACCAATCCTATAAAGCTGATATACGATTTTACCAAATCGTTTCGTAAATCATTTTCTTTCCTTCTGCCAGCCATGGAAAATCCCTGACAAGGTGGTCCACCAGCTACCATATCTACCTTACCTTTCAAGGATTGCAATTCCTTATTGTATTTTTCGATTACCCCATTAATCTCAAGATTCATTTCAGGCAACCACTCAGGCCAATTGAAATGTTGTTTCTTATCAATAAGATTATGCTTTAAGGTTTTAAAAGCATCTAGACTTTTTTCAATAGCAAATAGCCCATTCCATCCTGCATTATGCAAGCCAAGGGAAAGACCGCCGCAGCCAGCAAATAAGTCAATATATGTACAGGGTTTTATCATCGCTCCCAAAAGTCGTTTAATTAATCAGTTATTGCTCAAATATTTTATCCTCAAAAGAGAAAAACCTTAATAACTATAATAAACTGTTTCTTTTATCAAATATTTCATCCAAATGATATTCTAAGAACTCTTTCTTGGGTAAATATCTTTCAGGCAATACTATTTTCTTTTTATCTAACCCCTCAAAATGTTTTGAATAGTAAGTTTCTTTGTGCTTCTTCTTTAAGTCGGTTGATAATATTATTTCATAGCTTGGAGTGATACCAATCAAACCTTTATCAAAGGCTCTATCATACAAGGCTGACAAACAAATGCCATTCTCTGGGTTTAATCTTTCATTTTCATTTTTTGACCATGGTATTATATGACTAGCCAAAAGAAGTTCTGGAATGTCTATTCCAGTTATGGCGCATCTGCTAGAATAATTTCCAACAACTATTTGTCGGAAAACACTTTGATTGACCCTGATTTTTACCTCTCTTATTTTCTCCTCGCCTTTAAAATTTGTTAGGTCTAGCAAAATGTCTTTATACTTTGTTTCAATCGTCTGATTTTCTCTTGTGGCTAATATCTTTTCACTTTCAAATATTAATGCTTCTTTATTTTGGATAAACTCATCCCAAATAGGCTGGCATTGTTTTGCACCTCCTGCCATTCCCTTTACACCTCTTTCTTTATGGTATGGGTCAATGGCTGCAAAATTTACTAACCTTAAAGCAATTGAGTTGGCAGTTCTGCCAATTGTATTTGCTAGGTGTATGATTTCAGGATTACGGCTGTGCATCTTTCCAAAGGGAATCTTTAAGTAAAGATTAAAAGCGAGCATCAATTCTTCTTTAGACCATAAATTCTTACTAGCCATAGTTTTAATTAAGGAGATAAAAATAATGGATTTGATGTTTAAGAGCAGAATTAATCTCCCCCTATTGTTAGAACTATCAACATTCCCCAATAAACCTGCACCATTTATCCCCTCCCATCCCCCTAAAATTGCCAAACCAGTACGCAAGAAATAATATTTATTTTATCAATTAAAATACATGTGTATTGCATGGATAGCAAACAACAAACGATCTGCTATTGCCCATCCGATTTGTCATATAGTTTAAAGTTAACAATTGCCTACAACGGCATCCACTTAAAACAAAGCATCTCTCATTCGCTTCCTAGTTTTATTTCAATTAACTTTAAATTGTACAAATTATGTCTCAACAAATTGCAATGCCCAATCAGCTAACCCCTGCCAATGTTACCACCATAAAAACAGCTATTGCTGGTATCAATGCTGTTGTGTCGCCCATTAATGTTGCCCTGACCGACACACAGGATAATGGACTCATAAACGTTGGCTCCAACCGATCGGCACAAATAGCAGCCATAGAAGTTGGCCTCATGCAGGCTTTTCCTGTTACAATTCCTACCTCTTTTACTTTGGCTCAGTTTCTTGCACTAGATCAGGAACAAATAGATAGCAATACGCTTGCAGGTTTGTTTACAACCCTTGCAAAAGAATTTGAAATGCATGGTAAGATTGTGGGCAACAACAGGATGCTGATGGCTATTGAAGTAATGGATAATGCCAGACTATTGGCAAAAACAAATACTGGCATCAGCGCCGCAGTTAAATTGATAACTACTGAATACCTGACTCCTGGTCCTAAATCGGGTATGACTACCTACTCTATTGCCCCAGCCGTTATTTTGCAGTTGACTGGCTTAAAGAAGGGAAAAAAGATTATTAACAACGGCACTACCATCCTCACTTTTCTGGCCAAGAATGCAAGTGCTGCCGATACATTAACCATCAACCCCGGTGATAGCAAAGATGCACCGCTTGGTTGGGTAAATGTTACAGTCACCAACCTTAGTACTACTAATGCTGGCAGCTTTCAAGTTTTTCTTACAGCGTAGATAGATGGTAGATATGAGATATTAGATAGTAGATAGTAGATGATAATGGCCCTTCTTGCAAAAGAGGGGCTTTTTTTGTGTGGTTAAGGGGTGGTAATCAGCGTTTTCTGGATGGTCTAGAGCATGCTCGGCTATGAGTCAGAGCATCCTCGACTATGGGTCAGAGCATCCTCGACTATGGGTCGGAGCATCCTCGACTATGGGTCAGAGCATCCTCGACTATGGGTCAGAGCACCCTCGACTATGGGTCAGAGCATCCTCGACTATGGGTCGGAGCACCCTCCGCTATGGGTCAGAGCATCCTCCTGCATAGAGATGATGGGCATAAATCAAGCATTCATCGGGGAATATGCCCTACCTCCTACCCCCTATGGGAAACAGCGAATGGGTTTGCAGATTGAATCACTAACCCTAGTATTAACAGGCATTACCGGAAAATTGAATGCCTCAACAAATTGATACCGAGAAAAATATCGCTGCAAACGACTAATTACTATAGTTTTGAAAAATAATTATCGACTTATATGGCATCATTTATTATTACCTGCCCCAATTGTAACACCCAGTTTGAACCCGGTGATACCATGCGGGATGAAATAGAGAAAGAACTAAGAAGCAAAATGCTGGATTGGCAGAAGAAAAAGGATGAAGAATTTAAGAATAAAGAAGCCGGTTTTCAGCATCAGTTACAACTAAAAGAAGAAGAAACTGCCCGCCTCATACAAAAGGAAAAGCAGAAGTTGCAGGCAGAATTGCAGGAATCTATCACCAAAACCATTGCCTCTGATTACGAAAACAAGCTAAAGCTATTGCAGCAGTCGGCCAGCGATACCGAGGAAAAACTAAGGGAGGCACGCAAGAAAGAACTGGAGTTTATGCAAATGGAACAGGCGCTTAAAACCCGTGAACAAGAGCTGGAACTAACCGTACAGATACAATTGCAAAAGGAACGGGAGAAACTGACAGAAGACATCAGAAAAATAGAAGAACAACGGATTGCTGCCAAAGAAAGCGACTATCAGATGAAGGTGAAAGAGTTGGAAAAGCAACTGGAAGACCAAAAGAAACTGGCGGAGGAGATGCGCCGCAAATCGGAACAAGGCAGTACACAACTGCAAGGAGAAGTACAAGAACTTTTGTTGGAAGAACTGCTGCAAACAACTTTTCCATTCGACTCTATCGAGGAAGTGGGCAAAGGGGTTCGTGGTGCAGACTGTGTGCAAGTAGTGCGTAACAAATTTGGCGTGGAGGCTGGCAAGATTATCTATGAAAGCAAACGTACCAAAGACTTTGGTGGCGACTGGATTGAGAAACTAAAAAACGATATGCGCAACACCGGAGCAGATATGGCAGTGATTGTAACGCAGGCTTTACCCAAGGACATGGAACGCTTTGGCGAAAAGAATGGGGTATATATCTGCACTTTCAGCGAAGTAAAGAGTGTGGCTCTACTATTACGTAATGCGCTGCTAAAGATATTTGAGGTGCGGAAGAGTCAGGACAACAAAGGCGACAAGATGGCTTTGTTATACGATTATCTGGTGGGAAATGAGTTTAGCGAACAATGGAAAGCCCTCCGTGATGGTTTTATGCTGATGAAACAAAGCATCCAGAACGAACGGAATGCCATGGAGAAACTATGGAAAGCCAGAGAGAAAACACTGGAAAGGGTCTTACTGAGTGCGGTGCACATAAAAGGCTCCATTGAAGGAATTGCCGGTGCCGACGCGGTAAACCTGAACTTAGTAGATGATGACGAAGCGCTGTTGCTGGAATAAGATTTTAACACATAGGTACATAGATACATAGAACACATAGTTTAAGCACTATTTTTCTTCTCTTGTTTTCTATA
>CAITVK010000096.1 GCA_903895845.1 uncultured Chitinophagaceae bacterium
CTTCCGACACGTGTAGATGGTGCGTTCCAAACTAAGAACCCTCTTCCGACACGTGTAGATGGTGTGTTCCAAACTAAGAACCCTCTTCCGACACGTGTAGATGGTGCGTTCCAAACCAAGAGCCCTGTTCCGACACGTGTAGATGGTGTGTTCCAAACTAAGAACCCTCTTCCGACACGTGTAGATGGTGCGTTCCAAACTAAGAACCCTGTCTGGTGGTTTTATTTACGCCTATTTACTCCCGTGTTTACACGGAGTTTTGCATTTTCTGTATTATTTATTGAATCTTTTACCTCATCTTTGGAAACGGATAGGTGAATAGAGTTGCGTTGACGCAACTAGTAGGTGACCACAACTATTTTTTTTAATTGATTTAATAGTAATAGGTTAAGAGAAAATACGCTAGTTTGTGAGGTTTAAAAAATGAGCCTATTAGAGAGCTAGCAGAAATTTTATAACATTTCAAGATTCTAGAACATTCTAAAATAATTTTTTGTACAAGGTAAATATTAAAAACATGAAAGAACAAGAAACTGAAACTACACAAGGTCTAATATCTGATTCAGATAAGGAGGTCAGACCTATTGTATAAAAAAAATGGTTGACCTCATTGATAAACTATATTATAATTTCAGCATTTACTAACTTTATTTTTTTGGGTACACAGGAAAATCCCAAGTTATTACACATATCGGAGGCGGGGTTGTTTCAAAAATAGAACTTGTCAAAACCTTGTTTATATGTTTTTTTATTTTCGTTCCAATTATAGGATTTATTTTAGGCACAATTACTACATACTTACCTTTTAAAAATGCTACCTATTCAGAAAAATATTTACCAATTTCTTTACTTACTATTTTAGCTATTGAAGTAATAATGATGCTAATTAGAATTGCAGTTTTGGTTTAACTGCTACCAACAAAAGTATTTAGGAAAGGGGCTTGCGAAAGTAATTAAGAGATAATACTTTCTTTTAGAAGTTGTTTGGAAAGGAACATTCTTTTCAAGCACCTTCCCGAACACTTATTCGTTGGTGGCAATGCTTTTACACATCCTGCCAATTTGAAAGCAATAGAGAAAACCTTTAAATTTGCGTCAATAAAAAAGAGAAATGGGACAAATAATAAATATTGATGAAATAAAAGCGCTGTATCCAGACGAATGGGTATTGCTTGGCAATCCAATTATGGACGACAGCAAACTTGATGTGCTTTCAGGCATCCCATTGTTTCACAGTAAAGACAAAAAGGAAGTTTGTTACTTGGGTAGGGATAAAACCTCAAACTTTGAGAAAATAACTTTAATATATACGGGTGCTTTCAAATCAACAAGGAAAATAACAGGCATTTTTAATCGCATTACAAAATGACCTATAAATTTAGACGAGAATCCGAAAGCGGGCTAATACTTGTAAATATTGAAATTGACGACAGGTATGAACTGAAAATGATTTTAGATACAGGAGCAACAAATATTACTATCGACAGTAATGCCTTGTATCTTTTAGGATATGACCTTAAAGACAACATTGGGACAGTTGAAATTGAGACTGCAAACGGAATTATTGAGACAGAAATTTTTGAGGTTAATGTATTTTCTTCTCTCGGTTTGACAAAAGAGAAATTTCAGGTTCAGGTTTATGACTTCTTAGCTCACGGTATCTATTCAGATTATAATGGACTACTTGGAATTGACTTTCTTGAAGGAATCAAATTCTGTATTGATACAAGGGAAAATACAATTTCAATTTCCTGACTTTAGCACTGCCCACCAACAAAAGTGTTTAGTAAATATAAAGGACGGAAGTAATTCAGCAATTATGCTTTATTTAAGCACTAGCTGAGCAGAACATTCCTTTCAAGCACCTTCCCAAACACCTGTTCTTTAGATGCTGTTTTTTGCACAACACCTTCTGCCAAAAAATGGTTCCTCTTTATTTACAAAACAAAAATCAGATAGATTCTCCCAGTACCTTATGTGTAAACGCTTTGTTTAATTTTTGTGCTTGAAGGAGGTTTGGTAAACGAAAGGTTTTCATTTCCCCTATCTTCGCCGCCGTAGACATAAAGCTCTTTATTGAATGATAAGCAGAAGGAACATTAGGGTAAAAGTAATGCAACTGTTGTATATGATGGATGCCTCCAACGGAGAAACTGCCATCAAGACACCTGTTGTAGAGTTGCAAAAAAGTTTTGATAGTACAAGAGATTTATTCGTTTACTTACTTTACTTTCTAACAGAAGTTGCAAAGTATGCCGAGACTGATTCAGTCAAAAAATCTAGTAAACACTTGCCCACAGAGGCAGACTTAAATGTAAATACAAAGCTTTCGGGCAATCATGTTCTTTGGCAGCTATTGGAAGACGCCTCTTTTGTGAAAGCATTGGAGCGACTGAAACCAAAGCGTTTTGTAAATGAAGACTTGTTGAAACGTGCTTATAACAAGCTTCTGGAAAGTTCGGAATATCAGTTATACATCTTGGAAAAGAGCCGTGATAAAAACACTGAAAAGAATATTATCAGGTTCATATTCACGGATATCTTGTTGCCTGATGAAGTTTTTACCTCTCACCTGGAGGAACACTTTAATAACTGGGACGATGACTGCGAAATGTTGGATCAACTGGTTAATAATTATATCTCTAAACCTGTTGCGTATAACTTTCAGGAAGTGATTTCACCAGACAAATGGGAATTTGCAAAATCACTTCTCATCACCACCTACAATAAGCGCGAATACCTGCTGGATACCATCAAGCCTAAACTGCAAAACTGGGATTCGGAAAGGATTGCATCTATCGATCTGGTGTTGATGAAGATGGGGATTGCGGAGTTTTTATATTTTGATACTATCCCAACCAAAGTAACCATCAATGAATATATTGATATTGCGAAGGAATATAGTACCGAGCAGAGCGGACACTTTGTAAACGGCATTCTGGATAGTATTCATAAAGAACTGTTGGCAGCTGGAAAGCTCAACAAAATAGATTTTAAACAAGCGAGATAAAATTCAGGTTATTAATTGTATTAAACACATAAAACAATGAAAACACTATTATCTATCTTATCATTATCGGTCTTATTGCTGGCATTGTCTTCTTGTAAGGATAGTGCAAACGAAGTTTTACAAAAGAAAGCAGAGTCCGACACGGCTAATTACACAACGGTGCAATGGCTTGATACGTTGGTGAGCATTGGAACCATCAACATGGGCGAGAAGGCGCAAGTGAAGTTCAGATGCAAGAACACAGGTACTAAACCACTGATTATTACCAATGCAAGACCAGGTTGTGGTTGCACAGTGGCAGATTTTACCAAAGAACCTATTGCACCGGGTGGCGAAGGATGGGTGACTGGTGCATTTGACAGCAAGAAAATACATGGCGGTGGAGATATTCATAAAACAATCATCGTGTCTACCAACACCAGTAATGGAACAGAGAAATTTCTTGTGTTCACAGGGTTTGTAAATGGCGCACCGGGCGATAAGATAGTGTTGCCGAAAGAGAAAAAGTAAATTAATAATTAAACAATAAAACAAAAAAGATGACACTTTTAAATGTAATGTTAATGGCAGGTGGAGATCCTAAACAAGGAGGCTCAATTCAGTTGGTGTTGATGGGAGGAATTATACTGGTATTCTGGTTCTTTATGATCAGACCACAGGCTCAAAAAGCAAAAGAACAAAAGAAGTTTATAGATGAGTTGCAAAAGGGAGCAAAGATTGTTACCAATGCTGGCATACATGCAACTATCTACAAGATAAATGAAGATGGGACTTTGCAAATTGAAGTAAATCCAGGTAGTTACTTGAAGATTGAAAAGAGTGCCATCAGTATGGATATGACAGTTGCAATAAACAAACCGGCTACAGTGACTGTTGCTAAATAAGATTTGGTGTAAGACCATCGGAAATCCCAAATTGCATGATGTAATTTGGGATTTTTGTTTGAATGAAGATAAGTTGGACTTTTGTTGAGCTTGTAACAGTAATCTATTAGTATGATAAAAGTAGGACTCACAGGTGGGATAGGTAGCGGCAAGAGTACCGTGGCACAGGTATTTAAAACGCTTGGCATACCTGTGTTTGATGCTGACATTGTTGCCAAAAGAATTATGGAGGAAGACAAAGTGCTTGTAGCTTCAATTAAAAAAGCATTTGGCGAGGAGTCTTATATTGGAGATAAACTGAACAGGAAATACATAGCTGATATTGTTTTTAAAGATAAGTATCAACTTGAGCTACTGAATAATCTAACACATCCCGCCACCATCAAAGCTGCAGAAGAGTGGATGGCAACACAAACAAGCCCTTATTGCATTAAAGAAGCCGCTCTCCTGTTTGAAGCGGGTACAGCAGGCAATCTGGATATTATCATTGGTGTACAAGCCCCCGATGCTTTACGCATCAAAAGAGTGATGCACCGCGATGATATTTCCCGTCAGGAGGTACTGAACAGAATGGGAAAGCAAATAGAACAAGACATTAAAATGAGACTCTGCGATTATGTGATTATCAATGATGAACAACGGCTCTTGATACCGCAAGTGTTGGAATTGCACAACAAATTCACCTCGGATACAACTCATAACTTATAATTCATAACTCATAACTTCCTTTTGAAGCATTCTTTTAAAATAACACTTAGCATTGCCATCCCCCTCATCTTAGGCAACCTCACACAGGTAGCTTATGGCTTGATAGATACCGCAATGATTGGTTCTTTGGGCTACAAACAGTTGGCTGCCGCATCGCTTGTAGTGAATGTAATTGCCATACCACTGGTAGTAGGCATTGGATTGATTATGTCGGTAACTCCTCTGGTGGCAATTGCCAATGGACAAAACAATCATCAAAAAGCTTCGCATATTTTGTTCAATGGCTGGATGCTTAGCATCGTATCCGGAATTGCACTGGCAGTAATTGTACACCTTGTCTCGGTATTTCTTCCTCAGATGGGACAAGACCCGGAGGTTGCCGCATTAGCCAAGAACTATATGATTATCATGGGATATTCGCTCATCCCGATGATGATATTCTCTGCATGTAAAAACTTCTCCGATGGTTTGCAATATACCCAAACAGCCATGACGTTGTCTTTGCTCTCCTTGCCACTAAATGCGTTTTTGTGTTGGCTATTCATCTACGGACATTGTGGTTTACCAGCGATGGGCATCAGTGGTGCAGGACTTGCTACGCTCATTTCCCGTTTGCTTCTGGCAATCGCAATGATTGTAGTGGTGACAAAGCACAAAGTATTTGAGCCATTTATCAGCCACAGAAAGGAGGCCTGGCAACTACGTTCTGCTACTATCAAAGAGATGTTGGGTATTGGCATCCCTAGTAGTTTGCAATATAGTATGGAGTCGGGGGCATTCTCCGTTTCTGGAATAATGGTAGGATGGCTGGGGGCTGTTCCACAAGCGGCACATCAGATAGCCCTCAACTGTGCCTCTACTACTTTTATGGTCGCACTAGGATTTTCTATGGCTGGCTCCATCCGCATAAGTGATGCCTATGGTAAAGGGGAACTCAATCAACTGAAACTTGTGGGAAGGTCTACTGCACTTACAGGGTTGGTGTATGGTATATTGGCCGCCCTTTTTATGGTATTATTGGGAGATTATCTGCCTTATGTATTTACTCGCGATACAGTTGTAATCCCTACTGCCAAAATGTTGCTGGTATTTGCAGCCATATTTCAGGTTTCCGATGCTACACAAGCAATTGGGGTAGGGCTTTGCCGTGGTGTAAAGGATGTGGTCAGACCAACCATTTACGTGGCAATTGCCTATTGGGGCATTGGTATTCCTGTAGGGTATCTGCTTGCCTTTCCAATGCACTTAGGCGTTACAGGCATCTGGACGGGCTTTGTAACAGGATTAACTTTCTCCGCTGTATTATTGAATTATCGGTTCTTTAAGACCTTAAAGAAATTGTCTTTTAATAAAGTGAGTAGCGAATTGTAATTCACTACTCACTACTCCCCCACTCACTTCCTAGAACGAATAAGACAAATGTGCCATTGCTTTCATCTTGAGTTCTGTCTGTCCTTCTGCAAAGTCCTGATTGGCTGGTAACTGTACATTTACCCCAAATCCTATTGCTTTATAACTTAATTCTACACCTGCAATCGCTGTCACCAAATGGCTGCCAGTAAATTGCACCTTTTCTCCTTGCAACTTGTTAGAACCCGTATGTTCATAACCTAACCCAACATTGGGTGAAATAGCATAATGATGACTTCCTAAGTGGTAAAATGCCAATAAGTTACTGGAGAACTTGTTACCATATTGATACTTGTCATTGTTTTCTGTATTCATCTTATAGTTGGCAGATACATTCACGCCAAACCTGCCATACTGTAAGTTGTATTGCCCATTCAAGATAAAATCTGTACTACCGGTACCCAATTGCGCATTGATATCCGACAGCGTCGTAGAACTGTCAGCAAGATCTACCTTAAAAGTACCAGTGGGTATCTTCAACCCTCCACCAATCCAGAGTTGTTGTTTGATGGCTTTGTTATTATTAAGCGGAGTGATGCTTTGCCAGATATTGTATTGTGCCATCACCGAAATATCCCCCAAGCCATTGGTGTTGGTGATGCCATCATCATCTATTTGTTTGTTGATATAATAAGGTACAAATGCCATCACGCGCAACTTCCTGTTAATGTTGTAACCACCCCAAAGCTCAATGGAGTTGTAGTAATTGTTGCTATGTTGGGTAATATCACTGGCCAACTGCGTATGATAATCGGAATAGTTATACCTGAATCCAAAGAACTTACTCTTAAAGTCGGGCATCAGTCCCATGTAGAGATTGCCACCGCCACAACCACAGATAGGGCAGGCAAAACTGTTAACGGTTATTACTAATGCAAGTATTGCTATAATTATTTTTTTCATTGATAGATTAATTTATTTGTGTTAAGAATGATGATTATCCTTTGTTTTCTAATGTTTACCCTGTTGGTGTCATTGAAGGTCAATTCATGCGCATTGAACACCGACTCTATGCCAATGAAAGCCAATTCAATTCAATCGTAATGAACGCCAACTCGGTCGCATTGAACACCAATCCGATGCCAATGAACGTCAATGCGGTCGTAATGAAGGCCAATTCACTCGCAATGATTACCAACGAGATTCCAATGAACCCCCATCCGATACTTTGAACCTTTTGAAGCAGAATCAGGAAATCACATCCGGAGGATGATAAGTAGAAGTATTGTACTGTTGAAGATGGAAGTGTTGGATATTGGCTAGTAATAATAAATCAATCGTAGTGATAGTTCTATTGAAGGATAAGGAACTAAATGTATCATTAAACACCTCTACCTTATATTTAATAGGCGCCTTAGCCTCAGTACTGTTATCTGCATCCTTTTGAAGTTGTTTGCCCAAATAACATTTACCCTGACAGCAACTATGAACCTTCTTTCTATTGATACATAAGTTCTTGGCAATATAAGTTTGGTTGCACTTAAACGCAATAATAACAGCCCACTGCTGAAAGCAGAAAACCATCATTAATGTGATTAATAGTAACGACCGAACAAACTTCATAGTGGCAAAAATAGGAGAATTGTTTATGAGTTATGAGTTATAAATTATAAGTCTAAGCAATCTGCCTTAACTTATAACTTATAACTCATAACTCCTTATTGCTTCCCCGCTTCATACAGTCTCTTCACTTCTTCGGGTTGTAACAATCTGTCGAACAATTGGAAGTTATCAATGATGGCTGGGTGACCAACAAAGAAATCCAACGCATCGGTAGCAATATCTTTCGATCCAATTCCCTTAGCAACTTGTTCGCCATTAAGGTATAGTCCTGCTTCATTTTCATTGATGCTGAGCACCACAAACTGCCACTGACCGGCTGCTACTTTTCCCCCTGATAATCTAGTAGGCCCTGCACGCAACGATCCATTGTTTATCTCGCAAGAGACAGTCTTGTAACTCTTGCCAAAGGCGGTATATCCTTCCTTACTGAATAGTTTACCATTCTTTTCATCTGTCTTAAACCAAATAGCAATCGTCAATGCATTCTCCCGCATCTTAAGGTCGTATAGTTTAAAGGCTGCTTTTATTGCCGGTCGGGAAACATTTACATCTACCAATCTAGCAGTTTCTGTTTCCACCGCTTGCGAAGACAATGCCTTATTACTGTGCATTCCTGCTGCTACAGATGAGGTAGGTGCTATCCATATTTTGTAAGAAGCATCTAAAGGATAATCGCCCATCATGCCGTCCCATTTGCTTAAATCGACCTTGCCCAAAGAGCCTGCTTCGGGTATCTTCACCAACTTAACCTCCATCTTAGCAGGAAGAGTAACTGCTTTTCCATCACTGAATACTGATGCATTGATGGTGGTAGTTTTATTCAAAGTAAATGGTGCGGTATAAACTGGTGAACTAGCATTAGGAAGTGTTCCATCTAAGGTATAATGTATCTCTGCTTTCTTATCTCCTTTAAAGTCGAGAGCAAACTTGGTGGAGTTATAGATTTCGTACAAGGTCAATGCTGTTGGTTTTCCTTCGGGAAGGATAGAAACCAGAGAAGGTCTGGAAAGATTATCGCCATTAAGGGAAACGGTTTGTCCATCGGGAAATACAACCTTACAAGTAGGTTCACTTGGGCCATAACGAAGAGAAATGGTGTGCCAGCCTTGGTCTAAACTAACATTTCCATTCAAATAGCGACCATAAACACCACGCTGAGCGATGATTTGATTATCTAACCTTACCTGATTCTGGCAACTTGCCTGCAACGCACCCAATGGGCCTGACTCACCATTACGCATAGGTAATTTGAAGGTGTAAACGCCTGCCATTGGTGCATAGAAATATGCATTATACACCCTTACGGTATTGCGACTACTGGTAGCTTCCATGATGGTAGTACGCTCACTGTGAATAGGGGTAGCGTTATCTATATCCAAGAAGTCATTATTTCTACGCTTGCCTGAACGGTCATATACATTCAAATCAAGACCGGGTTCTAGTAGAGGTATCTCTTTAGGAGATTGAACTATAATAGAACTACCGTTTGGTAAAGGATTGAAAATTTTATCTTGCAAAGTGTAACCTAATTCATCGTCTTTCAACTCGTCGTTATATACAGACTGAAACTCGCCTCCATTAATTGCATAAGTAACTTCCAACGGCATAGGGTCAAGACTATTTATATTCCAAAATAAAGGATCACAAACCACAAGGTTTAGGTAATGCCAACCTTTCTCTAAGGATGCTTCCCCTTTGCGATGTGCTTGGTTTTGATGGAATACACCTGTTGCTTCTATCACCGTTTGTTTGCCTAACTCAAACAATACGGGTCCGCAAGAATTTATATCAAAGGTATAAACGCCCTTCTCTTTTGCATAGAAGTAACCACTAAAGCGATAGAAGCCCTTGCATTGCTCTTCTAATGGATGGGTGGGAGTAACCTCAGGTAAATCAAAGCCATTAGTTTGCTTCACTACAATTTGCTTCTCTTTGCTCACATCAGGCATCATAATTCTTTTGGCATCGAAGAAACCTTTGTCATTATAAAGCTTTGTATTTATTTCATAAACCCTTGCAGTTAAAGCCCCTTGTTGTCCTTTCAATTCTTTGGTTATTCCTGCCTCTGCTGGTGTAGCAACAAACTTAGCAGTTAATGTTTCACTCTCTTGTGTACCTGCCGACCAAGTAGCATCTATAGTTTTAGCTTTAAGGGTACAACTGTTCTTTACTTTAATATCCCTTTCATAAAAAGGAGAAGTAGCAGTAGGTTCTGTACCATCCAATGTGTAATGAATCTGTGCTGGGGCTGCCACCCTTTGCAGTTGTACATTTATACTATCACAAACCAAATAGGTAGGCACTTTGTCTGCATTGCGGGTGTAGCGTAAATCATTCTGATTAAAGGTTTCTCCTCTTACAATCAGGTTAGGTCTTGTTGGTTTAGCCATACTAGCTTCTGCTGCCTTGCCATTTCTTTTCAGCTCAAATACAGTACGTCCGCCATCGGTGGTAGTATAGTTATAAACGTCCTTCTGGTTCTTAAACTCCACCGTCAACTGTGTTCTATCCCTGTTCCAGGTTGTTTTAGGCACTTCCTCTCCGTATTTATACGGATATACCAACACTTTAAACTCTGGCGAGACTGCCCTTGCAGGAATAGTGACCAACGCATAACCTTCAAACTTTTCCAGCTTTGGTACCGGGAAACCATAATCTGTCTTGCGCCACAATACCCTTATCAAACACAAAGGATCGCCCTTCTTCAACAACAACTTACCGGTCTTGGCATCTTTTGCAATATCCCCCTTCGCCAACACAATATCATCCATCCGGTTGTCGGAAGGTTCTGTATTCTGAAACTGTACTTCGGGCGTAGCCACATCCGCCAACACCGCATCTACGGGTACGGATATATTCCAATCGAACTGGTGCAACTGGTTATCTTTCTTGGCATCGTCAATTACCAATACATAAGGATTATCTCCTTTGGCAACCTGCACTGTTCTGTAGGCCTGCTCCATTGTATTCCAAGGTCTGTATCCTTCTACGAGCCTTGTCTCGGCACTCCACGGACCATAATCGGTATGTGCAAAGCCATCATTATAACGAATCGTACCGGGATGAAAAGCTACCTGAATGTTCCTGTCTAAATCGAAATTGCCCTCTGCAAACGGGGCGTAATAAGGAATCTTAGCCGAAGGAAACGCCAACGGATGCACCTGCATACTCTTATAAAACGAATAGCCATTTTTGCCATCACCCACAGCCACAACGCCCGTTGCTGTTTCGTGGATGCCCAACCATGTACCGGGTGCAGGTGGCCAATGGCAACCCTTACCATCAACGGTAATCATATTCTGTAAGAAAGTAGCTTTGGTAGCCAACATGTTATTATCCTGAATCCAGTTTACACCATCTTTCCAAAGGGTAAGCCTGTTGTTTTCAGAGCCCTCGTGACCACCATAAAAGAAGTCCTGCTTACATACAAATCCCACGTGTAAATCCTCTTTTTTCCAGCTATTACGCACATCCACATAGCCACGCATACTGTCCTGCCAAGTGGTAGGAAGATGCAGACGATTGATGTTCTCCTGTTCCGTCCAATCAATCTTTTTACCATTATTCACGATGCCATCATCGGCATATAACAACAATAGTTCATTGCAAATACCAACAGGATTAGGCCATTTAGCATTGGGATCTGTAAGGAATGGATGCGTGGAGAAGGTGGATTGATACAAGAAATCGATGGATTCATCTTTAGGGTGATAATAGTGCATCATCCAAATTACGTGGAAGGCAGAAGCGCGCATCTCATCACGGATATGCCATACGCCGTCTTCCCAACGGATGGCTGCCCTGAAAAAGTTCATCTTGGCTTGCAAGTGGTCGTGCATCAACAAGTTCTTTTGACGCAGCCCAACCGCTGTGAAAGCTGCAATATTCAACCAACCCTTGATAGATTCATAGCACATGCCATCCTTATCCAAATACCAGCTTAGCATAGAATTAGCCTTATGGCAAGCGAGGTCAAACAGCTTCTGGTCGAAACCTTTCTGACCTTCTATCAACAGCATCAAACGTATATATTCCATCCCAAAACCTTCATGATTATTAATCATCATGTGGTCGGGCACAATCATAAAGTTAGAGATACGGTGCTTGCAGATGCGGGCAATAATATCATTGGCAGCCTGTTGTTCTTCGGGTGTCATCCAGTCGTGCAGGTAATCATAATCCAACAAATCCCATATCTCACTAGGCGGATCGGGGTTGCCAGAAGCCACCACCGAACGTTCAGCAGACCAAAGGTTGTCCCTGTCCGATTGTTTATCTAAGGCAGTAATCTTCGGGTCGAGGCTTTTAATCTTCGCCACCAACTCCTTTGCCAGCTGCTTCCCTAGCGCATCATTTTTGGTTACCAATGCATAAAAAGCACTCTTGCTATTCGTTACCCGTTGCCACATGCTGCGAAAAGCGAGAGGGGCTTTATCGCCCAAAGCCACCTTATTACGGATAGCATCCACATCTTTTGGGGTGAGCAATACGCGAGGATAAACACCAGGAGCAGGCACTTCTGAAAGACGACTCTTATCGAAAGTTGGGTCGTTAAAAGTAAGCTTTACCTCCGGCGACTTAGGCCAGAAGTTATTGGTAATAGCATCTTCGTAAGGTAAAACACCTCTAGGCTTCCAGGTAGGTTCCTGATAATAGGAATGGGTTTGTGCGGAAGCATTCCATTGCGATAAAACAAGAGAAACAAGTAGGGCAGCAATCAATTTGTGTGGTGTCATAAAAGCCATCGTTATAAAAAAATAAATAATTTAACCCCGGAGTACCCTAAGAATGAAACACAAAGAACATAATATTTTAACTTCTTGTGTCTCTTTGTGAAAACCATTGTGTTCTTTGTGGTTAATCTCCAACTTGCAAATAGACTGTAAAGTGCAGAAGGGTTTAAAGGAGAAAGTCCAATTTACTGTGCTTGATGTTGCAACATACTTCTTTATATTCCAATATTTTATTTAAAGCAGCGACTTTGAGGGGAATAAAAACAAAAAATCCCCTTGAAGTACTTGCACTTCAAAGGGATTCTATATCTTATTTTCTATTGTCAAATCGAAATATTATAAATATCCGACTATTGATGATTCTAATTAAAAGCTTCTTTTACTCTTTCAAAGAAACTCTTATTGTTTTTGTCTGGCCTTGGTTTGAAATTACTGCTTGCATTTAGCTTTTCAAGCATTGCCTTCTCATCGCTATTCAAATCTTGCGGCGTCCAAACATTTACATAAACTAACTGGTCTCCTTTAGTATATCCTTGTACCTCTGGGAAACCCTTGCCTTTAAGCCTGAATATCTTACCGCTTTGTGTACCTGCGGGAATTTTAATCTTGGCGCGTCCGTCAATAGTTGGGACTTCAACGCTGGTACCAAATACTGCATCTGGGAAAGAAATGTACAAGTCGTAAGCAACATTCAGCCCATCCCTATGTAATTCTTGGTGAGATTCTTCTTCTATCTGAATAATCAAATCGCCATTGGCTCCTCCCCTTTCTCCTGCATTTCCTTTGCCACTCATGCTCAGTTGCATACCTTCTTGTACTCCTGCGGGGATATCTATGCTTATTTCTTCTTCACCATACACCCTTCCTTCACCACGACAAGAAGTACATTTTGCTGTAACTGTTTGTCCTTCACCATTACAAGTAGGACAAGCTGTAACGGTTTGCATCTGCCCTAGGAAAGTATTCGTAACTCTTTTTACTTGTCCGCTACCGTGACAAGTTTGGCAGGTTTGTACACTGTTTTTATCTTTTGCACCACTACCACTACACGTATTACAGACAACATTCTTTTTTACTTTAACCTTCTTTGTAACGCCTGTTGCAATTTCCTCTAGAGTAAGTTTCATCTTGATGCGGAGGTTACTACCGCGTTGACCTCTTGCCCTCGCTCCACCACCACGGCTACCACCTCTTCCACCACCGAAGAAACTTCCAAAAGCATCATCGCCGAAGATGTCACCAAACTGACTGAAAATATCATCCATATTGGATGCTCCACGGGCACCACCGCCAGTTCCGGGACCGAAAGCCTGATGTCCGAAACGATCGTATTTGGCTTTTTTGTCGGCATCACTTAATATCTCATAAGCTTCTGCAGCTTCCTTAAACTTTTCTTCGGAGGCTTTGTCGCCAGGGTTTCTGTCGGGGTGATATTGCATCGCCACTTTGCGGTATGCCTTTTTTATTTCATCCGCAGAAGCAGTTTTGGAAACCCCCAATATTTCGTAGTAATCTCTCTTCATAAAAAAAATATGTTTAATAATTGAGCAGGCCTAAAGTTGACTGCTGCTAGTTAACTTTACCAGAATCCAGCAACCAGTAACTTGCATCCTGTTCTTAATTCCCTACCACTACTTTTGCAAATCGCACTATTTTATCGTTCAGGTAGTAGCCTTTCATCACCTCGTCCAATACTTTTCCTTTTAATTTCTCGGTAGGAGCAGGTATCTCAGTAATGGCCTCATGCTTTTCTGCATCAAATTCTGTGTGGATGCTCTCCATCGCCTTCACTCCTTTTCCGTGAAGTGTGCTTCTTATTTTATTGAAAACAAGTTGAATCCCTTCTTTTTGCACAGCAATATCTGCATTAGATTGTAGTTGTTTCTCTGCACGATCGCAATCATCCAATACATCCAATAAACTAACTACGATGTCTTTTCCAGCAGTTTGAATCAATTCCAATCGTTCTTTTGCCGTTCGTCTTCTAAAGTTGTCAAACTCAGCCATCAAGCGTAAGTATTTATCCTTTTGCTCAGATAACTCAGCCGTCAGTTTTTCTACTTCACTCACTTCTGCACCATTTGTAGAGGCTGCATTTTCGTCAGTATTGTTCTCTAAAGTTTCGTTTATTGTGTCGTTTTTTTCAAGTATTTCTTTCTCTTCCATAATAATTAATATTGAGTGGGTGCTTGTTCAATTTGTCTGCCAATAAAATAAAAGGGGTAAAATTGGCAGTCTCTTTTAATATTTAAACACATAAAGGCATGGTGTCCAAGTAACCATAGCCTTTGTTTATGCTATTTATTCTGCTTAGTCACTGCTGTTATTAATCGAAGCCTTGCATTATATCTCCAGATCTTTATCCTTTTGTGGATGATAAAACAGTACCCTTATCAAGAATGGCACTAAGAAAACGCCAATAGTAAATGCAGAGGTCATCCAATCGGCTTCTTTGCTTTCGAGGAATTGACTGATAGAAGATTCAGGGAAATAATGTACCGGAATTGATAGTAAAAGCTTGATTCCAAGTATGCCTATAACGACAAAAGCGCAGGTTTCCAGAAACGGGTAACGCTCCATCAGGGAAACAAATATCTGCGCCACAAACCTCATTGCCAGGATACCTATAAAAACGCCCAACCAGATGAGTAAGATGTTGTTGGAAAAGGCTACGGCAGCAAATACATTGTCTATAGAAAAAGCTACATCCATCAATTCAACTAAAATGATGGTAGACCAGAAGTTGCCAATAGTTCCCGTAATCTTTTTGTATAGCCACTTGTCCTCCTTTTTAATGGTTGTTTCTTCCTCTTCCTTCATTTTATCTTGCCACCAATCCCATACAAGATACACCAGATATAAGCCACCTAGTGGTTTCAGATACCAGAACTTAACTAAGAAAGAGGCCAGCAACAATGCAATACCCCTAAAGATATACGCCCCGATGATGCCATATTTCAGTGCGCGTTTGCGCTTTCTTTTTGGCAAATCCATCACCATAGTTGCCAGTACAGCAGCGTTGTCAACAGAGAGAAGGCTTTCTATAATAATCAGGTTGCCCACTATCAACAGGGCACTCAGGGGATGCTCTATTATTTCTTGAAGCAGTTGTTGTAATGCCATTATGTTGTTCTATTGATAATCATTAAATACAGTAACAACGGTCTCTCCCGGCAAGAGTAACCGACCTGTAATTCCGAAGTTGGTTGCACCCCATAAATCGGCAATGGGATTGTCGCCTATATGCAGTATTTCTCCTTTAGTAATTGGTTTTAGTTTTGAAACTTCGCTATATAATTGTTCATACACCTTTATATTAGGTTTCGAGTAACCCATTTCATCGGAGTATAACTGAAAGCTGAGGTATTTATCTATTCCCAAATGCGCCAATAACCTTTTTAGAAAAGGGCTTTTTGTAAATGCAGTATTGCAAAGCAGACTTAATGTATGGCCTTTATTTACCAATCGCTCAAACAGCTGAGGCGTATTTTCATCTAGTAAAGTAGGATGATACTCAAAGAATAATTTCTCTGTTTCATCAATAAATTCTTGTAGATATTGAATGTTTATCTTTTTGATATCTATATCCAGATGACTTAGGAATATCAGCCAGAGTTCGTAAGGGTCTAAATTGCCGCCTGTAATCTCGTTGATACCATTAAATAGATTATCGAACCTGTTGTAAGTTTCATCTACAAAGACTGGATCTTTATCGATACCAAAGAATTCAATCATCAATCGATTTCTCTTTTGTTTGTATGCTGGATTGGATTGGATAAGTGTTAACCACAAATCAAAAGATATATGACTGAATTTTTGATACTCCATTAAGCTATTAATTTATTAGTACGGTAAGACTGCGAAAATATAGGTTTTAAAAGTTTTAAACAGCATGGTGACCAATAAAATCTTAAACAAAGAACAAAGTCGTGCGCATTTTACAATTAAGTATTAATCGCTAATCATTATCCATAATTCACTATCTTAGTCCCATGTACGGGCAAGACGAAAAAACATACTTCGATTATGAACTCTCAGATGATGTCTATCTGAACAATGCCCTCACATTGGATCAAGCGAATGCCATCTTCAATTTCTTTCAAAATCATTGGTTATTTAAATGGGCAGATGCACACAATGATTGCGAGGACCGCGCCAATGCCATCTGCATCCTGTTGGATCAATGGAATATTCCCAATTACAAAGGATGGGTATTTAGCGGTTACTTCCTCAAGGGCGAGCAAGGCACACTCATCAATGCCTGGAATTATCATGTGGCTGCCGCAGTACCCGTAAACATAGACAATATCATTTACCTCTTTATGATCGACCCAGCCACGCTTTCACAAGCAGAAACCATTGGCTATTGGGCAAATAATGTAACAGAGTTCCCGTATAGTTATTATCTGATAAAGTATGGCAACTATTATATTTTTCCTGCGGAATTTATTCAGCGTGACAACTGGCATTGGCGTGACCAAGAGAATCATCGGTGGACGATTGAAGGATTGGCGGGCATCAATGGCGTGGCTCCCGATGGCGAATTTTACATCAATGCAAACAGGAAACTTATTGAGCGAACGCGGATAGAATTCAATAAACTAAAGTATGGCGGCTCTCCTTTTAGGTAAACAGCGTCATTTCGACCCTAGGAGAAATCTCATCGAATCAGACAAGCACTTATTAATAAAATAGCCAATAAACTAAAATTAGATTTCTCCTATCGTCGAAATGAAGTTCAGACTGTACGAGAAACCTAACGCTGCTATTATTCCGCTATTATCTTTTTGTTATCATTCCATTATCATCTATCACAATCTTGCTTTGATCTTGCAACAACTGCAACACTTCCCAGACCTTATCTGTTGACAGCAACCTAACACTTTCCAACAATCCTTTTACAGACTGACTGCCAGTTTGCAAGTAATCAAACACTGCTGTCTGGATGGTATCCACTTCATTAGTCGAGGTATTTTTCTTCTTTTTGTTCAGACAAGTATCACATATCCCACAAGGTTTTGAGTCTTTGTCACCAAAGTAAAATGCAATAAACTGTCCCCGGCATTGATTGATCAATGATATATAAGCAAGCATTTTGTCTACCCTTTCCTTATACAAGCGCTTTCGTTCGGCATACGCTTGGTGATTGATAATCAGATAGTTTGCAGGGGCTCTGTTTAATAGCAACTGAATCTGTGGTGTTTCCTTTCTTGGAAAGAAATTGATGATGCCAAATGAGCGCAACTGTATCAGTTTCTCTTCCACCATCGCCTCCGTCATCCGCAACTTTCTGGCTATCTGTTTCTCCGAAATGCTGGTATAATTATCATAAACGCCTGCATAGCTGCGCAATAAACATTTAACAACAATATCCAGCTGAGGATGGGCGAACTCAAAGTCTTCCAGCACCGCTTTCTGGGCAGTAAACATCACCCTCGTGGGAAGAAATACATTTTCATTAAAAGCAAGATGCCCCTCTTGTTGCAATACGCCCAAAGTGGCAAGAACAAGCTGTGTTTTGAACTTAAAGTTCTTTGCAAATGTGCTGATGTCAAAGTCATAAAACATCCCCTCGCCCGAGCCTACCGGGATATTCAGATAGTCCGCCAATGCCTGATATACTTTCTTTATCTCATCAAAAGAAGGGAAACGCACATCGGGCATCGCCTCCAACTTCACAATTTCATAGTCATCATACAACAATACGGCATACGATTTCTTGCCATCCCTGCCCGCTCGCCCTGCTTCCTGATAATAACTTTCCACACAATCAGGCACGTCAAAGTGCATCACCGTGCGCACATCTGGCTTATCAATTCCCATCCCAAACGCATTGGTACAAACAATTACACGAATCTTATTATTTACCCAAGCTTGCTGTTTACTATTGCGTTCCTCCTGCGAAAGCCCTGCATGATAATAATCTGCCGCAATGTTCTGAAGCTGTAAAAGATTGGCAATTTCCCTTGTCTGATTCCTGCTTCTACAATAGATAATGCTGCATCCCGGCACATTCTTCAATATTTCCGCAGCTTTATTTATCTTACTATCCACCGCAAAGGCGGAGTAAGAAAGATTGGCTCTTTCAAAGCTTTGCCTAAAAACAACAGCGTTCCTCAGCTTCAGTTTATCAACAATATCCTCCTGCACCAACGGCGTTGCAGATGCCGTGAGGGCAATCATCGGCACCTGTTTCAGTTCATACTTAATGTTTGCGATGCGCAGATAGGGCTGCCGGAAATCGTATCCCCACTGACTCACACAATGCGCTTCATCCACTGCAATCAGGCAGCAGTTCAATTGAATAAGATACGCTCTGAAGAGGTTTGTTTCCAGCCTTTCGGGCGATAGATAAAGGAATTTATATTCACCAGCAATCACTTCCTCCAACACATCCTGCACTTCTGTCTGCGTTAAGCCGCCATGCAAGAAAACGGCAGGGATACCCTTGTTAATCAGATTTTCTACCTGATCCTTCATCAAGGCAATCAATGGCGAGATAACAATACACACTCCATCCATCAGCATGGCGGGCACCTGAAAGCAGATGGATTTGCCGCCGCCCGTAGGCAACAATGCCAGCACATCTCTTTTCTTCAGCACGGCATCAATAATTTCAGCCTGATTACCCCTGAAATCATTGTGCTGCCAATATTTTTTCAGTATCTGTTGCGGAGAAGACAAGTTGCTATTATTAATAGATGAATTGATGTAACGGGTAAAAATAAGGCTTGAACTGTATTAACAAACTAAAAGCAACTGTCAATTGAAGAATTAATGTTTGCAACAGCGCATTTGACAGAATGATATGATAATTTATAAGAAAGTGATGCGATAATGGCAATTAGCGAATGAGTTTTTTTTTTGGGGGGGGGCTTAACAAGAATACTCCTTCGATACTACTACTAAAAGAAAGCACTATTGCTGAATTTCTTCCCTCCACAAGCACTTTACTAAACACTTTTGTTGGCAGTTGTACTATTTTTTAAGTAATCGTTTAAAGATGTACTTATTGTCTATTAGAAGGTTACCGTCTATAGTCAACTCTACTCTCATATGTAAATACTCCTTGTCAGGTGCATTTACATACTTGTCAGCCTCGTAAACTTTGTGAACCACACCATTGTCTGATGTATAAATCGAAACAGGTTTCTTTTTGCTAATATCTGAATCGTCTAACGCAATTTGGGGACAATAGTCACAGTAAAGTAGCTTGAGATATATTGTATCCTTTCCGTTAATATTCTTAATTATTCCCTTATAATAATAAAAACCACCGTCAGAAGATGAATAAGACTCTTTACCATTTCTAAATGACACAGGAATTTTGTCTGCCCTAACAGAGTCATTTTTAATTTCCAAGGTTGTTTCGTGATACCATTGTGATTTTGGTTCGAAGTCGTCACCATAATACCTCTTTTTGCCCTTTTCATCAGTCCACTCGTCAATCCTTAATAACCCTACGAATGTTCCATCGATTTTATTTTGTCCAAAAGTCTTTATAGTTGTACTCAGTACAATACAAAAAAATATTATTGAATAAAGTTTTACCATAAATAGGTTTTGTATAGCCACCAACTCTTAAATAGACGAAGGTTTGTTATCAAAGCTTAATATTAACAATAACCTTCAAACCCTTAACCCACATCATTTCAGTAACAAATATAATTTTTGCAAAGATTATATCTTTCCTTTCCCTTTATTGGTCTTTCCCATTGCCAATGTAGTGTGTTCTTCACCAACAACAATCAACACAACGGTTGTTTAATCAATTAATCCTCTACAAATATATACTTCACCCTTCATTGTTATCAATCAAAGAGACGAAGCAATGCGATTAACCTCTACTAACTACCCTTTTTTACGCAAACACTAGTCTTTGCACCCCAAACACTAGTGTTTGCACTCTAAACACTAGTGTTTGCACCCTAAACACTAGCGTTTGAACTCTAAACACTAGTGTTTGCACTCTAAACACTAGTGTTTGCACTCTAAACAGTAGTGTTTGCACCCTAAACAGTAGTGTTTGCACCCTAAACATTAGTGTTTGCACCCTAAACACTAATGTTTGCACTCTAAACACTACTGTTTGCAATCTAAACACTACTGTTTGCACCCCAAACACATGTGTTTGAACCCTAAACACTAGTGTTTGCACTCTAAACACTACTGTTTGCACCCTAAACACTAGTGTTTGGACCTTAAACCGTAGTGTTTGCGTAAAAGAGTGTGTATTTTGCTTTTGCAAATGATGGGAGTACGACTTGTTATATACAAACAAAGGAGAAAAGGCATCAATGTAGGAAGTATTTGGTGGGGAGTGGAGGGTTGTTAAAGTTCCTTTGGGATGATGCTACCAAAATATTTGGAACCATAAGGCATTTTCATCCCTTGTTTCCCCTTAATAACTTATAACTATTCCATCTTGTAAATTGATATATTTGCACCTCATTAATTGCTACGAATGACTATCAGTTATAATTGGTTACAGGAATATTTGCCCGAAATAGTAGAACCCGAGAAGCTATCCAAAATACTTACCAGCATTGGTTTGGAGGTAGAAAGCATGGAGAAATACCAAAGCGTAAAGGGAGGATTGGATGGCTTGCTGATTGGCGAAGTACTCACCTGCGAACAACACCCCAATGCAGATAAATTGAGATTGACAACTGTTGATACCGGCGCTGCCGAACCACTCAAAATTGTTTGCGGTGCTGCCAATGTTGCCGTTGGTCAAAAGGTAGTAGTGGCAACGGTTGGTACAACAATCCACCCCATTTCTGGCGATCCATTAACGATGCGTGTTGCCAAAATAAGAGGCGAAGAAAGCTTCGGGATGATTTGTGCCGAAGATGAAATTGGAATCGGTACCAGCCACGAAGGAATATTGGTGTTGCCTCAAGATACAAAAGTGGGTACGCCTGCGGCCGAATACTTTAAACCATACAACGACATCATCTACGAAATAGGGCTTACCCCCAATCGGATGGATGCAATGAGTCATCTGGGTGTTGCCAAAGATGTATTTGCCTATCTGGCGCATCATCACAAGAGCAAGGGAAAAGTGAAGAGCCCCTTTGTAAATACCTTTAAGATAGAAAATAAGAACTTGCCAGTCACTGTATCGGTAGAAGATGCAGAAGCCTGTCCGAGATATGCTGGTGTAAGTATTACTGGATTAACAGTGAAAGAATCGCCAGAATGGCTCAAGAACAAACTGAAAGCCATTGGTCAGAGAAGCATCAATAATGTAGTGGACATTACCAACTTCATCCTGAATGAAACAGGACAACCCCTTCACGCATTTGATGCCGACAAGATAGAAAGGAAAAGTATTATTGTAAAGAAGGCAGAACCCGATACCGTATTTACCACCCTGGATGAGAAAGAAAGGAAGTTGTTTGCCGAAGATTTATTGATATGCGATGGCAATAGAGCGCCCATGTGCATTGCAGGTGTATTTGGCGGATTGAATAGCGGCGTATCGGCCACTACCACAAACATATTTCTGGAGAGTGCCTGCTTTGCTTCATCAGGCATCCGGAAAACATCGTTGAAGCATGGATTGAGGACAGATGCTGCCACAAGATTCGAAAAGGGCGTTGACATCTCTAATGCCGTAAACGTATTGAAACGTGCTGCGCTATTGATAAAGGAAGTAGCCGGTGGCGAAATCAGCAGCGATATCATTGATGTTTATCCTGCGCCAAAGGAGAAAACGCTGGTATCCTTGAAGTATCAATACCTGAAGAAATTGAGTGGTAAAAACTATCATCCAGATACAGTAATGAAGATTCTGGTTGCATTGGGTTTTGAAATAAATAGGGAAGGCATCGATGAAATATCTGTTGCAGTGCCGTTTAGCAAACCCGACATCAGCCTTCCTGCTGACTTGGTAGAAGAAATTATCCGTATAGATGGATTGGATAATATAGAGATTCCTACCACCATCACTATTTCGCCGTCAGTGAATGCATTGGGTGCAAAAGAAGCATTGAAAGACAAGATTGCCACTTATCTGATAGGGCAAGGTTTCAATGAAATTGTAACCAATTCAATTACCAACAGCAAATACTTTGGTGAGGAAGTATTGAACGGCACCGTAAAGATGATGAATAACCTGAGTGCCGATCTGGATGTATTGCGTCCTTCTATGTTGGAGACGGGGTTGGAATGTATTGCCTACAACAACAACCGAAAGAACAACAACCTGCAACTGTTTGAATATGGAAAGACCTATCATACCAAGGGCGTAGGTTCTTATTGGGAAGATGAACACCTGGCTTTGTACATCACTGGCGACAACCACGAAGATACCTGGCAAGAGAAAGCAAAGACGGTTGATTTCTATCGGGCAAAAGGTATTGTAGACGCAATATTGGTTTTGTCTGGATTAGATAAAATAAGATATACCAGGGACGAGGAAACAGGAAAGATAAACGTTAGCAGTGCCAAGCAAAACATTGCCGGTATCTCTATCGTAGATGCGGCTACCCTGAAGTCTTTCAGCATCAAGCAGGCCGTGTATTTTATAGACATCAACTATACAGCCCTACAACAACAAGTTGCAAAGACAAAGATTGTTTATAAAGAAGTACCTAAGTTTCCGGCTGTTCAGAGAGACCTGTCGTTGGTGGTTGCTGCCGACACTACCTACAATGTGTTGGAAACAGTGGTAAAAAAGGCTAATTTAGTCAAGTTGCAATCTATGCGTTTGTTCGATGTATTTGAAAGCGATAAATTAGGGGCAGGTAAAAAGTCTATGGCTGTTAACTTTACCTTCCTTGACGAAGAAAAAACGTTGACAGACAAAGAGACAGATGCCATGATGAGCAGGATCATTCAGTCTTTTGAAAAGGAACTGAATGCAGAAATAAGAAAATAATTGACAATTGATAATTGATATTCGTCTTGTATTTTACCCGTCGTTCATTATCAATTATCAATTTTTAATTATCAATTATAAAAAGTTATCAACTATTATGAGTGTACTTAGTAATCAATTATTGCAGTTACAGCAAAAGCAACAGCTACTCTTGAAGCAATTTGCACAGCTTAAAAGAGAGAATTTACAATTGAAGAAAGCACTATCCAAGAGGGATATCCAGTTGAAAAATACGGAAGAAAGCATGAAGGATCTACAACATAACCTTGATATAGTGAAGCTGAGTAAAGGTGTACTTGATGACAAGGATAAGAAGGAACTGGGTAAGCGCCTCACAGATTACATAAAGGAGATAGACAGGTGTTTGCTGATTTTGAATACGTAAGGAAAAGGAATAAGAGCCGGCAGAAGCGGATATCAACAGTACACGTTCATTCACCTGCAATCAACATCCCCCAAATAACGACAACCACTAGTTAATATTAATAATAATGGAAGAAAACGATAGTTTATTGCCCGTAAACATAGCGATTGCCGACAGGACCTATCGCCTGAAGGTGAAGCCAGAAGACGAGGAAGTACTGCGCAAGACAGTTAAGATTATCAACGAGAAAATTGTTGAATACAAGACCTTGTTTGCAGGAAAGGATATGCAGGACTATGTGAGTATGGTATTGATATGGCTGGCAACAGAGGAAACAAAAACGGCTGAACACATTGTAGACATTCAGAATGCAGTAGATAAAATTACACTTCTTGAAAACCAATTGGATAAGGTATTGGTTAAAGAAGAAGACAATCAGGAAGAAATAACTAATTAAAATAGAAGTATATGCCAGGCTTTGAATTATTTGGAGAAGAAGAGAGAAAGCACATCAACGATGTAATGGATACGGGAATCATTATGCGTTATGGTTTTGAAGGGCCACGCAAAGGCGTATTCAAATCGTTGGAGCTAGAAAAAAAGATAACAGAAGTATTTGGTTGCAACTATGCACAGCTTACCAGTAGTGGCACTGCTGCCCTTACTACGGCTATGGCAGCTTTGGGAATAGGCTTTGGCGATGAAATCATCATGCCTTCCTTCACGTTTGTTGCAAGCTTCGAAGCTGTATTAAGCGTTGGTGCCATACCTGTATTGGTTGATATAGACGAAACACTGACTTTAAACCCCGATGCAGTAAGGGCTGCAATTACACCAAAAACAAAGTGTGTGATGCCCGTACACATGTGCGGCAGCATGGCAGACCTAGATGCCTTGAAAACAATATGCAAGGAACATAATTTGTTGTTATTGGAAGATGCTTGTCAGGCAATTGGTGGTAGCTACAAGGGCAAATCTTTGGGAACCATTGGTGATGCAGGTACATTCAGCTTCGACTTTGTAAAAACAATCACTTGTGGCGAAGGTGGCGTTGTGATGACAAGCAATAAAGAGGTATATGAAAAATGTGATGGCTACACCGATCACGGGCACGACCATAAAGGCGTAGACCGTGGGGCCGACCTACACCCTTTTATTGGATACAATTATCGTATCAGTGAGCTGCATGCCGCATTAGGATTGGCGCAGATAGGCAAATTGCAGACCATCTTATCAATCCAAAAAAGAAATAACCTTATACTTAGAAGCTATCTGGAACAAATACCCGAAATAACTTTCCGCTTAACACCAGATGCGCAAGGAGACAGTTACTCTTTTATTAGTTGGTTCTTGCCAACAGAATCACTAATAAATGTTGCCATAGACGAATTGAAGGAACAAGGCATTTTTGCTGGCAATTTCTATTGGTACAACAACAACTGGCACTACATCAGAAAGTGGCAACACCTTAAGGATGTACAGAGCCTCAACAACATCAGCGAAGCACAAAGGGCTGCTTTGCATAAGCTACAAACGCAAGACTTTTCTGCGAGTGATGCCGTAATGAATCGTTGTATTTCTACAGCTATCAGCCTTGCATGGACCGAAGAACAAGTGCATGACAAGGGAGCAAAGATGGCTGCCGCCATCAAGAAGGCAATTGCCAAGGAAAGTGTGGAGGTATAGATACTCTATTGTACTGAATTCTAAAATACTACGACTGGGGGGGCTTTTTTGTTTCAGTAATACTGACTATATCTCCTTTATTAACAGCTAGAATGCCCACAAGGACTTTGTTAGGGAATAGGATTTCAAGAAACTATATTATACGCTCTCAAAGTAAAACTCTTTGCAATAAACACTTTCTTTATTATTGTTGCAACTGAATAATATGTTTATGAAAAAAGGGATTCTTTTTTTACTTGTCGTAACAGTATTAATAATTAATGGTTGCAAAGCGCCTCAAGCATTTGAATATCGGGATGTGAAACACATTCAATTAAAACATCTTGGTTTAAGCAAAACTGCAGTAACCCTTGACTTGTCTTATTATAATCCCAATAACTTTAGTGTAACATTGAAAAAAATAGACTGTGAAGTTTTTCTTAACCAAAGTTATATTGGTAAATATCAATTGGACACAACCATGCATATTGAAGGCAAATCTGTGTTTGTATTACCCGTTGCGGTAGAATTTAATGTGGGTGATGTCCTAAAAAGAGGCACTTCTATTCTATTAAATAAAGAAGCACTTATTGGCGTAAAGGGTACTACAAGAGTAGGCAAAATGGGTATTTACAGGAATGTACCTATTCAATACGAAACAAAATATAAACTCCCTCTTTAGGGGTTTGCCAGCAAGTCAATGTACAATCGAGAATCAGTATAATCATCAATAAAAAACAATACATTACTGTACGCTGAAAATTCCTCTTCACTGTGCATAGTCTTTATAACTACGCATTTCATTCCTGCATTAGCTGCGGACTCCACCCCTTTTGGCGCATCCTCAAATACAATACAATCTTTGGGTTCAACACTTAACTGACTAACCACTTTCAAAAAGGTTTCCGGATCGGGCTTACTCGTTATTACATCATCGGCACTAACGATAGATTTAAAATATTCTCTCAAATAAAGACCATCCAATATAAAATCTATGTTAAACATAATAGCTGCCGACCCAATTCCCATATCAACTCCTTGCTCCAAAGCTTTATCTGCAAATGATTGAAATCCCTCAATACATTTCATCAATGGTTTGTATGCTGCCTGATATAGCCGTTCTTTTTCCAAAGACAATGCTGCCATTTCCATTTTAGTAAACCTATCCTTTCCAAATATCCTCACAAGTAGTTCTTCATTCTTGCCATACATCTGCATTTTTACTTCTTCAAAGCTTAGCCCAGCTTTCAGATGGTTGTTTATCATGCTTTCCCAAGCAATGGCGTGGTAGCCCATATCGTCTATAATTGTTCCATTCAAATCAAAAATAAATGCCCGTGGTATTGTCATAGTTTATCCTATTTTAAGGCTATAAAAATAGGGGAATTACACGGTGAATAAACACAGAAAGGTTTATACATCAAGAATACAGACATCCCAATTGGCACAAGTGTTATTCTTAATAAGCGCCTAAATGAACCTATTTTATCAACGGCATGTGTTTGTCTTTGCTTTCATAAATAATCCAAATCAGCATCACACTAAGAATAACGGCAAGCAGAAGTCCGGCCTTGTCATCAAAAATATTTGTAAGAAATACCATTACCCGGAAAATTATCATTGCCCCCTCCTTGTCATTTGTACGACTATTAGTAACAAGCCTAATAACAGCAAGTTGTATAACCCAATAAAAGCAACCTACAGTACATTAATTTACCCACCACCCATCTCTTAAATTGTACAAAAAGGTCATTTAAAATAGCAATCCATAAACATATAATTCCCTGACACGAATAATATTCAGTTTTTTGTTTGTACGGTAACCGAAGCATAAAAACAGTAACTAGCAGTTGGAAACGTTACCGAAATCAAAACTAAAACGTTGTAGTATATTTAATAATCAATTACATAGAAATACTTCTCTTTACTACATACTTTCGTAAGAACACAATAAAAAATTAAGGACTGCTTGCTTTTTGCTATATGATTAAGCTTAAAAAAACGTCTGATTATTTATAAGGGTGATATACCACTCATACACAAAAGCGCTTGCGTAATTGCCATTTTATGAAAAAGATATTTACAAATTTTGCGTGCTCAAAAAGTGTCCCTACACGCACATGGCTTCTTGTTATAATTTTTTTGTTTTTTAGTGTAAGTTTATTTGCTACTACTGGAACATTCTCATGGACAGGCGGTGGTGCTAATAATAATTGGAGCAATACTTCAAACTGGTCTGTTACAAGTGGTTCTGGTACTTATCCGGGTGCTGGTACAAATGATGTAGTACAATTTACAAATGTTACTGCTACAGTTACTGTAGATGTAACGCCAGCAACGTTAGCAAGTATTACTTTTTATGGTTCTACTGTTCAATTTGTAGGAACCGTTGCTACCACACAAACAACTACTTCTAGCGGAATAGCTAGTGGCAATACAACAGTTACTTTAAGCGCTGCGAATGCTTCCATTGCAGCAAATCAGCAGGTTGCTATTACTTCTGGCACAGGTACTATACCTCAGTATGCTTCAGTAGTTACTTATACGAGTGGTGGGCCAACAATTGCACTTAGCAATGCACCTACAGCTAGCAACTCTGCTGCTACAACACTTACTTTTTATAATGTTGCTCCCACAATAACAACTACCAACTGTTATTTTACCAACAACAACACAGTTATTTTGGGTGGCGCATTTACGGTAAGCACATCACTTGATTTCTCTAATAGTACAGGTGCTGGGTCTAAGTTATATTTACCTAATACACAATATTTAACCGTAGGTGGATTGGCGGGTATGAGTACAACAAATGTATTTAGTGGGTCTGCGAATCCTCAACTGAAGTTTTCTGGCTCAACAGGTACTGCGTATTTTGACGCCGCTGCACCAAGTTTCTTTGGCCTGTATGTAAATAATAGCATTACCGCAACACTAGGCAATAGCGTAACTACAGCAAGGTTGAGTTATGGAACCTTTTCTAAAATTGTGCTGACAAATTCAGGAACCATTCTCTCTCATACTTTTGGTGGAACGAGTACTTATAGTGGCTTGGGTATTGATGCAAGTGCATCAGGCACTGGTATTCAGTTTGTAGGAACCTTTGCTTTGCCCAGTAATTATTTTGCTAATACAACCGTGAATACCCTGACCATGAATAAGGCTAGTAACTATGTAACATTAGCTCAAAATCTATCAGTAACAAATCTAAATTTAACTGCTGGTTTGTTAGATAACTCAACTAATACAGTAACAGTTGCAAATGGTGGTACTATACAAAAGGGGGCGGGAAACCTAAAAGTTGCACCAATGTATGGTACTACTTCATCGGATAAAATAAATGTAACGTACACCGCTAGTGTGTCTACCGGGTTGGAGTTGCAAGGAACAACCGGAAGTGTGGGAACAGTAACTGTGAATGATGGGGTTACAACTACACTATCTAATAGTGGCATAAATAACGTTACCCCTACAACTGCTTTTCCTACGTCTTCAAATAATTATACTAGTCCTTCAATTATTTTTGGTGCTCCTTCAACAGGTGGTGTTACAGCCACTGGTACTGTAATTACTAGTGGTAGCGGAGCTACTAGAAACATTGTAGGTATCATTATTACAAATCCTGGTTCGGGTTATACATCTGCTCCAACTTGTACAATTTCAGATGGTACAGGACCTACAATATCTTCATTTACAATTGGATTAAATTCAACCAACCCTTCTGTAACCAATGTAACAATAGGAAGCGGAACATCTGGAGTACTCACATATCCCAACTCCACAAATGCCGTAACCCTAAATATTACGAGTGGGGTTACTGTTAATGTGGGTGCATCATTTAATTGTGGTACCCAATCTGGTACTGTAACCCATTTATTAAATGTTGGTGGAAGCATTACTAACAGTGGAACATTTAACCTTTATAATGCAGCAACAGGCTACGTAGATGCAAATTTGAATGGGGGTAACACTCAAACATTAACAGGAACTTTTACTTTTAATAATCTAACAATTTCAAATGCAAATGCAAACCTTGCAGCCTCTGCGGCAATTACAACAAAGGCTGCTTTAATTGTTGCGGCAAACTTTACCCAACCTGTAAATTCAACTATTAGTTCTTTCAGTCTTACTGTTAATTCGAATAAAACTTTTACCATATCTGGCACTTCTGCTAGTTCATTAAGTACAGCAAGCGCAACCAATGCAGTTTTTACGCTAAGTACTAGTAACGGTACAGTAAATAATAACGGAACGATAACTGTGAATGGTTGGATGACTAGCAACATCACGAGTGTATCTAGTGTTTACAGTGGAAGTGGCACCATTACTTTTAATAATTATTCTGTTTTTCAACAAGCGGTATCTGAAGGCACAATACCTACAGCAACATGGAATACAGGTTCAACCTTGTACTTTACTGGTACAGCAGGTACTGCACCTACAATTCCTGCTTCTACCTATGCTAATATAATATGGAATTGTGCAAGTCAGAGTACTTCTACCGGTATGGTATTGAACCCTACCTCTATCAGTGGCGCATTGGTAGTTTTAAACACAAATACCAAAACACTTACATTGTCTACTACAAGTACTGCCAGCACTACTATTAATGTAGGAAGCATTACTGTGGGAAGCGGTACGGGAGGGTACTCTTTTAATGGTGCTAGTATTACAACAGCAGCAGCTACTAGTTTGGTATTCTATAGTACCAATACCTCAGCCCCTACCATCTCTGTTAGTGGTGATATTAATGTTCAAGGGTACAATGCTACAGGAACTGCTACTTTAAGTAATACAAATGCTTGTACCTTAAATGCTCAAGGAAACTTTACTTTAGCTCCCAGCAATAGTACATTCACTTCTACCAATACTACTGTCAATTTTAATGGTACTTCAGGCACACTGCAAACAATCTCAGGTACAATCACTTTTGCGGGTCTAACTATTAGTAATACTACTGCTTCGGTGGTAGTAGGAAGTGGTGGACTGACAATAGCATCCGGAAATACTTTGACTATAAGTAACAGTGCAGTTTTAGATATGGCATCTTATACACTAACAGTTTCTACTATAACAACTTCAGGGTCTGGCACATTAAAAACACAGAATACAAGTGCAACACCTATAACAACAGGAAAAACTTGGTCTTTTAATGTAATCTATAATAATCTTACAGGTGCACAAACGGTAATGGCTGGCACGTACAACGGAGGGTTAACCATGAGTAATACCAGCGGTATTAATACGGCTTCTGGAAGTTTAGTACTTGCAAATGTTCCACTTACGCTGAACTCAGGAAGTACTTTAGACTTAGGGGCATCTTACTCTATCTCAGTATCAAACACAACAGGTAATATAGGTTCCACGGGCAGTGGTACACTTAAAACAGGGAATATAAATTCTCCTACTTATAAATTAACTAGTGGTTTAACTTGGGGAGGAACAGTTGTTTACTACATACTTGGCAACCCTCGTATAGTTCCAGGTAGTTACACAAACCTTACAGTTGATAATGCTACCAGTGGGGTTACAGGTCATGCAATTAACTGGGGCAATGGAGTTGCTTCAAATGAAACAATTAGCATCTCAGGTATTTTTAGTATAGATAATATTACATCTTTTACTGCGTACTCCAATAATGTTCAGTTTACAGGTAGTAATCAATCAGTCGTGTCACTTTACGGCTCATATCCTACCAATAATATTTCCTTTTATAACCTTGATATAAGTGGAGCAACAGGTTTTACTTTTCCTTCTGGTACAACTAACATATCAAATACATTTATCCCAGGTACAAACACCTCCGATTATGCTACTCAGGGAACAATCAATTTCAACAACCTTACCGGAGGGCAAACAATACCTGCATTTACCTATTATAGCCTTGCTTTTGGTAACACAAGTGGTACACAAACTGCTAGTGGGGCAATTGTTGTGAAGAGTAATCTTACCCTGCCAACAAGTACAGGTGTATTTGATGTTTCTGCTAGCAATTATCCAGTATCTATCGGTGGAAACTGGGTATCTAGTGTGAGTTCAAGTTTTAACGCAGAAAGTGGAACGGTAACTTTTAATGGTACTGGCACACAAACAATTTCTGGAACAAATACCTTTTACAATTTAACTGATGTAACTGGTGGTGCAACATTGACCTTAACAGCTGGAACTACACAAACAATAACCAATATACTTACATTAACAGGTGCATTAGGCAATTTATTAAACTTCAAATCGAGTACTTCAGCTGTTGCTTATATCACATTAACAAATTATGCCAATACAGCTATTAGTTATTGCAATATCACTTATATAACAAATAATTCAACTACGGTTAATGCTGCAAGCTCTACAAATGGAGGAAACAATACGAACATCAAGTTCAACAATGTTTGGATAGGAGGTACTTCAGGCTCTTGGAATACCGCAACCAATTGGGGATCGGGTACTGTACCAACAAGTGGAGATGATGTTATATTTGATAATAGTATTGCAGGAAATACTAGTCCAACAGTAAGCTTTACATCTAATCCTGTTGCAGGATCACTTACATTTAATAATAGCAATGTGACTTTCACTTACAATGCTACTCTTACTGCTCCTTTAACTGTTTCTGGGAGCGTAACACTAAATGGATCTGTAGTATCGATGGGTACAGGAACTTCCTTAACTACCCCAAGTACTTCTGTAGCTAATAATGGAATTGGGTTGCAAGTGGGTGCATCTAGCATAGCTGGTACTCTTACATTAGCAAGTACTAACGTGGGAAGTGTTATCTATTCTAGATTATACTTATGTAACTACCAATCAAGTACAGCCACCACAAACACTCTTTATGGCCCTGTTGCAATGGATGCTAATGACTATTTGGGTGAAGCCACAACAGGTATTGCGCCAGCACTTGTTTACGCTTATGCTCCTACAACGATTGGATCATCTACTTTTTATTTTGACCCTAATTTGCAGACCCCCTTGTTTAAGTTGACGAGTTCTGGTGCAAAACAAACCTTGGCTTTGGGCAGTAATTTATATACTTCTAGGGTTGTTTTAGGGTCTTCGAATTTGAATACAGCAAGTAACCCTGCCATTAATTTAAATGGGAACATCCTTACAATTGGTACAGGAACTTCAACTTACACGGCGGGTACTATCAATGCAAACATAGGTCAGATCAGCTTTGATAATACTATCGCTCCAAGTATTGGATATGCTTTATTCACCCCATCTACTGTAAATTCATTGGTTGATTCTTGCGCAGGATTGACTTTGGCTTTTTCTCAGCCTTTAACTATTACAAATCTTTATTTGAAAACAGGTGCATTAGATAATTCAACTAATAATATTACCATTCCTATTGGAGGAAATGTTTACGCTTATGGAGGCACGTTGAATGCTGCTCCTGCTTTTGCAGGAACAGCAAATGTTACTGTGAATGCATCTTGTACAGCTGGCAATGAATTGCAGGGAACAGGAGGTTCTGTTGGTGCTTTAAACGTTAATACAGGTACTTATACACTAGCCTCCACCTCGAGTGTGGCTTCTGTAAACATCGCTAATGGGGCAACTCTAAGTTATCCTAATTCAGGTACAGCCATCACCCTAACAGTAACTGGTGATGTGGCAACTAATACTAGTGGTACTTTGACTGCTGGCACTCAAACTAGTGCCGTGTTACATCAATTAGTTTTAGGTGGCAATGTAACCGGAAGTGGGACTTTAAGTTTAACCGGTAGTGGGACTACTAAGGCAGTTGATGTTACTTTTAATAATGCTTCTTCTAGTACTATCACTTCAGGAACATTAAGTTTTAACAGTGTAACTTTAAATAAATCTACTGGAATCACATTGGGAGGTTCTGGATCTATTGCTAATAACCTTACACTCGCTAATGGAACGCTCACAGTTGGGGCGAATACATTGACTTTGGCTGGGGTAGCTCCTAGTTTAACTTCAGGCAATATAGATGCTAGTAATAGTAGTGCCACGGTTTTATTTACAAATACTACTTCTATAACATTGCCAGCTGGTCTGTTTACGGACAACATAAACAACTTTACGGTTAATGGTGCTGGTCGTGTTGTGTTGGGAGAAGCATTGACAATTAGTGGAAACCTTATCTTGACTACAGGTGCATTGGATATTTCTTCTTCCAATTACGCCATCAGTCTTGGTGGTAATCTTATAATCACAGGGGGAAACCTTATTCCAAGAAGCGGTACAGTGACATTGAATGGTAGTGGAACTCAGACTATCTCATCAGGGCTAACCTTTAATTCGTTGTATGTATATAATGGAAGTGTTGTTATTCCAGCATTATTAACAGCATCCAATATCACAATAGGAGATGGAACACATACAATGAGTCTTACACAACCTACAGCAACACTTGTTTCAGTTACAAATGCATTTGCGGTATCTTCAAGTGCAAATTACACCATTGCAGCTGGCACAGGTTCTTCGGTTTCTGCAGGAACTAATAATGCTGTTCTTAATTTTAATTCGGCAAATGGAACTATTACTAATAACGGAACCATAGCCATAAATGGATGGTTTACGAACGGCAATCAAAATAGTACTACTGCTACAACTCTTGCTGGCAGTGGAACTTGGACTATTGGTAGTCAGGGTGTATATAATCACAATACAATAAACGGAACTATCCCAACTATGACATCTTGGGTTGCAGGTTCAACTTTATATTATACTGGTACACATGGGGCAAATACGCTAGCTGCTGGAACCAATCAATCATTTAGAAAAGTTATATATAACTGTCCTACCAACCCTTCATCTGCCAATTATTTTAATCCAAGTGCAATCCTTGATACACTTTATATTGTGAATTCTGGAACTGCTACCCCAAGAACCTTCCAAATTGAGAATAGTGTTTCAACAGTGAGTATTGGGACACTAATTGTAGGTACTGGTGCAGGCTCTTATTATTTCAACGGTGGAATATCAAGTAGTAATCCAGTTGTTGTTTCCTTAGGTACAACAACTGCACCTACAATAACTGTTGCTCGTGATGTAACTGTTCAAGGGAATAGTAGTATTAATACCGCCACTTTAACTACTTCTTCAGGTAGCTCTATATTAAATTTAGGTGGTAATTTAAATGTAGGCTCAAATGCATACTTTACAACTACAAATATTACTGTCAACCTAGACGGTTCTGGTACAAGTTCAACACCTCAAACCATAACATCTTCGGGACAAACATTTACTGCCTTAACAGTAAGCAATGCAACCTATGCCACACTTGCAAACACTATAGCAGTTATGGGGTCACTTACTTTAACATCTGGCACATTAAACGATGGAGGAAACACTGTTACTGTTAATGGAAGCATCACGGGTGCTGGTACACATACTGGTTCTGGTCAATTGATAATTACTGGTGGAACAGCTACACATTACATTGGTAGTAGCTCAGGTACTATTAATCTTGGTAATGTACAGATAAACAGTAGTTCTTATATCTTGGGCTTAGCAGGCAATGCAGTAATTAATGGAACAATGACACTTACTGCTGGATTGTTTAATATATATAGTTACAATCTAACCCTCGCTAATGCTCCTGTTGGCTATACTTCTAGCAGTTATATTTATCATTACTCCACGGGTAATGGTACACTCACCATTAATAATGTAGGTTCAGGGTCTACAGTTTTCCCTGTAGGCATTTCTGCCAACTATGTACCTATTACTTTTACTGGAACCACAAATTCTCCTAATGTTACAGTAGGTTTTGGTTTAACATTAACTAACGCCCCACTCAATGCCAGTAATATCGTAAATGTTCAATGGTCTATTCTTTCTAGTACAGCAAGTTCGACAACTCCAACATTTCAATACAGTAGTAACAATCAAGCTAGTGGATATCTTCCTACTAGTACAATAGTAGTAGGAGCATACTCTGGCAGTGCATATTCAGAAAATCTATTAGGCGTTATTTCTGGCAGTAGCCCATATACTGTTTCAACAACATCTGCTATTGCGCTTACAACAAGCTTAGCAAGTTTATATGCTATAGGCAATCAGTATTCTTTTGCTCCTGGAGCTCCATCTCCATCTATTACCTATTTAACAGGAGGGAACAATCAAGCCACAATCGGCTTTTCTGCAGTTACTAATGGCTCTAGTATCATTACTAATGGATATTCTGTAACACCCTACATAGGGGGTGTAGCTCAAACAACTATAACAGGAATCAATAGTAGTCCTTATATAGTTACTGGGTTAACAAATGGTACTACCTATACTTTCAAGGTGAGTGCAACCAACAGTGTTGGAACAGGAACTAGTGCATTATCTAATTCAGTAACAATTGCGGTACCTACAATTTACGATTCCATTTTGACTAACAGAACAGCAGCTATTCAATTAAATACCCCTTCTATAGCAACTAGCTTAATTTCTGCAACTTATGGATACATCAACGGAGGAATACTTAGTGATTCTACATTTAGTTCATTAGGGGAACCTCCTACTTTAACTAGTCCCAATAAAGATTTATATTACTTCAACTACCTTAGTCTTATTCAGAATATGGCTGAGGTATACACTTACAATTATACTTACATTAAAAATGGTGTAAATGAAACTGGATATAATAATCCTGCAGTATTGGCAGCTATCAAACAAACACTTACTTGGTGGTTACAACGTGTGCCTTACTATACTTGCAACAACTGGCATTATGCAACTATTACTTACCCTTTAAACTTAGGTAATGTGTTGGTATTGATGCGTGGTATTGGTGTTAATGTAGATACAACAGGATGGGGAGCAATTGAGAAGAATGCTATTAACTTAGTTTATGCTAATCCTGAAACTCCAAATACAGGGTTGATTGCAAATGGATATTTATCTCCATCTACGAATACGGGTGACAATAGAACAAATATCAGTGATTACTGGTTGGACTGGGGTTGCTTGACCAAAAATGTAAATAGCAATGGTTGGGATGTAGTAGATACTGCCATCAATGAATTATATACCACAATGGACTATACACAGAGTTTGCCCGATGGATATAAACAAGATAATTCCTTTATGCAGCATTATGCCCAAGATTATACGCAACAATATGGTGGTGGATGGGCTTATGACATTTTAGCTTTTGGGAACTATTTGAAAAATACATCAAAAGCAATGACCCAGACCAAATTGGATTTGATGTATAATTATGTTCACAATTCTTATTATGCATCTGCAAGAGGTATTTATAAAGATTTCAATTTGAACGGAAGGGAGATTAGTATTCCAAATAATAATTTGGTGGATAGCACCATTGCTGAAATGGGGGCGCTTGTGGATCCCACTCCATCTCACATCTCCGATTATAAAACTGACTTGGCAAATTGTGAAACTTCAAACCCTAATTATGTTGGGGATACAATCCATACCCATTATTTTGTTTCGGATTACACCTTGCACAAACGACCAAATTACAACTTCTCGGTTCGTTCTGTATCTACACGAACCAACATGGATGAATCGTTAAATACCCAAAATTTATTGGGTACGTTCTTGGCGCAAGGAGCTACTTCAATTATGGTTCACGGCAATGAAAATAATAATTCATTTGCCAACTGGAATTGGAATTATGTTCCAGGTGTTACTACGAGTGATTCCTTGGATGGCTCCGGCAATTCTGCTACTCAACAAAATCCTAACTATGGTCAATATGATACAGGCTATACCCGATTTGTTGGTGGTGTTAGCGATGGAAAGTATGGGGCTTCTACACTGTCTTTGAGTTATGACCACGTCACTGGCAATAAATCTTGGTTCTTCTTTGATAGTGCGGTTGTTTGTTTAGGTGCCAACATTCAAAGTGCCAAAACAGGAATGAACACCGTGACAAGTGTAAATCAACAATTAATCAACGGACCTATTTATTACAACAATAGTGCAGGTGGTTCTTATACAACCTTTACTGCGCCAACAGATGCAAATCCTGCCACCGTTTCAGGAACAAATATTTACAGTGTGTTCCACGATAGTATTGGTTACTTCTTCCCCACGGGTAATAATGTTACGATCAAACAGGATAGTGTTTATGGAGACTGGTATAACATTGATAATTTGTATATCTCATCTATACCAGATACAACAGATATGTTCCAGTTGTCTATCAACCACGGTGTAGCTCCTTCCAACGGAAGTTACCAATATATAGTTGCTCCGGGGATTTCTTATTCAACAATGCAAACTTACAATCCACTTAACACAATAAACATTCTTGCAAATACAAAATATGTTCAAGCAGTTAAACACAATGGGTTGAATATGATGCAAGTGATTTTTGATTCTGCTACAAGCATTACAGACCCAACATCTGGCATTACAGTAAAAGTGAACCAGCCTTGTGCGTTGATGCTTAGTAATATGAATCAAAACCCATTAACAGTTACAGTCTCAGATCCTACTCAGTTACTATCAACCCTCACTGTTACTATGTCGTATAGTAGTAATACTTCTCAATTTAATTTGGTCACAGAAACATTGCCTTCTGGCTATTTTGTGGGCTCTTCGGTTAGTTTCACAGTAGATTCTACTTCTGCTAATTCTAATTTATGGATAGGAGCTACAAGCACTAGTTACAATACTGCAAGCAATTGGCAGAGTGGAGTAGTACCATCCTCTGGTGCTAACATAACAATTGCTTCTGGTGCAACTTACTATCCTGTGTTAAACAGTAGTGCTGCGACTACACTTAATAATCTTACCCTCACAAGTGGGTCTTTCACAGTAAATAGTACCGATACTTTGAAGGTGAGGGGTGCTATTAACAATACAAGTGGAACAGTTACTGTAAATGGTACTGTTTCTTATTCAGGTACTACTGCTCAAACTATTGCGGCAAACACGTTTGCTAGTAATACTGTAAACAATATAAGTATTAATAATACTTCTGGAGTGACATTGGCGGGTGCGCTATATGTTGCTGGCACCGTCTATTCAACTTCTGGAACACTTAACAGTAATGGCAACCTTACTTTGCTATCTACAAGTACAGGTACTGCAAGAATGGATCAGATAGCTGGTGGTATTGCTGGTGATGTTACCGTGCAACGTTACATTACAGCCAAGACTGCCCGTAAGTATAGTTACATAGGTAGCCCGGTAACGGCTAGCGTACGCAATAGCTGGCAACAACAAATTTATGTAACTGGTGCGGGTACTGGCGGTGTGCCTTGTGGTACGACTAATGGTGATGGTGGCAGCAACGACAAATACAACAGCAATGGGTTTGATGTAACTCAAAACAGTGCGGCTTCTATCTACAAATACAATGCAACTCTGGTTAATGGTAGCAGGTATGTAGGTATTGCCAATACTGAGTCTACCAATCTGTCGCCAGGAACTGGGTATTGTGTAAATATCCGTGGCAATAGAAACAGTAATACAGTAAACTGTGTAAACCAATTGGAGTCGAATACCCCGGCAGCACCAGAAGCAGTGACTCTAAGTGCAACTGGTCCGGTAACTACTGGTGACCTTTCTGTTACGCTGAACAATCCTTCTGTGTATGCCTTTACTTTGTTGGCAAATCCTTATCCTTGCCAGATTAGTTTCAGTGCTTTTCAGGCAAGCAACAGCAATATCAACAACAATATGTGGACCTATAGTCCATTCGGAAACAACAATTACACCACCTACTCTAATGGTATTATTGCAAATGGTGCATCTAGCTATGATAATACCTCTGGCAACTATATTGCAAGTGGACAGGCATTTTTTGTGCAAGCCAATGCGCCTGGTTCTGTTACTTTCCACGAAAGCCACAAGACAAATGGGGCATTGCCTGGTACGCAATATTTTGGGACTGACGTAAACAGAATAATAAGGATAGGATTGAAAGATAACAGCGAAACAAGTCTGTTGGATGAGATTGTTGTTCGTTACAACAGCAATGGTTCCGACGTGTACACCCAAGGTTGGGATGCAAGTTCATTAAGCAGTGGTAGCCAGATTCTAGCTTCGTTAAAAGGCACAAAACGGTTAGCTATTGCCACTCACGGAGAGGTCTTAACCACAGATACAACCAAATTGTACATTAAGAGTAGTGCTGTTGGTTCTTTCAAGTTGTCTTTCAGCGATTTCAAGGATTTAGATAATACGCAGTCCATTACACTGATAGATAAGTTCTTGAACACCACACAAGACATGAGAGCAAATCAGGTATATGCCTTCAATGTAACGAGTGATACTACGAGTATGGGGTACAATCGCTTTGCAGTCGTTGTGGGTGCAGCAAGTACATTGCCAGTCAACTTTACCAGTATCTCTGCTACCAAGGAAGGAGAAAAGGTCAATGTGAGATGGTCAATTGCCAATGAAGTAAACATTGCCAGTTATGAGGTAGAAAGAAGCACCAATGGTACTTCCTTCAGTACTGTCACCAACAAGAAAGCGGTAGGTACAACTAGCTACGCTATCGAAGATGCAAGCATCCCAGCAATAGCTACTACTTTGTACTACCGCATCAAGGCAATTGGTACAGATGGCACTACCAGGTACAGTGCAATTGCCAAACTCATCACTCATAATTCATCACTCAGCACTATTGCTGTCTATCCAAACCCAGTCAAGAGCAAGCTGAACATCAGCTTGGGTGCTGCAAGCGGCAATTACGATGTACGCATCACGTCTGTTGCAGGCAAGGAAGTAATTGGTAAGTCAGCGGTTACAGTTACGGATGGCAAACTTAGCTTGGATGCCAGCAGCCTAGCAGCAGGTGTCTATGTAGTTGAGTTGACTGACAAAGAGGGCAATAAGTACCAAGAGAAGTTCATTAAAGAATAGTGATTGGTTACGCATTCTGAGTAGTACGTTATACGTAATACGTTACAGATTCTAAATAAAAAAGTGCAGTTCTACCTTGTGTGGAACTGCACTTTTTGTTTGGGAGTTTATTTTCGAATAATCATGAGAGGGTAATCTCGTTGATTTCTACTCATAATTCAATATTGCTTATTTATACTTCCGTTTCTTTTCCTCTCTAAATTCAAGTTGTTCTATCAATGATTCTGGCGTTGGATTGTCGGTAATACTCACAGCGGCATAAAACAAAACAAGATAAATTACAAGTGATACCGATAGCTCATCCCACAATATCCAATATCCCCAGATACTATAAACGACAGCCTGTTTGGGGTTAGAAGCCTCATATATTATCTGCAAAGCTTCCCCTTCCTCCAATTGTCTTAAAGGATAAGCAGCCCTTACTGAATATTTAGTCGTCCCAATAGAAAAGTTAGCAAACGGAATACTTGCCTGCGTCGCAGAATCTTTTGCATAATGAATTGTTGCATCCGTAACCTCTCCATCAAAATAATCCGGCTGCCTTGCAAAAACTACGAAGCAACCATAAAGTGCAAAGAATATTACCGTGATGGTTTTATACATAGTTTTTAGTTATTGTGCTGATTTACTCCAATGTTAGCTGTCTTTTCCTAAAAGCTGACAGATGTTGAGCATAAGCTGTCAGCTTTCGTCTATTGTTAGCTGACTTTGCTTCAATGTTAGCTGGCTAAGCTGTTATATCCCCCTTTAGGGTTAGGGGTGCTTAATTCAAACTCCTAAAATCCACCGGCACCAGCTTACTTACCCCAGGTTCCTGCATCGTCACACCATATATTACATCCACAGCACCCATTGTTTGTTTATTATGTGTAACAATGATGAACTGCGAGTTATCACTAAACTTCTTGATCATCTGTGTGAACTTGCCCACGTTCGCATCATCCAATGGTGCATCCACCTCATCCAGAATACAGAAGGGCGCAGGTTTAATCAGGTAGATCGCAAACAATAGCGCTGTTGCCGTTAAGGTCTTTTCTCCACCACTCAACTGAGTGATAGAGGAAGGACGCTTGCCTTTTGGCTTCGCAATAATCTCAATACCAGTTTCTGCCAGATTCTCAGGGTTCACTAATATCATATCTGCCGTATCTTCTTCCGTAAACAATGCTTTAAACACCTTTTGGAAGTTGTCGCGCACCTTATTAAAGGTATCCAAGAAAAGTTGATTAGCCGTAGATTCCACTTCTTGTATTGTTTGCAATAAGCTGTCTTTCGCACTCACCAAATCATTCTTTTGTTCCAAAATGAAGTCATATCTTTTCTTCATTTCTGTATAAGCTTCAATGGCGGTAGGGTTTATTTCACCCATATTCTCAATCCGCTTACGTAATCTATCGCTCGTGCTTTGCAGTTCAGCTAATGGCGTTTCAGTTTCACGAGCTTCTTTCAAGATGGTATCCAAGTCAATTTTAAACTCTACTTGCAAGCGTTCTTTCATCCCAGCAAGTTGAAGTTTCAATTCGTTCAGCCTGTCTTTTACTTCGTTGAGTGCATTGTCAAGCAACTCTTTACTCTTTACTTTTTGCTTTAACGTTGCTTCTTTCCCATTCAATTCATTCCTTAAAGCATAAAATGCTTGATCCGCTTCATTCAGCTTCTTCTCTTCTTCTTCTTTTGTTCTCAACAAAGTCAGCAACACCGTTTCGCAGGCCGCCAATGCTTGTTCCCCTTCCAATATATTAATGGCTGCATCTCCCAATTGTTTCGTGTTATCTTCAATCTGCGTATGCAAATCATTCAATTGCTTCTGCTTGAATGTCAGTTCTTGTTGCAAAGCCGTTAGCTTACTTTGCTGTCTTGTCAACTGCAAATTGCTTTCATTGTATTGTGCAGATGCCGTCTGATAATCCCTTTCAGCTAGCTTATAATCTCCTTCAACCAATTGTAAATCGGCAGCCGTTTGTTGCAATTGTTTGTTCAATGTCAGCAGACTTTCTCTTGTTGCAGCTATCGATTCTTGCTCATCTTCCAAACGCTCTTGCAGGTCTTCCAACCGTTGTTGGGAAGTCGCTTGTGCCGCCTGTGTATTTTCTATTTTATTCTTGGCAGCAAACACTTGGTTTGTCAACTGACTGATTTCATTCTCTGTCTGCTTGATAGCATTTTCTTTCAATTGCTGATTAAACACCAACACTTTGTCAGACAACGTTTTTATCTCTGCCTTCAACGATTGCACGATTGTATCTTGCTGCGCAATCTCCTCATTTAGTTTCTCTAAATTCTTCGCACGACCAATCTTTTTCCCTTCAAATAAGCCAACGCTTCCACCTTTTAGTGTGTATTGACCTTGCACATACTTCCCGCTCTTTTCTAGTACAATCGTATCTGCCGTTGCACTTTCAAAAGCAGCGTCATCTTCCGCAATAAATACATTACCCAACAAGTATGCTGCAAGCTCTTTATACTGCGCATCCACTTCTATCACGTCTAATGCTTTGGTAGAATTGGTTGGCTGATTGATGGATGCATTGGTAGCAACTATCTTATCCAACAAAAAGAAATTCGCCTTTCCTTTCTTGTTGTTATCCAACAAACGGATAGCTTCCATTCCCTCTGCCAGATTATTCACTACGTAATAATTCAGGTAAGGCTCCAATACATTTTCTACTGCTGCCCTATACTTCTCATTCACATAAATAATGTCCGATAGGATAGGGGCCGCATTGTTCCAATTGGGGTTTTTATGCAAAAACTTAATACTCTCCGGATAACCTTCCATTGAATCTACCAAGCTTTTCAACAAAGCATATTCATTGCGTTTGCTGTCTAGTTTTCTGTTTTCATCAGCTAGTTTACTGCGCAAGCCTTCTAAATCCTGCTGAGAATTAAAGATGTTTTGCTTCGCCGATTCGTGTGCTTCTTGTAACTCAGCCAATTCACTGCGCTTCTCCGTCAATAGCTCTTCCTTTTCTACCAATTCAGCTTCCAATTGCTTTAGGATATAACTCCTGTTTTGCTGTTCATCCTGTAACTGCGTAGTTGAACGTTGTATGTTATTGATGGAAGTATCTGCAATTGCTACTTTCTTTTCTGCATCAAACTGATTACGTTGAATGCTTTGATATTGACTACGCAAAGCATCCAATCCAGTTCTTTTGTCATCAAATATTTCGCGCTTCTCATCAACAGATTGCTTGGCTGCGGCTACTTCCAGTTGTAAGTTCTGCAACTCAGTTGTTTGCTCGCCCACTTGTCTTTGCGTATATTGAATGCTGTCTGCCAGATTCTTCAACTGACCTTCTGCCTTCGACAAAAAGTCTTTCAATCCACCTTCTTTTTCTTTCAGGTATTTTAGTTTCTGAACAGCAAGGTTCTTTTCATTCTCTTTCGACTTCAACGTCTGTTGAAAATTATTAAACGCCACTTGCTTATCGTGTAGTTCTTTTTCTTTCTCAATCAAACCTACCTTTTCTTGTTCCAAAGCTGCTTCCTCTGTTGCAATTTCTGCATCCAGACGCGCCTTTTTATCCATTTCCGACTCTTGCTGCTCGTTCAATTCTTTGTACGTGATATTGAATCCTTCCAACGCAGCCTTGGCAAGTTCTACGGCAACCGCTTTATACTCTTTCTTAACCTCAATATACTTCTCTGCTTTCTTTGCCTGACCTTCCAATATCTTCAACTGGTTGCTGATTTCAAACAACAAATCTTCTATCCTCGCCAAGTCAAGTTCGGTCGCATCCAGTTTGTTTTTCGCTTCTTTCTTTCTTGTTTTATAAATCGTAATACCAGCCGCTTGTTCCAACATCCTGCGACGGCTATTTTCTTTGTCACGGATAATATCGTCCACCATCCCCAATTCGATGATAGCATAGCTGTCGGTACTAATACCGGTATCCAGAAATAAGTTGTGAATATCTTTTAGGCGGCAGGTAACATCGTTCAGTTTGTATTCGCTCTCTCCATTTTTAAAGAAACGACGGGTAACGGTAATCGTACTGAATTCGGTGGGAAGCAGGTTGCGGGTGTTTTCGAAAGTAAGGCTCACTTCGGCAAGACCACTGGCACTACGGCTTTTAGAGCCATTGAACACCAATGCACTTTGGTTTTCGCTGCGCAATGCGCTGATTTTCTGTTCGCCAATCACCCAGCGGATACTATCAATGATATTGCTTTTGCCACAGCCATTAGGCCCGATAATACCCGTGATACCTTCATCAAAACTCAACACTGTCTTATCAGCAAAGCTCTTGAATCCCTTAATTTCTAAACTTTTTAACCGCATAATCTTCCAGTTTAACCCGAATTAGTTGGGTTTGCGAACATACATCACAAATAAACAATAGAAACACGATAAAGAAGGGTGTGGAGAAATAGTGGGAAACGTAGGGGGAGTGTTATTTTGTTATACTTTTACTTAAAAGCAAATAAATGACAATTATAAATTCATTAAAAAAACATTTTGACAATAAAAAGAATGTAGAAAATGCTGATGAACTTTCAGTGAGTATGCAAAATGAAATTATTCGCTTAGCAGAAGATAAGCTACAAAAGCCACTCTCGAATGAAATTAAAAGCAATATTTGTAATCGAGGATGGGGTTATATGGGACTTGAAGGGATTATTGATTATGTGAAATATCTTGACGGAGAGGAGCTTGAAAACTATTTACAAAACTTAAATGAATGACGTAAATCTGTTAGTTATTGTATTAATTATTTTCAATCATACTGATGCTACATCTTTTTTTAAAACTTATTCTCGTTATAATCTCACTTACTCTTATCAACCTTTTTATTGCTAGGCAGGTATATATTTATCAAGTCAAGAAAAATAAGTATAACGCTAAATTATGGGCTATCAACACCTTTATTGTAATTTTCATACTTGGATTAATAATGGCGATTTGGTTTCTTTTATCTAACATCCCAGGTATTTGTTAATGATTTATATGAATAAACGAATACCCTCTCAAGCAAGTATTCCGATAGCATCACTTGTGTGTGTATTAGTTAAACCAGTTTCTAACTGAAATTCTAGTTGCTAAGACCAAAAATTGTTTTGGTTTATAAACTCTAGGAGGAACGTTGTTTCTTGTTCTTTTGTGTACTCAGTTTCTTTAATTTTTCCACTTGTTTTTTTGCAGCTACTAAGGAAACGGGCGGCTGTTTGGATACTATTTCCATACCTAGTTTCGCCATTTCCTGAAATGATATGTTGTAGTTCATATTTAATAGTATTGACGATAATATAAATTTTTAATTATCAAACCCTGTGTGGGACAAATATAGCAAAGTAATCAGTTTAAAAGGAGTCCACTCCCACAAGTATTGCTTCAGTGTCACTTGTCTCTACTGGTCAACCCATTTTCCAACTGAAATTCTATTTATTGATGCCATTCTATTACAATGAATATGTATTGATAAAAGGAAAATGCAAAACGAAAAAAGTCACTTCCTCTCTTTTTCTTTCTGAGTTACTAACAAGCTTTCCTAGTTGTGTAGTTTTTTATTGTGATAACGTTCATGACTATCTTACTTTGTTCGGAAACCAATCGAGAATATGGTTAGAAAGCCAGAAAAGCGAGTTTTTCTTTAAAGGAATATAGTTTTTCTTAGAAAGAAAAGTTAGAAACTAACAAAGAATGGAAGTTTTATTAGAAAGAATCAGAGGAAACTAATAAAGAAAATAAGCTTTCTCTTGTGGAATTAGTTTTTCTTTAAAAGAAAAACAAGAAACTAACAAAGAAACATTGGAAACTAACAAAGAAAAACTGCAAAAACCTAGGTTTAATGTCGAAGTTTAGCATGGTTCTGTCATGCCTCGCGGTTACTAACCGGAATCTTATTAAGGCTGCCACTAATCGCTCTTCCACCATCAGTCTTTCATCAACATCACTTCAGCATACCAGCCTTACCAATAAAACATCCCATTTCTCCATCCATTTTAGAACTTTACCCTATACTTTTGTTATTAGTTGGTAGGCTTATTTAATTGATTGAAAATGTTTGCAATTGTTGATATAGAAACAACAGGAGGACATGCTGGTGCCAATAATATTACCGAAATTGCCATCGTGCTGCACAATGGGCAGGAAGTGGAAGGTAAGTTTTCGACATTGGTGAACCCTGGCATGCCTATCCAGAAATATGTGCAGGCACTTACGGGTATAACAGATTCTATGGTGGCATCTGCCCCCATATTTGAACACCTGGCACCTAACATTTATAACCTGCTGAAAGACCGGATATTTATTGCCCACAACGTTAACTTCGACTATAGTTTTGTAAAACATGAACTGGCTGCTGCGGGATTTGAATTAACTACTCAAAAGCTTTGTACCATCCGCCTGGCAAAGAAGATATTTCCTAACCTTCCCAAATATGGATTGGGTACTGTGTGCAGGGAATTGAATATTACAATAACAGACAGGCATCGTGCTACCGGAGACGCCTTGGCAACTGCTGAACTATTTGGCTTATTGGTGAAACACGATAATAGTGGTGAACTGGAGAAAATGATGAAGAAAAAGGCTAATCGCTACCTTCCCCCTCACGTGAACATTGAAGAAGTGGAGAACCTGCCTACCGTGCCTGGCATCTATTACTTTAAAAACAAAGCTGGCAAAGTGGTGTATGTGGGCAAGGCAAAGAACATTAAGAAAAGGGTAATCTCTCATTTCTCCAACAACAAACCAAGCAAACAAAAGCAGGATTTTTTGCGGGAGATTCACCAGATAAGTCATACCGTTTGTGATAGTGAACTTATAGCTTCGGTATTGGAAAGTATTGAGATAAAACGCCTTTGGCCTGCATTCAACAAGAGTCAAAAGCATTATGAGCATCAATATGGGATTTTTATGTTTGAAGATGCGATGGGCTATATCCGTTTGGGTGTGGACAAGAAAAGAAAGTTGCTGCAACCGTTACTTTCATTCAGTTTGTTGGCAGAAGCAAACAGTACCTTGTGGCAGTGGGTGCGGGAACATCATCTTCACCCAGCCTTGTGCTTTCTGGATAAAACGAATAAAACGCTGGACGGATTGCCGACGGTAGCGGAACACAATGCCATAATCAATGAGATAATACAATCGGCAAAAGAAGAAAAGAAGACTTTTGTGATAAAGGAAACAGGGAATCATTATATACTGGTAGAAGATGGTCGCTTTTATGGAATGGGCAAGATAGACCACGAGCTATTTGTTGCCCAACCACAACAACTGAAAAAGATGCTTTCCCCTTATCCAGAAAATGAAGTAATTAGAAGTATGATTAAAACTTACACGGCACGATACCCTATGCGGGTAATTTATCTGAACAATAATGCCTGATTAAAACCCATTAATTCCAGTAACATTGGTTGTAATTACGTTGGTCCCGTTTTTGGCAGGCAGTTTATTGATAACTACATTCTTGAAGGTTACCCCATTGGCATAACTCATAGTCATCCCTTTTTTGGCAGTAATATTGACGTTTGTAAATACAATATTCTGAATAATACTGTTGGCCAATCCATTGATGATTCCTGCGTTTGCAGAACCAGTTGCCGTAAGGTTATTGATGAAAAAGTTGGCAACTGCCGGTATCTTTGGAGGGGTAGTAACTACATTCTGGTAATCGAAAGTTGAATAAATAGGATTAGTTACATTTGTCATAGTTATGTTGGAGTAATAGACATTATAAACCAACCCACCCTCTCCTGGCCCAGATTTTATCCGGATGCCGCTTGTAGTTCCGTTGAAAGTACAACCATCAACTTTCAAATTACAATAACCTCCATAAGTTTGACTACCAATTGAGAGCCCATGCCCAATACCAAAAAAACAATTTTGAACAGTAATGTCTTGGGTCTGATACGCATTAACAATGCCACTGGCTTTAATAGCTATATTATCGTCTCCATCACTGATGGAGCAATTTGTTATTAATACATTCACACAATCTGAGGGGTCAATTCCGTCGGTATTTTTTGCTAAAGCATCCAATGTATTAATGGTTACATGGTCTATAACAACATTTGTACTATTATTTGGAACTATATGGAAAGTTGGTGAATTTTGAAGTGTCAAACTATCTATAGTAAGGTTAGTTACATTGGATAAAGTTATCAATCTTGGCCTGCTCAAGCTACTATTAGCAGCAAATGCTACCCACCAAGGTTTTCCGCTTCCATCAATAGTACCACCACCTGTGAGTCTTACATTTGTAAGTGTGCCAGAATTAGTAATTAAGTCTTTCAGCTTATTCCCAACAAACCAGTCAGTCATAATTGGGCTTCCTAATAGGATTGCACCGCTATCAATCCTAAGTGTAATGTTACTTTTCATACTAATTGATGCAGTTCTATAAGTGCCAACAGTAAGCCTTACCGTTCCACCACCTGTTGAATTGCAGTAATCAATTGCCCCCTGGATATTTGCAGTTTGAAGGGTGGTATCTCCTGCAAGAATTGTAAGCGTAGAATCGTTGGCAATAATCTTGCTTGTACATAAAACCCCCATTAAAACCAAAAGATAAAAGAAGCGTTTTTTCATTAATCAAATAATTGAGACTACACTAAGGATGAATGATAAGCCAAAGGAAATTATACCTAGAAGCAATAAGCCGCAAGTATAGAAGAAGGATTGAACAAACAGTTTAACTCCTTATTTATTCTACTTTAAACCGCGCAAAGAAGATGCTTCGGAAAGTATGTTCTATCATGAGACACCTTCTATTGGAAAGGTAATCTTTACAGAGATTTAAAGTTACCACATGAGGATACTAAACCTTCCTACTCAACGATAGTACGTTTATTTTTCATCCTCTTTGCCGCATAGCCAATACCACTGGCAGCTAGTATCAGACTCATGCCACCATCAAAGGGAACCACAGGCCCGCCATCGCCACCAACGCCTTCACTGGGACTACCTGGTCCGCCAATGCCCGGATCATCTGCCGGAGACTGTGCCTTGGAGATGGTTGTTACACAAATACTTACCAGAAGGATAAAACCAAGCGTGCGGAGTGCCTTAACTGTTTGTTGCATACTATTTTGTATTAAAAGTGTTTATTGATTGATTGACTAACCACTGTTATTCATCCAAAAGCAATTCTTTTCTTTATTCTTTATTGATGAATGAATCTATTTTTTATTGATTGAAAGAACCATTGCCCAACCCCGAAATGTATTTGTACCAATACCGATGCGCCCGACACAGAAAATCTTCGAATTCATGTAGTCGGTTAGATGACTGACACAGCGAATCTTCGAATTTGTACAGTCGGCCAGATGACCGACACAGCAAATCTTTAAATTCATGTAGTCAGTTAGATGACCGACATAAAAAATCTTCGAACTCATGTAGTCGGTTAGATGACCGACACAGCGAATCTTCAAATTTATGTAGTCAGTTAAATGACCGACACGGCAAATTTTTGTATTTGCCCTAGCACAAGAACTCGTGACACAGCAAATCTTCGAATTTGCCCTAGCACAAGAACTCGTGTTACAGCAAATCTTCGAATTTGCCCTAGCACGAGAACTCGTGACACAGCAAATCTTCTAATTCGCCCTGACACGAGAACTCGTGACACAGCAAATCTTCGAATTCGCCATAGCACGAGAACTCGTGTTACAGCAAATCTTCGAATTCACCCTGACACAAGAACTCGTGTTACAGCAAATCTTCGAATTCGCCCTAGCACGAGAACTCGTGTTATAGCAAATCTTTTTCCTCGTCCTTCCGATCACTCAAATAACTTCTAAAATTCATCTAAAAACCAAGGACACCGTTATCATATATCCATCAACACCGATAATCATTTCAATTATCAATTACTAATTTTCAACTATCAAGCTACTTTGATGAACCACTTGCTTGCTGTTTGCTTCGCTGATGCTCACATTGTACACTCCCGCAGCCAATGCGCTATTGATGCTGATGGCGTGTGTTGCACTTCCACCCGTATGACTGATTGTTTGTGCAATCACCCTTTGTCCCAACGCATTGTAGATGCTGACCGTGTATTTTCCTGCAACCACATTATCCAAAGACATATTAAGGGTCTTGCCTGTTAGTGGGTTAGGATACAAGGCATAAGTCGTAAGTCTTAAGTCATAAGTCACTTTAGCAACGTTGCTGTAAGAGATGCTACCTGCCGAGCTTATTGCCTTGATGCGGTAGTAAGTAGTTGTGGTTACACTGTTGTCAGTTGAAGTATAACTGGCAGTTGCCGTATTTTTAGCAGTAACCTGACCGATTGCTGTGAAGCTCTTGGCATCGGTAGATTTCTCTACTTCATAAGAAGCTACATTCTTCTCCCCTACTGTGTTCCAGGTGATGGTTGCTGTCTTATTGCTCAGGCTTGCATTGGCAACGATACTATTTACTGGCAATGCACTTGGTGCAAACAGGATAGTGAATCGGTTGCTGAAACTAGCAGCCTTCGCTGTATCAACAGTGAAATCTACTGTGGAAGTTCCTGTGCCCAATGCCTTGGTAGTATTCTTGAAAGCATCATACAACAATGGTTCGAACCCGTTATTGGCATAGGCAGAAGCATCAATACTCAAGCGATAAGCTGTTGCAGTAGGATTAGAAATCTTCAGTGCAATGGCGTCACTTGCAGTCGCAGGCAATCTTCCATCAATACTTAAATTCTTGCCTTTATCGCTGATTGCTAAATTATCCGTAGTACTACTGAACTTGATGGCATCTTGAGGACCATAGGCTTTGTTGCCAAAGTCTGACCTGAAGGCTACTGCTGCCCCATCTACCATATCGTAAGTTGTTGCACCAGTAGTTTGTTTTAACAAGCTTACATAAATCTTACTCAACTGAGCAGCACCAAAGACAGAAGTCTTAGTAGTAGAAGCCACTTTAGCATTCTCTTTGAATAACACTTGTGGGTTTGAACCAATTGTCTGAACAAATACGGCTTGTCCAGCTTGAATATTACCCAATACAGTTGTCGTGCCGTAAGTCTTATTACCGCCACCTACAGTATCATAAGTAGTTGCAGACGGGATAGTTGCAGTACCAGTTAAAGCATTATAGGCCAAGTATCTGCCTGTTGCTCCGTAAGTAGGATCCAAGTACCAATAACTGCCATTAATGTTTGAGGTTGCAGCACCACCTGATGTTGAATAAACAGAGCTCCATTGTACAGGACATACATAAGGATTAGCTACTAAACTAAAGCCTCCTACTGTAGTATTCAAGCCAACTGTATTATCGCCTCCTGTGACTGTATTTGTTACACCACCATTTGCAAGCGTTCTGTAAGTGACATCACCAGTTACTAACTGACCAGTTGCACGAAGCGTAGTGGCATTGAACATAGCCAAACCAGACTGTGTGTTAGTGACAGGTGACGTATACAAATTAGCACTTCTGTCGCCACGAATCAACAACCTATAGCCTGTGAATGGATTAAGGTTAGTGCTCGTAGTATTAGTTAATGCTTTAAAATGGCCATAGATAGGAATAGGGTTCGTATACAAAGGATCATAGGTATAATCTTGTGTATTTAAACCAGCAATAGCTGCATAATCAAAGCCATTAGCATCTAACTTACCAGCATTAGTAGCATCCGCAGTATTTGAACCTGTTATAAAGATACCATAACCTGGTTTTGGATTAGAATTTACATTTGTTGCACCCTCCTGCCAGTTTGCATTGATAGTACCTGCACCATACACTTCAGGAGCCATATCGCGATAACCACGGAAGCCCTTAGGGATGTAACGCTCAACGGTTACATTGCCACTGATTGCCCCCTTGTTTGTAACACCATCTATTGCGGCGAGGGTACCTGTATTAGCAAGACTGATTGACTTCAAAGTAACATTACCATTGGTGGTCAATGTGCCATTTTGCAAGTTCAACAATCCTGTTATACCCAAACTGTTACCAGCACCAGTTGTCACAGTTGCACCATTGCTATTGTTCAGTGTAAAGTTGCCTATAATACCATTTCCGCTGACAGTTTGGGCAGCAGTACCAGACAGGATGATTGTTCCTGCACCAGAGACAGTTCCATTGTTAGTAAAGCCATATAATACATTTAGATTAGCGCTATTGGCAACAGTTGCACCAGAAGCGATGCTTAAAGCAGGAATTGTTGTTGCGGAGGTGATGCTAACGTTAGCACCACTGTTTACGCTGATTACTGTATTAGCTAATGTAGTTGCAAAAGTTCCAGAATTTGTAAATGTTTGTACACCGCTTCCTTTGAAAACGATTGCATTACTATCTGTTGCAGGTGTATTGGTTGTGATAGTGCCCGCATTGTTGAAGCTGCCACCAAGTAGATTAATCACACATGAAGAAGCACCAGCACCCTTGTTTAAATAGAAAGAGCTACCAGAAGTCATGGAGAAATTACCACCCAGGTTGTAGATAGCATATCCTTTGTTGGTGCTACCATTTGTATATACTTGTGAATTACCACTGATACTAAAGTTGCCTCCTATGCTAATGGTGTTTGAAGCAGCAGCCGCCATTCCAAGGAATCTAAGGACATTAGACCCTGTACTACTAATGGTTAGATTACCATTGATAGTCGTGTTTCCGAATATCGGTCCAGCAGGAACTGATTGTGAAGGACAGTTCCAAGTAACATTATAGAATGTTGAACCTGAAAAAGTAGGTGACGTAGTAGAGATTGCATTTAGCAATAATGTACTTCCAGTACCCCAAGTAGCGAAAGGAATTGTTCCTCCATTGATATTATGTTCATACGTACTTCCTGCGCCAGTAACATTTAAGACACCAGTAACAGTGTTGTTAGTAGCGGTGACTGTACCAGAATTTTTAAAGTATCCATATACATTTAAGGTCGCAGTGGCATTACTTATGTTTATTGAACCACCTGCTGCCACTGTACAGCTAGCTGTGGATGCAATAGTAAGGGTTCCTTTAGGGGAGATAATCAAACTTCCCGTGGAGGCAGTGCCCGTACCAATAGTAAGTGTAGATGTTCCACTTATAGTTACCGCAGCATTATTGGTACTATCCCCAATAGTCAGTATTGTTCCTGAACCAGAGAAGGTAGTAGATGTTCCTACGTAATTACCTATACCATTCTTTAGATTGTAAGTTGCATTAGAACCAGTAAAATTAGCAGGATGCATACCAGTTCCATCTGGATTGTCGCCCCAGTTATTTACATTAGACACATCACTGTTAGCCACATTAAAGTAGATAGGATTGGTGATTGTCTGAACTCCACCAGCAGCAACAGTACCGGTTGTATTTTCATTTAATACATAAGCTAATGCACCAGACGTAATTGCATTTGCAGTAATTGTGTGTCCTAATACTGCACTGGTATTGGATACGTCAGTTGTAATCCAGAAATATCCTTTTGAGCCATTGGCAACAGTTTGAGTAAATGAAGAGAATACAATAGGGCTTGTTGAAAGTGCAGAACTCACCGTAGCCAAAAGGTTGGCTGTACTGAAAGTACTTGATGAGGTATAGTACAACTTAAAATTAGTTAACTCTGTAGCTCCAACAGTGGCGGTAATAGGGACACTCAGGCTTGTGAGTGTAACAGCGCTACCACTTGGTGTGATATAGAAGTTTGTGAGTGCGTTGTTTGTAGATCCTGGGAAAATGTTACCGACGGCAACTGGACTGAATCCTACTAAAGAAACTGATGCAGTAGCAGCAACTGTAATGATGCCAGACTTAGAAGCAGCAGGTGTACCATCTGTTGTTACGGTATATCCATAATTACCTGCAACGGTAGCTTTGCCAGAAATTGTTACTACATTATTTACTAAATCTACTGAAACAGATAACCCTGTAGGAACGGTAGTACTAGATGCTGTACCTGTCCATGAAACTGATGCAGTACTTGCAGAGCCACTGAAGTCGTAAGTGATGTCGGTGATTGATGTAGTTGTGTTAGCTGTTTGTCCATCGGTTCCTACAGCACTAGAAAGAGCCAGTGTCGCAGCACTTGGAGGTCCTACAGTAAAGATAGATGGACTAGTAATAGACGTGTTATTGAGGGTAGTTGTGTAATTTGGATTACTACCACTGGTACTACTATTATCCAAAGCAGTTCCCCATGAAGAGCCAGAATAACTATAGACCATACCTGCTTTCTGAGAAAGGCCTACATTGTCAGTACCACTAATCCAAGTGAAAGCTATTACAGAAGAAGTTGATGTTACGCCACCAATAGTCCACATTGCTTTTAAGCTATTGGTTAATGCAGGTGATATTGCTGCTACTTTAACTGTAGGCGTTTCTGCTGTTGGCGTGATGGTTACTGGATTGTAACTGCCAGTACTGTATCCTACAGGGAAAGTGTACGGACTACTGAATGTACTTGTTGAAGTAACATAGCCAGAACCATTTGTCAATATATGATTTGCTACACCCAATGTTCCTGAAACCGCATGTGCAGAAGACAATGCCAGGTTATTACTTCCCAATGATAACTGACCACTAGTAAGCGCTAAAGTACCATTAACCGAAGCATTACTTCCTAAAACGACTCCGTTAGAAGAGTTAATAGTCAAGTTATTTAAGACAGTTGCTGTAGAAGGTATCTCTAGACCTGTAGTGATTGCTGAAGCGTTTTGGGTATAAATAACATTTACTGTTGTACCAAAATTTGGCGTGGATGCGATTGTACCGCCTGAGCGAGAGATTGTTGCACCATTGCCCAATGTTAAAACAGTACTGTTAGCCAAGGCACCTGATGTCAATATTAAAGTACCTGAAACAGTTGTTGCACCACTTAGGGTAACACCAGCACTATTGTTAATAGTTAGGTTTGCAGCATTAGTCAATAATGCCCCAGTTGTTTGTGCACTACTTCCACTGAAAACGTAATTGGCAGCAGGGTCTAGCGTAATTGTACTTGTTGTTGGCAAGTTGCCGTTGATACCAGTTCCACTTGTTGTTTGTAGAGTAGCACCAGCATTCAAATTAAATTTGTAAGGAGTTGCGATTGTATTTGCTCCAATATTTAATGTTTCTCCACTTGGCACAGTCACGTTTACATTTGTAAATGCACCTGCAGTTGCTGAGTTGGTATAAGTATGTATTGTACTACCTTGGAATGTGATTGTATTCACCAATCCCAAACCAGTAGTTCCTGCTGTAATTGTTCCTCCGGTAACATTCAGGTTACCTGTAATAAACAATGTAGTAGGTGTTGTTTGAGAAGAACCACCCGTATTGAAGTAAAATGTTCCAGCAGAAAGATTAAAGTCACCCCCTATGTAAACATTTGCAACGCCTGTTCCACTACTTCCACTTACGCTTACTTGTGCATTAGCGCCACTGATTGTAAGACTTCCGCTAATGGTTGTTGTTGTTGTACCACTGATACCATAGAACCTAACCGGTTGATTATTTGAATTATTAACCGTAAAACTTCCTGCAAGGGTTTTACCAGCCCAGCTAAATGCAAGCGCCGTATTTTGATTGGCGGAGTTCCATGTTACATTATAAAATGGCAATGGAGTAGGACTTAAGTTCGGCGGCAGGTTAGCAGTTACACCACTCACCAACAAAGTTGATCCTGTACTCCAAGTAGCTGCAACTGGTACAGCTGCATTTGCAATGGCAGTAGGGTTACCGCCCACTTCATAGGTTCCATTCACAACAAAGTTTGCTACGGCCGTATTATCGGTAATAGCACCATAGTTTGTTAAAGTACCACTGATTGTCAAAGTTGCATTGGCTGCAACGGTCAATATGGTGTTTGTAGCAACATTATAAGAAGCAAGCGTTCCAATGGTGAGTACTTTTGAAGCTGCAATGGAAAGCCCGGCAGCATTTGTTCCATCACCAATAGTAAATGTTGTACCAAGACCAGAGAATGCGATACTAGTTCCAACTGTATTAGCAGAGCCATTGTATAGGTTATAAGTTACATTGGCAACAGTAAAGCTCGATGGGTGTGTACCACTACCATCCGGATTTGTGCCCCAATTGTTTAAGTTAGATATATCACTATTCAATACATTATAATAAGTGGGATATACCAATGTAAGTGTACCGCCTGCTGCCACGCTACCAGAATTTGTGACAGTGTTTCCAAATGTAAGGTTACTACCACTGATAGAAGCTGCAGAGATTGTGTGTGTAGAAGTTGCTGAGGCAGAAAAGTCCACTGTTACCCAGAAGTAGCCTGTTGAGCCACTACCTATCGCTTGAGAAAAAGAGGGAAACACAATAGGAGATGTTGCCAATCCACTTGTTGCCGTTGACAACAAGGTAGGTGAAGTAAAACTGCTATTTGTTGTATAATAAAGTTTATAGTTAGTCAAATCACCTGCTACCAATCCACCGCCTGCTGTAATTGGCAAACTGAGTCCTGTTACAGAGCTACTTGCATTTGCAACAGCAATTGAGAAGTTCGTAAGTGAAACACTAGTAGTTCCATTGAACACATTGGCATTACCTACAGAACTAATTGCAGAAATTGTAACTGCAGGAGTGGCCGTAATAGTTAATGTACCTGTTGCAGTTGCTGCAGGAGAACCTCCAACAGTTGTAACAGTATATCCATAACTACCCGCAACCGATGCAGTACCAGAGATACTGACGCTACTACTTGTATTTACAGTAATACCAGTTGGCGGCGTACTGCTTCCACTTGTACCTGTCCACGTAACAGACGCCCCGGTTGCAGCACCTCCCCAAGAATAAGTAATGGTAGTAATAGCAGAAGCAGTATTAGTGGTTTGAGCATCTGTGCCAGTTGCACTTGTCAAGCTGACGGTAGGGGTTGCATTTGGACCAACGCCGAACGTACTTGTATTAGAAATAGTAACTCCTGTTAAGGTGGTGGTATAACTAGGTGAAGCCCCTCCTGTGCTACTGCCTGAAATCGATGACCACGCAGAACCATTGTAGCTGTACAAAATCATCCCTGCTTGAAAGGTACCAGAAATATCAGTTGAACTATTCCAAGGAAATGCAAGCGTAGTAGATGAGGAGGTAAGACCACCAATTGTCCACATGGCTTTAGTACTCACTGTAGCAGACAAAGTGGGGCTAATTGACTTAACTAAAACGCTTGGAGTCTCATTATTGGGTGTAATGGCAACGGGGTTATAGTTGCTTCCATCATACCCAACAGGGAAAGTGTAGGAAGTACTAAATGCAGTAGTGGTTGTAACTACCCCTGTGCCATTTGTAACAATATGTTTAGACGTACTCGGTGTCCCCGCCACTGGATTGGCATTGTTAAGTGTAAGGTTATTATTTCCTATTGTAAGGTTTCCGCCAAGGGTCAAGGTGCCATTTACAGTCGCGGCTGCATTAAGGGTTACGCCATTGGTGGAAGTAACATTCAAATTGTTTAAAACACTAGTACTAGTGGGCAACTCAACTCCCGTTATGATAGCAGAAGCGTTTTGCCCGTAGGTAACATTCACTGAAGTACCAAAAGTTGGTGCAGCAGAGATAGTTCCACCCAAGCGGGTAATGGTTGCACTATTGCCCAACGTGAAAGATAGACTGTTTAAATTAAACGCCCCTGCTGTCAAAGAAATGGCACTGCTTACAGTCGTTGCTTGAGAGAGAGTTACCCCAGCAGTGTTGTTAACTGTCAACCCATTTATTGTTGCAGGCATCAATGCACCTGTTACTTGAGCACTCGAACCGTTGAAACTATAGTTTGCCCCTGTAGAAAGCGATGGAACTGAAGTTGAACCGAAGCTAGCGTTATTAGCGATACCTCCTGTGTTTGCAGTCTGCAAGGTTGCACCCGAATTAAGCGTGAACCCAATACCATTCGGAATAACAGAAGTACCCACATCAAGTGTAGAACCACTGTTTACAGTAAAGTTAACGCTTGTAGATGTAGCACTGAAAATCGTTCCCGTGTTGCTATATGTTTGTGTGCCAGACTTATTGAAAGTAAATGTGTAAGTACTCCTACCAGTAAATGGAGATGCAGAAATAGTACTGTTATTACCTGTGATAGTTCCAACATTGCTCAAGTTACCACTTAGTGTAATATTTGTATTTGTTGAAGCAGCGCCAGAAGTCGAGTTTGCACCACCGCCATTTAGATTAAAAGTTCCACCAGCTGCAGTAGCAAGATTTCCTTTAATAATGATATTATAAGTCCCAAAAGCAGATCCGCTTCCATTAGTGCTTAATATAGCTTTTAGGCTGGTAGTAGTACTGTTTATGTTAGCTGGAGTAGTATCCCCCACAACAACACTACCATTAATTGTAAAATTGTAAGTGCTACCATTTGTAACGGAAGTCATACGTATCTGTTGGTTGTTTGTGCTTTTCACCCACAAAGTCCCATTTATTGTCATAGATGTAGTTGATGTATTCCACCACTGTATAGTGCCCGATTGAGCTTGGCAATCCCATGTTAGATTATAAAACGATTGAGTCATCCCACCAGGATTAGCTGCAGCTTGTGAGGTTACATAACAAGTTGAACCTGTGCCCCAAGTTACTGTTGGAATGGTTCCACCAGCGGTGTTATGTTGATAGAGACCATTCACAGTACACATTGTGGCTGTAAGCCCAGTAACAGTACCTCCACTAGAACAGACAAGTGTACCATTAATTTGTACAGATCCTGCCCCATCACCAGCATTTGCAGCTAATGTTCCTGAAACAGTGAGTGTTGAACCTGTTGCCACAGTTAATGCGCCACTAGTACCAACAACTGAATTCCCAACTGTTAGCGTAAAAGTAGCGCTCACTGTCAACCCCGCAGCTGTAGTACCATCACCAATAACCAACGTAACAGGGGCAGAACTACTTGAACTTGCAAAAGCAACTGTTGCACCTACAATATTAGTTGTACCATTATAAACCCTAAAAATGTCGCCCGAAGTAGTGAAATTTGAAGGATGCCCTGTTCCTGTACTACCATCTGTATTGGTACCCCAATTGTTTACATTAGAAATATCCGAATTGGCGACATTGTAATAGATCGTTGCATTGGCAGCGAACCCGAATAAAAATAAGGATAGCAATGTCAGAAACATTAGCTTTTTAAAGCCATTGCTAGCATTATTCACTTTTTTCAATTCAGATAAGTCGCCCATGGGCGTAGCAGAGAGAGGCAATTTGTGCATTTTCATATAGTGCGTGTTGTTGATTAAAAGGTTAAGGGAATACCCAAATGGCAACTGAAAATCGTGTATCATTTTCTTCATATAGTGTGCATTTCGTTATGTTAGATTATTTGCGTTAAATCTTTCTGGCATTGAAAACCGATAACGTTAACGAAAGCAAAACTATCTACACGAAAGCCACATACCGTCCTGCCCTATCCTGCACCATCCTGCACCATCCTGCTATAATATTAAATTAATTTCATTTGCAAGAAATATAGTTGCTGCAATTAATAGAATGCTTAGTTGAACGAAATTATTCGTCATTAAAATAACAACTTATTCTAAGAACAGTAAGAGAGGAACAATAAGTGATAACAGAATGTGGATTAAAACGTTGGGTAACACGAAGGTATCTATTATTAGCTAGGCTTTTTGGTATGCCTGCCATTATAATACCCGTCATCTTTTTAGGAACAATAGCGACTAGTTTTAAGAGTATCGTCAGGTAAACATCCTCTATAGCATCTAGTCTAAAAACAAAAAAGCTGCACTGAAAACAGTGCAGCTTTTTGATAGTATCCAGTAAGTTCTTATTCAGATATTACTTCAAACTCAACTTCAGTAACGTGTCCGCCACCGAAATCGATACTTGCTTTGTAAGTACCCAATTCTTTTACTTCATCCAACAAGGTGATACGTTTGCGGTCTACTTCGTAACCCTTTTGGTCGCGTATTGCTCTTGCAATCTGCAAAGAGGTAACACTACCGAAGATTTTACCAGAAGTACCCGTTTTTGCACCCAATTTCAAAGGAGAAGCAGTGATAACTTCTATTACTTGCTTGATTTCAGCAAGCATAGCCGCTTCTTTCTTCGACTTTACCTTAAGGGTTTCTTCCAATTTCTTCAAATTGGTTGGTGTACCTTCAATAGCAAACTTTTGAGGAATCAAATAGTTTCTAGCATAGCCATTCTTAACGGTTACTAATTCGTTTTTACCGCCTAAGTTGTCTACGTCTTGTATTAATATTACTTGCATAATCTGTGTTGTTAGTCCCCTGTTGCCCAGCGTTATGCTGTCTCCCGATCGGTGTCGGGATTAGGGAAGGTTACTAAAATTGTTTATTTCATTAAATCTGTTACATAAGGTAACAAAGCCATCTGGCGTGCTTTCTTGATAGCATCACCAACTTTACGTTGGTATTTCAAAGAGTTACCGCTTAGACGACGTGGCAAAATTTTACCTTGTTCGTTCAAGAACTTCTTCAAGAAATCTACGTCTTTGTAATCAACGTACTTGATACCGTATTTTTTGAAACGACAGAATTTTTTCTTTTGTTTCTCTTGCTTTACCTGGGTAAGGTATTTAATATCGCTCTTTGCCATAATTATACAGTTGCTTTATCGAGGTTCTTAAATCCGCCATTTCTCTTTACGTAGTTGTACTCAACGGCGTTTTTGTCGAGTTTCGTAATTACGTGACGCATAATTTGCTCGTCACGAAGGATTTGTACTTTCAACTTTTCGTTGAAATCGCTTTGAGCTGTAAACTCAACTACCCAATAGATACCAGTTGTTTTTTTCTGGATCGGATAAGCCAAAGACTTCAATCCCCAAGGATTGCTGTGTACTACCTCACCACCTGCTTCTGCAACAAGGTCGGAGTACTTTTTTTGTGATGCCTTAAACTCTTCCTCTGAAAGGATTGGAGTAAAAATCACCATTAATTCGTAATTGTTCATTAACTGAATTTTTAATTATAAAATGGGTTTCTCCCAGTGGACAATCCGAAATCGTATCGGAGAGAATCTGCCAAGACAGATTTGGGGCGGCAAAAGTAAGGGTAATGATTTGATTTATGATAGATTTTACCTCATCCCCGCAAAAATAATACGATCAGTATACATTATTACCCAAAAAACAACAAAAAAGGCATTGAGAAACGCTCTCAATGCCCACTTCATACTACCAACACAACCGTCCGTTATCCCCATCTTATTTAGGCATCAACACCGTATCTATCACCTGTATCAACCCATTACTTTGGTTTACATCGGCTATTGTCACCACGCTAGTTCCACCTTTTTCGTCTGTTAAAACAAGTTTCTTCTTTTTCATTGTTGCCGTAAGCGTTCCGCCTTCAACAGTTTTTAGCTGCGCACTGCCATTCCCTTCAATTATCAATCTGGCAATATCTTTTGTATTATACTTTCCTGCTACGACATGATAAGTGAGAATTTTGGTTAGCAAGGCCTTATTTTCTGGCTTTACCAACGTTTCTACCGTACCCTTCGGCAACTTATCAAATGCTGCATTGGTAGGCGCAAACACAGTGAAAGGACCTGCACTTTGCAACGTCCCAACCAGATCGGCAGCTTTTACGGCAGCCACCAAAGTGGTATGATCCTTACTGTTAACCGCGTTTTCTACAATGTTTTTGGACGGATACATGAGGGCACCACCTACTTCTACCGTTTTCTCCATTTTGCCTTGTGCCATCGTTGCATTCATTGCAAAGGCCGCCATTACTAAAATTGCAATCTTTTTCATAACCATATCATTTTATTTTATGCAATCACATACGACAAATTGAATCAACTGGTTTTGAAAGGCAACATTTTTTGCGTACTACCCATTTTCAACGATTCCTTTCCCAACGATAAGTGGAGTCTTCTTATCTTCGCCGGCACTACAAAAAAACATCGATGCGGTACTTATTCATTTGTATACCCTTACTCTTCCTATCCTGTGGCAACATGAACTCCGACTATAAAAAGGCTGACAATGCACTTGATGCCGGCAGAGAATTTATAGATGGATGCTTGAAAGGGGATTTCTCAAAGGCAGCATTTTTCATGCTACCGGATGATACAAACAAAAAGTTTCTGGACGGATTGGAGAAACAATATCGGGAGAAAGGACGCGATGGCAGACAACAATATAGAGAAGCTTCCATAAACATTGCAGGAATTGATAATCCAACGGAGACAGTTACAATTATTAACTATAGTAATTCTTACGATAAGGTAGCACATAAAATAAAGGTGGTACAACAAGATAATAAATGGATGGTAGACTTAAAATATACCTTCAACCCTAATTTATAGTTGTTGTGTGACAATAAAGTTGTTTATTGCAATCGTTTTCGAGTTCAGAGTTAAATCGTTTTCTTTAAATTAAAAATATACAAATTATGATTACTACAAGCGTTCTACACCCTTGGCATGGCGTTTCTCCTGGAGAAAATGCACCCCGAATTGTGACAGCAGTTATAGAAATCCCACAAGGAAGCCGCTGCAAATATGAAATAGACAAAGCTACCGGCTTATTGAAATTGGATCGGATTATCTATTCTTCGTTCCACTACCCTATCAATTATGGCTTTATTCCACAAACCTATGGTGGCGACAAAGATCCATTGGACATATTGGTAATTACCTCATTGCCAGTAGTTCCGCTGACTATGATGGAAGCCAAGGTAATTGGTGTGATGCAGATGATTGACCAAGGTGAAGCTGATGACAAAATAATTGCTGTTGCCGCAAAAGACCCTACCGTAAATCACTATAACAACATAGAGGAGTTGCAACCACACTTTTTTGACGAGTTGAGGCATTTCTTTGAAGAATACAAAAAACTAGAGAAGAAAGCTGTGAAAGTGGAAGAGTTTGGCGATAAAACAAAGGCTATTTCGATTGTACAAGAGTCTATTGTTTACTACAAAGAAAATTTCCCACGATAGATTTAAAATGACTAAGATGTCTATCACAACAATTATTATACTCATTATAATAGGAGTAGCTGCTGGTATTTTAAGTGGTCTGGTGGGTGTAGGTGGTGGCCTGATCATCGTGCCAGCCTTGGTTTACTTTGTTGCCTTCTCGCAAAAAGCTGCGCAAGGCACTTCGCTAGGAATCTTATTGTTACCTGTGGGCATCCTGGCAGTATTACAATACTATCAAAAAGGATATGTAGACATTAAAGTGGTATTGATTGTTTCGGCGGGCTTTCTGATTGGTGGGTGGTTGGGCAGCAAACTGGCAGTTTCATTGCCTGTGGCAACAATAAAAAAGATATTTGCTATTTTTATGCTTCTAACCGCATTAAAGATGCTGTTTATGGATAAGCCAGTTGTCGAAAAAGAAGCATCCAAACAATCTCTGTCATCAGACTCTAAATAAAATAAGCAAAGCATTTGGAACGTATCCATCGTACAACTACATTTGCAAAAAAATAAAAAGAATGGAAGCATCAGTTGAAACAAAAAAATCTACGGTAAGACATTGGGTATCTTTTGTAATATGGATGGGAGTACTCGCTACTTTGATGGTTGTGTACCGTGAATTCTTTTGGTTAGCACTTCCTGGTGCAATTACTTCTTTTGCAAGGGGAATGGATTTACTTTAGATTAACATACACATAAAATTTAACAATAAGAGCAGGCGATGTCGCCTGCTCTTATTGTTAACCCCAACCCAACTTAATACCCTTGTAAGATACCACATTGACCACTATTCCTTCACAAACCCTACTCCACTCACTTTTCCATCAGTTATTTTAAGCCATAAAACTTATTTGTACCTTTTTTTAAAACCAAAAAATGCAGCCCCACCCCACGTAAGACTGCACTGTATGCTATGCTTGATCCTGGCTTTGACTCTTCGTTATTTTTTCCTCAATTTCTTTGCCCCATAGCCATCCACAAGCTTAGAATGTATTCGCTCCTGCATATTTCAGATCAACTAAATTATCACTTGTATAATTACCTAAAGCAGACCAATCTCTACCTGAATCGGTACTTCTATATATTACTCCATTATCTCCAACTGCAACACCAACGCTCCCCTTAAAAGCAAGTTGCCTTATGTTGCCACTCACGTTTATAAATGTCCAGCCATTTGATTGAGAATATGAACTCAATTCTATTAACAACGCTATGATTAATAATAAATTTCTTTTTCATTACTATTTTTATTAAACTCAAATACCCTGTAAATGTTTTTTGTAAAGTGACAGCCACAAATTTTAAACTATAACCAAAGTCTGACAGACATGAAAACTCATCTTTTGTGGTGCTTGCGCATTTGCAATAGAGAGGGTAAAAACAAGGACAATTAAGGCAGTAAGTACGCTTTTGGTAATGCTGATATTCATTTGTAGTTTTTAAATAATGATTAACCTGATTTGAACTAGACGAATGATTTTATTAGACCGTGATGTTAGTCAATTTATAGACTATAAACTTGAATTGGCTGTGATTTATTTTATTTAAAGATAACTCATACCCACAAAAAAGGTCAAAAGCCTTCAGTCTCTCAACCTCCAGCTTTCAACCCCTCCCCTTCCTCACCACTCATAACTTATAACTCATAACTCCCGCCTATGGCATAATTGTTCCGTCGAATGTTGGGCCCCAGTTGCCCTTGCCACTTTTGTTGATCCAACGCATCCAATACCACACTTTCAAACCAGCCTGTGTACCTTCAAAACTAATGACCAACGGATTTGCGGTCATGGTTTCCAACTGAATAAGGTCGCCCACCGATACGGGTTCTACGCCTCCAATTTTTTGCCATACCTCACAACCTGTTGCACCATAGGGCTTTGCTCTTTTTCCTGAAACACTATCTGTATAAGCTATCCTATGTGCCATCCGAAAGCTATCATCCACAGAGCCATTGGGCACACTACCCGGCAGTGGCATTGCCCCATGCGGCCCTCCAACAACTGGAATCTTCAAGGTCAATCTATCGGTAGATGCCAATACACTGTTGAGTATATCACCAAAAATTAACCGAAGAATCGCCTTCAACGCTGCTTTCGCAATGTTTTTGTCCTTCACATTGGCAGTTGTGCTAGTGGCAGAAGTGCTAGCCAATGGATAAATATTGTTCCAGGTAGCCATACAAGTAATCAGGGTTGCCTTGTTGGCTACGCTCACGCCTAGCCTTACAAAATTTGTCAATATATAAGCTACTGCTACGATAAAATAGTTGTTCAGTAAACTCTCTTTACGAGGGAATGTTGCCATTGTCTTAAATTTATTCGTTATTAAATATTTATTAATCAATCAGTTATACTGGTTATTTGTTTTTTGTTACTCAACTTAATGTCGAGCTGAAACGTCTTCATACCAAGTTGACGTAAAGCTCGTCTGCTCTGACGCGTACAAAATCAGCACAAACCACACCTTCATCTTCGCATATTTAATCCTGATATGCGATTATGAACCCTTAATCTTCGAAGATGACGGTGTTTTTATAGTGATTTATGCTCCGATTATCGAAGAACAGACTATCATTTGCGTAAACCACCTATTTGTCTGATCATACCAGTGTTGCGTCAGGCAAGACGAATGCCGAAACAACTCGGTCTAAAACTAGGGCGGCTCTATATTGCCCGTGGCAAAGAAGAGTTTGAGGGACGACGGAAAAGTAATTTGATGTAACGGAAGGTCTATATTGTGAAGCAGTGTAGGTAATAGGCTTGGTGGTCACCTTGCTGAATCGTTGAGCAACAAAAGTAGTGTAATCATATTTGGTATTGCAATAAACTATTTTTTATTGAATGAGAAATAGATTTCTCTCCAATGTCGTTTTGTTAAGGATGCTTTCCAATAATACTCCATTAAATACGGGGTGTCAGCCTGAGCTCGTCGAAGGCGTATAATGAATGAATGAACCTTTATTATATCCGGTTTCGACAAGCTCAACCTGACAGTCGTTCCCTCAACTAAACGACATTGAATTTCTACCCCCCTGCTCAGTACAAAAGAAAGTTATTTCTTTACTAAACATTTACTGCCAAACACTTATCAACGGTTACTTGTAATTTTTCATCTGATGCAATCATCATCTGATTCAATTTGGAACGATTACCCCCTAATAAAAAAGTGCAGTCTATCCTTAAATAGAACTGCACTTTTTAATTTAGAAACTATAACTTATAAGTTATTAAGCAAAATGTACATTATTTCATACCGCATATTTTATATCTCCTACTTCATATTTCCATTACAGTCCATATTTATCAACCAGATAGATTAAGGCTGCAATATTCACTGCACCTAATAGCAATTCCCTCCTGTTTACATTTTCAAATACATCTGCACGAGAATGATGGATGTCAAAATAACGTTGACTATCAGGATTCAATTCGGCTACTGGTGTCTTGAAGGCTTCTTGCAGCGGTTCGGTATCTGCACCACCGCCACCAACTACAAAACGGCTTCCACCATAGGGTTCAAACAATGATTTCCAGGCATTCAACTTTGTCCAAGCTTCTGCTGGAACTGCAAAACTGAATCCACGCGGCGTAAACCCGCCCGCATCACTTTCAAATCCAAAGATGTGCTTCTCCCCTTTCGCCTTAGCCTCCTCGGCATACTTCTGTGCACCGCTGCCACTCTTCTCTTCGTCGGCAAACAATACAAAACGGATGGTACGCTTAGGTTGATATCCTACTGCTTTTAGTACACGCAATACTTCGAGCGTGTGCACTACGCCAGCACCATCATCATTGGCACCTTCATTTACATCCCAGCTATCCAAGTGGCCACCAACAGTGATGATTTGCTCTGGAAATTCGCTTCCCTTCAACTCTGCAATCACGTTTGCGGCGGGTACATCAGGCATTTTCTTGCCATGTGTGGTGATATTTACTTTAACCGAGGTAGACAACTGACAAAGCTTCCACAACTTATCTGCATCCTGCAACCCTATTGCCACAGCAGGTATCTTGGGAAAAGAATCGTTATAATCCATATCGCCTGTGTGTGGATTATTATCCGTCGATTCGCTCATAGAACGTACAATCATACCCACGGCTCCATACTTTGCGGCTCTGCTAGCGCCACCTCCACGGTATCTTACCGCATCTGCATACGAATTAAACGTATTGATATTAGTGGGATTAAAATGATAGTTATAAAACACAATCTTGCCTTTGATGTGGTCTTTATATTTTTCCAACTGATCAAAATCGTTTACAGCAAATACTTCTGCCGTAATACCCTTTTCGGTCGGAGTACCCAAGGAATTGCCCAATGCCAAAGCATCCAATGGTTTTAGGGATGGCTTGTTGTTGACAGCTACTACCGCTACCTTGTCGTTCTTGCCGTTACGAACCCAACGAGGAACCAAACATGGCTGGAGGTAAACTTTGTCGGCACCTAGGGTTCCCAAAGTCTTTTTGCCCCATTGAATGGCCTTTGCAAACTCGGGAGATCCCCCTAAACGTCCGCCTACATTCTTTGTGAGGTCGTGCAGCCACTCGTAGGCCTTACCATTTTGCAATACATCGTCACTTATTTTTTTGATGAAGACGGAGTCGTCATTTGTTTGCCCCCATCCAAATGCAGGGACTATAACCAACAGCGCTAATAACTTTTTCATAGGGATAAAAGTAAAGGAAAATGAACATTTCTTGATGACTAAATGTGCTAATGGCTTGATAGACACAGATATAATGCAGAAAATATTGGTCATTTATATGTTATTAACTCACAACTTTAGCGAAGTTGATAAGGGAAGTAAAAGTAAAAAACCAATAAACTGTGTTCATAGTTCTACACACTCCAACATTTGTCCTCCTGCATGCACGAACTCATGCTCATCTCTGCTCTTGCGAATAGTTAATCCTAGTAAGTCGCAAGCACCAATTAGAAACCTGGACTTTTTGTACAAAAGAAAGAAGTTATTTAGGAGGAATAGCTGAGAAACCTGGCTTGCATGAGCAAGTTATTTTAACCCTTCCCACCACCTTTCAAAATATTGTGTTGTTTTGTTTAAATACACCTTTTCGCCAATCATTGGAGTGATTGTGGGTAGGTTGTTTGCTTTAGCTAATTCGGTTACTTTTATAATAGGTTCGTCCCAATCGTGTTGAGCCAAAGGAAACTTTGCCCAATGCACAGGCAGTAGTTTTGTTGCTTTTAAATCTTTTGCAGCTAATACTACTTCTTCTGGCATTGAATGAATGTATCGCCAGTTTTTATTGTACTGTCCACATTCTAGAATAGCCAAATCGAATGGACCAAACTGTTCGCCTATTTGTTTAAAATGAGTGTCATAACCAGAGTCCCCACCAATAAAGAGATTCAAAGTTGGGGTTTTAAAAGCAAACGACATCCATAACGATTGTTGCCTATTGGTTAATCCCCTGCCCGAGAAGTGCCTTGCCGGCAAGGTATTTACTACAAATCCATCTGATAAAAATATCTCCTCATACCAATCCTTTTCAACAATGCTAGCAGCATCAAAACCCCAATGTTTTAGGTGTAAGGCTGTGCCTAATCCTGTAATTATTTGTTTTATCTTGGGTTTTAGGGCAACAATGGTTTTATAATCGAGATGATCCCAATGGTCGTGCGATATAAATAGGTAATCAATTGCGGGTATATCAGCTGGAGAATAAACGTCACTACCCTCAAAGCTTTTCATAGAGTTAGGAATTGGTGAGGCATTGCCACTAAAAACAGGGTCAACCAAAATATTTTTACCATCCAACTGAATGAAGTATGATGAATGACCGAACCAAACCAACACATCTTCGTCGGGGTTGAGTGAATGTAAGTCTGTTTTGATAAATGGAAGCCTCTTTGCTGGTTTCAGGCGTTTACTCTTGTCGAAAATAAAACTACGCAATACTTCCATGTAGCTAACACCTTCGGTAATGTCGGGTGTGTGGCTTAGATTTTTAAACTTGTTGTGTTTATAGTTAGGTGATTGTTTTATTAGTGCTAACGAATCTCCCTTGGGTACTTTGCCAAATTCGGGTTTATTAAACAATAAAATTACCAATAGGATAATTGCTACTAGGGTTATGCTAATGATTACTGCCATACTTTTTAGAATGCTTTTATACCGTAAGACGAATGGGCGACACTAATATTGTAAACGCGAAACTAATTGTATGGGTATGAATATGATGCTTTTTTTTATTGTTTTATCAAATAAAGACTAACTAGTTAAAGTCAACTTCGCTGCTGATGTCTTGCTGTGGTGCCTCACTTTGCTGGCGGCAACAACTACAACTTAAGCAATGACAGTCGTTTAATGTTAAGGGAATAGTAACTGAAGGTTAATGAAGGGATTTAAGAAATACTATCAACTATCACCACGCATTACGGCAATCATCTACGTCCGTGAAAGACTTAACTACCTCCCTGACTCTTTTATCTACGTCCGTGAAAGCCCTAACGACCTCCCTGACTCTTTCATCTACGTCCGTGAAAGCTCTAACTACCTCCCTGACTCCTTCATCTACGTCCGTGAGAGAGCTAACTACCTCCCTGACTCCTTCATCTACGTCCGTGAAGGCTCTAACTACCTCCCTAACTCTTCCATCTACGTCCGTGAAGGCTCTAACTACCTCCCTAACTCTTCCATCTACGTCCGTGAAAGAGCTAACTACCTCCCTGAAAGCCCCTTTTCTAGCATTCAGACCCTGACTCTTATCACTTGTATCCCAATGTTGCCAAAGTCGTACCGGCAAAAATGCTGCTTGGGTGGCATTAAAAGGAGTTTTAATTATTTAAATAGAAGCATTTAAACTAAAAAAGTAATATCAAACAGGTCAGAAACCAAATATTGCTTCATCAGTGACTATCCCTCTATATTTGCATCCTAAATTTTTAAAATGACTATTCACAGAGAAGGTTTCAGGACAATTGGGATTACCGCACTTTTATTTGGCATTATAAACGTACTTTCGTTTACATTTTTGGGCAGCGAATATGCGTGGCTTTCTTTCAGTATTTATGGCATCACGTTGGTTTTATTGCTTTTTATTATTTCTTTTTTCAGAATACCAAATCGGAAACTTACTATCAATAATAATCAAATCATTAGTCCTGCGGATGGAAAAGTAGTAGTAATAGAAGAGATTATTGATGAGGAATACTTTAAGGACAAAAGAATACAACTGAGTGTATTTATGAGTCCTGCAAACGTACACGTAAACAGAAATCCAATGGATGGAGAAGTCATCTACAATCAATACCACAAAGGGAAGTATCTGGTGGCCTGGCATCCTAAAAGCTCTACAGAAAACGAACGTTGGAGTGTAGCCGTAAAGAACGAAAAAGGAACAATATTGTATAAACAAATTGCTGGGGCTTTGGCAAAACGTATTTGCAACTATACAAAAGTTGGAGATATTGTAAAGCAAACCGGGGAATATGGATTTATTAAGTTTGGTAGCAGAGTAGATATACTTTTACCTCCCGGAACAAAAATAAACGTGAACCTGAACGAGAAAGTAAAAGGTGGGGTAACAGTACTTGCAAGCTGGAGCTAAATCCTTTTTGGAAGTTATGGGAAGTAATTTTAACAGGATGAATAAAACTATTATTAATAAATCCATTTACTTTTGAAAGGAATTAATTTTTATTAAAATAAAAAAAATAAAATGAAAAAAGTATTTGGTTTGGCTGTTGTCGCATTAATGGTAGGTGGTATTGCTATTGCACAAACTGGCGACAAAGATTGCTGCAAGAAAAAAGAAGGTAGTAAGAAATGCTGCAAAAAAGAAGCAAAGGCTACTGCTAAAGTATCTAAAGTTGCGACTCCAGCACCTGCTCCGGCGAAGTAATCAATTGAAGAAACATCAAGCAATAGCGGCAATATAGTTCATTACTATTGCCGCTATTTTTATTTTGTCAGAACAATCAATTAAAATATTTCTTCCAGACCTTTTAGATCCTTCACCATATAAGTGGGTGTTATGTAGGCTTCTTCATCTACATGGTTTACAAAAACAGTGTCCATCCCCGCATTGATACCCCCCTGAATGTCGGCATCCAAATTATCTCCTATCATAATACTTTCTTCTGCCTCTGCATTGGCTTTCATAAAAGCATAATCAAATATTTCTTTGTTGGGCTTCGTATTGTTACTTGCTTCGGAAGTTATTACATGCTCAAAATATCCTTTCAGCCCACTACGCTCCAATTTGGAATATTGTACTTTCTCAAACCCATTAGTAATTAGATGGAGTTGGTATCCTTTGCCTTTCAAATAGTCCAGAATCTCAAATGTGTAAGGAAACAGAGCGGTTTTTGTTGGTAGATGCTCCAGGAAATCAACTGATAATTGCTTGGATAATACCTCATTTGCTATTTTAAAATCGAGTAGCGTCAGCCACATGCGTTTCCATTTCAGTTCTTCCTGCCGGATATATCCCATCGTATATCTTTCCCAAAGCCTTTTGTTGTGAAACGTATATCGCTCAAAGAAGTGTTCATAATCTGGAACACCAATAGAGGAAAGGTTATGCTTAATGTACAGGTCATGCAATGTTTCTTTTGAGTTAGTTTCAAAATCCCAAAGCGTATGATCTAAATCAAAAAAAAGGTGCTTGTAGCGTGTGCTCATAAAATTATTTAATTAATCAGAAGGGAAACAGCAAAACCTACAAATCTCCCAGTTGAGGGCGCAAAATAATATCTTCTACAACAGCTTGAGAAGATAATTGACTAGCAGCAAAAACCATTTTTGCCACATCATGTGCTTCCATTATTCTTTTTGGGTCTACGCCACTACCGCTCCAGCTATCCGTATAGGCAGCGCCTGGCAACACCGCAGTTACTTTTATCCCTAATGGTTTTAATTCTTCACGCAAATTCTTACTAAAGCCTAGTAAAGCAAACTTGCTGATACTATAACTACCACCATTACTATACGCCTGCAATGATGCAATTGAACAAATGTTAAAAATATGACCGCTTTTATTTGCAACCATCGAAGGTAACAAAGCCCTTGTGAGGTGATAGGCACTGTATAAATTGGTATTAATCATAGCTTCCAAGGTTCCGGCCTCTTCATTATTGATTGATCCTGGCAGAAACATACCTGCATTGTTTACCAAAATAGCAGGTGTGCCAAATTGCAAGCTCCATTCGGCAAAAGCAGTTACTTCCTCTTTGATGCTCATATCAACTGGCAAAGCCTTGATGGTGGTTTCGGGATATTCCAGCTGTACTTCTTCCACAAAATCGTACAACGCTTTTGCCCCCCTAGCGCAAACAATCAATGTGTATCCAGCAGCCGCAAATTGTAATGCAATTGCTCGTCCTAGTCCTTTTGATGCCCCTGTGATAATAGCTATCATTTAGTTATGAATTATGAGTTATGAGTTATGGTGTGTATTTAACTCATGACTATATTAAAAGTCTATTCCTATCCAGTTTCGTTTGTTTTTCTCGTACTTCTCGAAGTTGAATTTATATAATTTACCAGGACGGTGTGGTACGTTATCTTCTATTTCATTTACATCAATCAATAGACCCATCGAAGCAAATTTCTTTCTGAAATTCCTTCTATCCAATTGTTGATTCAATATAGCCTCGTACAGATTCTGAAGTTCGCGCATTGAGAACTTTTCTGGCAGCAGGTTGAAACCCAATGGATGCTCCTGAATACGTTTCTGTAGCCATAGATTACAGTAAGTAAGTATTTCGTAGTGATCAAATGCCATCTTATTCAATGACTGAACTTCGTGCCAGTGCAGTTCATGATCCAATATCTTTAATTGGTGGTGTTGAATATTAATCAATGAACAGTAAGCTACTGTAATTACACGTCCACCAGGGTGTCTGGCAGGATGGCTAAAAGAACGTACTTGCTCTAGGTAGATGTCACTCATCCCGGTTCTTTCTCTCAAGATACGGTTTGCTGCATCATCCAACTCTTCATTATCCAATACATTATCTCCCAATAAACTCCATAAACCATCAAATACTTGGAGGTCACTTCGTATCAAGAGTACTTTTAGAACATTTTCTTCAAATCCAAACAGTACACAGTCCACAGTAAGTGGGACCTTGGGGTATGTATCAACTAGTTTTGCTGGGTCTTTCACAAGCTCTCCGCCTATGTTTCTACCGATTCTTTGGGCAATATTTCTCATCTTTAACAAGCATTTACGTTATAGTTGCAATCGAAAAAGGGTACTAAGGTAAGTATTCTTTTTAAATGTGTAAAAAATACACAACGATTCCAAATTTACGCGTGTCGCTCCTATCTTTATGTTTTTAAAAGTTTAATATGCACAATAATACGGATTTACAGTCTTTTAAGCAAAAAACAAATCAATTTCTACAACATTTAACAGCAAAAGAAAAAATTGTAGTAGCAGAAATCGATTCATTGCGTCAGATTCTACGCTTTCACGAACATCGATATTATATTTTGAATGATCCTTTAATCAGCGACTTTGAGTATGATCAACTATATCAGGCTTTGAAAGAAACAGAGATTGCCAACCCTCATTTAATTACCCCCGACTCCCCTACTCAACGGGTTGGCAGTAGCATCAATAAAAGTTTTGCGACCTTGCCGCACCTCGTTCCCATGCTGAGCCTGGAGAATAGTTATAATGCCGATGATTTATTGGATTGGGACAGAAAAGCAAAAGAACAAAGCAACCTCGACAACATTGAATATTGCATTGAACCCAAGTTTGACGGGGCAAGTATTTCGTTAATTTATGAAAATGACCTTCTCGTAAGAGGTACAACCCGAGGTGATGGCGTGGAAGGCGAAGAAATTACAAACAACATTAAGCAGATACGCTCCATCCCTTTATCGGCACCTTTCAGTAAGTATGGCATCCAACAGATAGAGATACGTGGGGAGATTGTAATGACCAAAGCTGCGTTTACACAATACAATGAAAGCCTTATTGCACAAGGATTATCGCCGTTGGCTAACCCACGCAATGCAGCAAGTGGAAGTTTACGGATGAAGGACCCTAAAGAAGTTGCTAAACGCAATCTCGATGCCTTCTTTTATCATGTAAGTTATTATAATCTAAGCAGCAGACCGTTGACCGTTGACCGTTCAATGAAAGATAGCGAACTTCAGAACTATCAACAAACTACGGTTGAAGGTAATCGGTTAACGGTTAATCCCCTCTCCACCCACTCCAACTCCCTTCAACTACTCTGGGACTTGGGCTTTCGTTCCCCTCAAAAGGAAAAGCAAGTAGTACAGGGTATTGACGAAGTGATAAAACACGTTCATGACTTCGAAATGATGCGTGACACACTTCCTTACGAGATTGATGGAATGGTAATAAAAGTGAATGACTTTGCTTTACAAGAGAAACTTGGCATGACGACCCACCACCCTAGATGGGCGATTGCATTTAAGTTTAAGGCACGTCAGGCTACAACAAAACTACGTAACATCGAGTTTCAGGTGGGACGTACCGGTGCGGTTACACCCGTTGCCAAACTAGATCCTGTGCAAGTGGGCGGCGTTACGGTGAGTAGTATTTCAGTTCATAATGAAGAATATATCCGGGAGAAAGATTTACAGATAGGCGATACTGTATTGATAGAACGTGCTGGCGATGTGATACCTCAGATAGTGAAAAGTCAACCCGAATTAAGAGATGGAACACAGACTCCTATTGACTTCCCTAAGGAATGCCCTGTGTGTAAGAGTCCGTTGTTTAAAGAAGAAGGAGAAGCTGTATGGCGTTGTATCAATATAGAATGTGAGGCACAGGTAGTAGAAAAAATTATTCATTTTGTAAGTAAAGATGCCATGGATATCAAAAGTTTTGGGGAAGCTAATGTGCGCAAGTTCTACGAGTTGGGACTCCTAAAAGATATTCCCGGTATCTACACTATCAATTTCAATGCCCTCGGCACACTCGAAGGCTTTGGTAAAAAAAGTATCGACAACCTGACTGCCGCTATTGAGGCCAGCAAACAACAACCCTTATATCGGCTTATCTATGGACTAGGAATCCGCTTCGTGGGTGAAACAACTGCCAAGGCATTGGCTAATTCCGTTAATCATCTATTGGATTTTGCATCTAAAACAGAGGAAGACTTGCAACAACTGGACGATGTGGGCGTGAAAGTTGCCAAGAGTATCCATCATTTCTTTAGTAATGAACAGAATATTGCCATGCTGCATCAGTTGGAAGCTTTGGGGTTGCAATTGGTGAATACTAAAAAGGAAACAGTCTCAAGTGGTGGCTTACAAGACCAGACTTTTTTGTTTACGGGTACCCTAAGCCGCTTAAAACGTAGCGATGCCGAAGCCCTTGCCGAGGAGCATGGTGGTAAGATTGTGAGCGGTGTGAGCAGTAAACTGAACTACTTGGTGGTAGGAGAAGATGCAGGAAGTAAATTGGAAAAAGCAAAGAAAATCAATACGATAAAGATTATTACAGAGAATGAGTTTCTGGAGTTGGTGGGAAAGGAGTTATAAGTTATGAGATATGAATTTTGAGTTAGGAGTTGTTGAAGAAACATTATAAACCTAACGCAAAAAGAGGAGTTCATGTATTTTGCTACACGCTCTCCTCTTTCTTTGCTTATCACTTGTTCCTGCCTGATATAGGTTGACAAAAAAGTCAACTTATGAAGGAGTCTACGAAAGAAAAGTTAGTGGTCAGGGAACGAAGGATATTCTCTGATGCTTTGAAGAAATCCGCAGTAAAAAATCTAGTGA
>CAITVK010000097.1 GCA_903895845.1 uncultured Chitinophagaceae bacterium
GGATAGTAGAGAGAACATTTTCTTGGTTTGACAATGACCGAAGATTGTGCAGGAATTATGAGTTGTTAATGGAATCCGCTGAAGAAATGGTCAAATTATCTGCTATAAAGCTTTTATTGAATAAATTTTAAACAGGCTCTGAATATATAACAATATTTCGTACTAGCTGCTTCTTAATAGTTGCGCACCAAATCCTGCAATGCAGCTTCTTTTTCTATCAATTTTTGTAGCAAGACAATCTGGTTGTTAGCCCTTATAAAGTTATGTCCGGGATATTGCGAGCCATAATAGGTATCATTTTGTAGGTAGTCGGTCAGAAAACGAAGGGCTTGCATATAAATCAAGAACTTTCCGGCATAAACAAAGTGCTTTAACTCATCGGTACTCAACTCACCCTTCATTTCAGATAAATATCCTTCCAATATCGCTTTAAAATAATCTTCCCTCACTTCAATCAGACTAAAATCTTTCTCCTCCTCACTGACAGGTGACAGATAAGTACGCATCATATCACCTACATCGCTCATAAAATAGCCGGGCATCACTGTATCTAAATCAATCACACACAAGCCTTTATTATCCTTATCAAACAACACATTATTCACTTTGGTATCGTGGTGCATTACGCGAATCTTGAAGTTGGGGTTCTGCTTTATCCCTTCAAAAACGGCTACAATATCACTGTGCTTCTTCAAAAATACGATGCTTTCTGCCGCCTCGGATATCCGTTCAGGATTGCCACTTACCAATATGTTTTCAAACTGAGTAAACCGTAGACTTAGGTCATGAAAGTTGGGAAGTGGGATATGAAGGCTTTCTACCGGGAAGCGAGACAAATGGTTGGCGAACCGACCAAACTGAACCGCTGCCTCATAAGCCAGTTGTGGATTGTTTAAGGCGCTATACGTAACAGAATCAATTACAAAAGGGAACAATCGATAAGAGCCATTGTCGGGCATATTGCAGACAACATCGCCATTGATTGTAGGTAATAGTCCCACAAAAAAGTAGTTGGGATAATTCAGGTGTAGGTAGTCGCCAATGTTTTTTATATTGCGTGCAATGTCCGTAGGGCTACTAAAAATATCGCCGTTCACTTTTTGGAGAATATATTGCTTGTTCTTGCCAATCAATTTCCAGGTGCTATTAATAAGCCCTCCCTTGAGTGTTTGTACCTCTAAAGTTTCATTGATGTTGTATTGCTTTAAAACAGAATCTAGCATTGTTAAATTAGATTGAGGAGGGATGTAAGTAATGGCAACAAATATATAGTCGGGCATTTAATAATTGGTAATAGCGAAAGGTTTATACTATTTTTACGGTGTGTGCTTGTTGTTTATTTGATAAATTTGACGAATGATTGACGAAAAGAATTTACTGGAACGGCTAAAAAAGGACGATGAAGAGGCTTTCCGCAAAATCTTTGACTTTTATATCAGGAAAGTTTATCAATTTGTGTACGGCTACCTCAAAGACACCATTGAAGCTGAAGATGTTACACAGAACATATTTCAGCGCATCTGGGAGAAGCGTGCGATGATTGATACCAGTAAATCTTTTGGTGGATTCCTGTTCACCATTGCCTACAGAAGCGTGATAGACCACATCAGGAAGGAAGCAACAAAAAAACAACTGACAAAAATGGGTATTGCCGATAACGAAGAATCGGTATCATACCTTACCGCAGACTCATTGGCCAACAACCATCACCTGGAATCATTGTATCAGAAAGCATTGAATGCCTTGTCGCAAAAAAGAAAGGAAGTATTTATCCTGAGCAGACACGAAGGGATGTCCAACAAAGAAATTGCAGAAAAACTTCATATCTCAGAAAAGACTGTTGAGAACCACATGACTGCCGCCTTATCTGCCTTAAGAACTTTTTTTACCAGTTCGGAACTCTTGCTGCTTATACCGATACTCAAGTTCATTTTGAGCTAACCAGTCTCTAAAATTTACCATTAGTACTTTAAAGAGAAAGTTCCAGATACGATAAACTTTCTCACCAGAAGGTATCAATGATAGATTATGTTTCCCGATTTTGTGCAAGACAACCTGCTGTAGAAGGCTTTTTTAGCGGAACAATTAATTATTTATGCCTTGCAATGAGTGCATGTAATAAAATAGATACTATATTTCCGCTGTTGTAAAGATTTTAGATTTTCTTAGCCCTCTAACTTTTAGTGATTATGAGTTCATTGTTCCGGAAAAAGTCGATAGAAAAAATTGTAGCAGATAATGAGGCTGGTGTAAGCGATGGACATGGCGGACATTCACTTAATAAGGTTTTGGGCGTAAAAGACCTCACCTTCATGGGCATTGCAGCCGTAATAGGTGCAGGTATCTTTTCTACCATTGGCACTGCGGCTTTCAATGGTGGTCCCGGTATCTCTATATTATTCATTATCACCGCAGTCACCTGTGGATTCAGTGCCTTGTGTTATGCAGAGTTTGCCAGCAGGGTTCCAATAGCAGGTAGTGCCTACACGTATGCTTATGTCAGCTTCGGAGAAATCGTTGCATGGATCATTGGATGGGCATTGATACTTGAATATGCTATTGGCAATATCGTAGTGGCCATCAGTTGGAGTGGCTATTTCAACAACCTGTTACAAGGGCTAGGCATTCACTTACCCGGTTGGCTGGTGAACGACCCCATATCTGTAGGCGGCTTGGTGGATGATGCAGCAAAAGCGACTGCTGCACACAAGCCACTGACAGATACAATGCAAGAGGCCATAGCAGCATGGAATAGCGCCCCTCTCCTCTTTGGCAAGCACTTATTGGTAAACATTCCTGCCCTAGGTATCGTCGTACTCATTACCATACTGGCTTATATAGGTATCAAAGAGAGTAAGAAAACAACAAATGCAATGGTTGTCTTCAAGATTATTGTTATCATACTCATCATTGCTATCGGTAGTTTCTATGTTAAAACAAACAACTGGCATCCCTTTATGCCGAATGGCTTTGGCGGTGTATTGGCAGGGGTAAGTGCTGTTTTTTATGCTTACATAGGTTTCGATGCTATCTCTACCACGGCCGAAGAATGCAAGAACCCACAAAGAGATTTACCTAGGGGAATGATTTATTCGTTACTTATCTGTACCATACTATACATTCTGATAGCCTTGGTGCTGACAGGAATGGTCAATTACAGTGAGCTGAAAGTAAACGACCCTTTGGCTTATGTTTTTGAAAAGATACACCTCACTTGGATAGGGTATATCATCTCCGTAAGTGCCGTAATAGCCACTACGAGTGTATTATTAGTATTTCAATTGGGACAACCGAGAATATGGATGAGTATGAGCCGTGATGGACTACTGCCCAAAAAGTTCTCCGAAGTACATCCAAAATTTCAAACGCCCGCTTTCGCTACAATTATTACTGGGATTTTGGTGGGTGTACCCTCCTTGTTTATGCCAAGTAGCCTGATGACCGACCTTACTAGTATCGGGACATTATTTGCTTTTGTACTCGTTTGTTTTGGGGTTTTGGTATTACCCAAACTAACCCATGCCAAGAAGAGTGCATTCAGGTTGCCCTATATCAATGGCAAATGGATACTTCCAATTTTGACAGTGTTGATCTTTGTAGGCTTTCACACACATATAATTAATGATACCAAAGACTCCTGGGGATTTAAGATAGTAATGAGCTCTCATTCTCGTATAACTAATGCTATTACCCAAATAAGTACTGAAAGCTTTCAAGAAATACTCTTCTTAGTATTTATGGGCATTCTAGTAGTCGTTGCCATACTCGCATTCCTACGAAACTATTCTGTAATACCCATTGTGGGTGCCTTGTGTTGCCTGTATCTGTTAACTGAAATACCAGCTATCAGCTGGCTTTGGTTCTTCGTTTGGATGGGAATTGGCTTGGTTATTTATTCCACTTACGGCAAAAAGAATAGTAGGTTAGGAAAGGAAGGAAGGTAAATTTTATTGTTTATTGACTAAAGTGAAGGCCCTTTAACCCACTTTTGGATACAAATTAACCTGTATAAGAACCTTCTTATTAGAAAAAGAACCTTCTTATTAGAAAAAGAACATTCTTATTGAGAAAAATAACATTCTTATTGGGAGAAAGAACATTCTTATTGGGAGAAAGAACCTTCTTATTGAGAAAAAGAACATTCTTATTTAAAAAAAGGATGTTCTTATTGGGAGAAAGAATGTTCTTATTTGAAATATCAACCTTCTTATTTATAGGAATTGAATAGGCTTCCTGCAAACTATAGCCAAATCTTTTCATATTGTCCAAACACTTTTAATGGTCTAGCTATATTTATGATTAGACGTTTTCATTATTTTGCATAACTACAAATAAGTTTCCCCCTATTTTCGCAAAAACTCTACTTTTTGGCACAGCCCAGCGTTGCAATTGTTATTCTAAATTATAATGGACGGAAGCACCTACAGACTTTCATTCCATCCGTGCTCAATAGTTCCTACGAGAACAAGCGTATAATTGTTGCAGACAACGACTCTACCGATGACTCTCTTTCTTATCTGAAAGAACACTTCCCTACTGTAGAGATATTACTAAATACACAGAACGATGGCTTTGCCGGAGGCTACAACTGGGCATTGAAACTAGTGGAAAGTGACTATTATGTACTTTTAAATTCGGATGTAGAAGTAAGTACAAACTGGATAGAACCCATCATCAACCTGATGGAATCCGATGCAAAGATTGCTGCTTGTCAGCCCAAACTAATTGCTTATAACAATAGAAAGCTATTGGAATATGCGGGTGCTTGTGGCGGATGGATAGATAAATTAGGCTATCCCTTTTCTCGAGGGAGGGTTTTTGATGTACTGGAAGAAGACAAGCATCAGTACGAAGATATTCAAGAGATATTCTGGGCAAGTGGTGCAGCGATGTTTGTCAGAAGCAACGTATTTCATCAGCTTGAGGGTTTTGATGCCTCCTTTTTTGCCCACCAGGAAGAGATAGACTTATGTTGGAGAATGCAACTGGCAGGGTACAAATTGATGGTTGTTCCGCAATCCGTTGTGTATCATGTAGGGGCAGGTACTTTACCAAGAGGAGGACGAAAGGTATTCTTGAACTTCAGGAACAACCTATTAATGCTTTCTAAGAACCTCACATGGACAGAGAAACTAAAAGTAATCCCATTTCGTTTTCTATTGGATGCCATCTCTGCATGGAAAGGATTGTTTCAGGGAGACAAAGATTTCTTCATAGCCATTTGCAAGGCGCACTTTTCTGTAATCACCATCTGGGTAAAGGGATACAAAACACATACCCTCAAGAGAGTACCATTAAAGCAATTGGGCGGGGTGTATAATGGCAGTGTAGTTTGCCAGTACTTCATCAGGCACAAGCACTATTTCCACCAAATTGTGAACAACAAAGGGTGATTACAAAAATGTTTCAACGCAGGTGTTGATTATATCAGCCTGCTCCCTATTTTTGCAACGCAATATTTTAATAATTATGAGCAGTCACGATCACGTTACAGAACAAGAAGAAACAAACTTAGACTTTACCAAAAGTTGGGTCAACTCTTCCAAATTCATTTTCTATCTATCTGTTTTCTGCATTTTAGGCGGATTATTTGGCAATTGCTTAAGGCTTTATCAATCTCGTTACAAAGGGCATCCTGATGTTGAGATTCAAAGTAGTACTCAATACAAACCTGAGTATAAATAAGTAAGAATTTTTTCAAAAAAGTTTGTGCAATTGAATCCTGACTCTTATATTTGCACTCCCAAAACGAAATAGTTCTTAGGATTTAGGCGAAAGTAGCTCATTTGGTAGAGCACGACCTTGCCAAGGTCGGGGTGGCCAGTTCGAGCCTGGTCTTTCGCTCCAAACAGAAAGATTCCATCGCAAGATGGAATTTTTTTTGGCAGCCTTGGTGGTGGAACTGGTAGACACGCAGGACTTAAAATCCTGTCTTCAGCAACGGAGGTGCGGGTTCGATTCCCGCCTGAGGCACGAAACCCGCTTTTATAGCGGGTTTTTTATTTGCCTTACCCACCAAGTAACCTGAAGGCAAAGAGTCTGCCTCAAAGTAAATACTTTAAAACAGACTCTTTCTTATCCCTAATCACTAAATAATGTTAATGCCTACTCTTTCACCATCCCCACGCCACTTACATTGCCATCAGTTGTTTGAATCCGCAGATGGTACACCCCTACTTGCAAACCATTTACAGACAATACAGGGTTAGTAGCATCTTTTAAGGTAACAGTCTTCACCACCCTTCCAATATTGTCTACTACTTGTACCAAAGCAATATGATTTCCTTTAATAGTAGCAACACTTTTCACAGGATTTGGATAAATTGATAATTGAGATTTTACAATTGAATTTGGCATACTAAATACTAAACTATACCTACCCGCTGTTTCACTTTTAGTTGTAGTGATTGTTATATTGGCTGATAAGTCAGTGTACGTTCCTGTCACTGCATCCTTCAGGTAAACGGGCAGATTGATATTCTTGGTGCTTAGACTCACTATATAAGTACCTGCCCTTGGTGTCAACACCGTGATTGGCAACTCTGTCTTGCTGTCTAATGCTGTCAATGTATTGATGGCTGCCTTTGTCCCGTTCACGTCAAAAGCAATGGTTGCATTGGTGGCTGTGGCTGGCTGTGCCATCTTCCTAGAGAACCCTGCCTGATTGCTGGTGTAAGCGACTATTTCATCGGTCGTGCGTGCTACCTCATCCTTGATGGATATCCTCAAGGTACTTGTAGCAGCCGTTGACTGCGTTCCAAA
>CAITVK010000098.1 GCA_903895845.1 uncultured Chitinophagaceae bacterium
ACTGCCGTTGAGTAAAGAACTAAAAGCTAAATATAGTACGTCAAGCTGAAACTAAAGCCTAATTATTAATCTACTGCCGAGTTTGTTCCGTCCCCCCTGCTATCGTGAATACTGATGTTGGCTGTCAGTCCTTTATTCGCTCGATGAATTTTGTAATGTCATATTGATGTAGAAGTCCCATATTCTTTTGGGAAACGTTCACTCCCCATTCAGGTTTACTTTTTTGTCCTTCTTTTTCATAATTTCTATCTTTCAATAATTCATTAGGTGATAACCAAGCATTTGAAGGGATAAAATAGATTGTCGGCATTTTATGATTGTCTAAAAGCACAAGTGCTAAATACAGATTATCTCTTAATTCATTCTTCCAAGTCTCTTTTGAAACATAAACATACCCTGTATTTGTGCGTATGGTTTTGACTTGAATATCTATATGCTTATTATTGTCTAATCGAAGGATAAAGTCAATACCCTTGTCGTCAACATCATTATAATATGTATCGAAGCCTGAAAGGGTAAGCCAAATCTTTACCCAATACTCACCAATTCTGCCAATTTGTAAATGGGATAGGTTGTCAAATGTGAAATTATCAAAACTTTGTATCATTTTATTTTTCATTTAAGTAGTCTTTCCAGCAATCTTCAAACTCTCTTTGATGGAGTTGTGCAGTTTCAAAATCGGGATATTCTTTAGTAATTGTTTCAATAATTTCCGACTTTTCTATTTCGTTAGTAAAAGGATTTTTCGTGTACTCAATTCTTGAATTGTATTCTATTGTCAAAACATTAGGGTTGCCAATATTGCTGTAGTTATTGAGCTTTATCGCTCTTATTCTGTTAAGATCAACCGTCAGCGATGAAATAGTTATTATTCTGTCCATAGTAAAGTTTAATTATCTTTTTTGCGCAACAAATACCTTGAAACCAATTTCCCCCGGTTCTGTCATTGGAATTTCTTTAGTAATGATATTATATTTATCTGATGCGTATTGGTATTCCTGCCCACCGTAATCATTTTTCATTTCGTTAGTCACTTTAAATTGTGCTGCAGTAATTTCTCGAGATATGTCTAAATAATGGTTCTTGCTATAAGTTAAATACTCAATAATGAATTGCTTGTATTTATAAGTTATCATTTCTTTGCTCTTCTCATCGTTGATTTTCATAAAAAACATTTCCTCATCGTCAGCTCCCTTAAATTTCCAATTCGTATTTATACTGTCTAAATAACTTATTATAGTAGACTTATTTAATCCATCTTGGTCTATAAGAGACAAAAGGTCTGAAAGGCTTAGAAATATTTTAGGTTTAATTGTGTCATTCTTCTTGCTTTCAATCTGTGTTTGTGACTGATTGTTATTGCTATTATTGCAAGCAAAAATTGTCAACAATAATCCAAATAAAGTTAATTGTCTAATTCTCATTTTTTATTTTTTATGCTACGTTAGGATTGCAGCCAACGAGCAGGTATTTGCGATGGCAGGGCAATAGTGTTCCGTCCGCCGACGACTGAAGCCCAATTGAAATACTACTGTTGAGTAAAGAACTAAAAGCCAAATATAGTACGTCAAGCTGGAACTAAAGCTAAATTATTATTCTACTGACGAGTTTGTTCCGTCACCCCTGCTATCGTGAATACTGATGTTAGCCATCGTTATATTGCAATTCCATTTTGACTAGCAAATGCTATTATGTCACTAGCTGGAACCCATAATGCAATTGCCATTCTTGTCGAGTTAGTATTTTCTCCTTGTGGTTTGTCATTAATAGAGGCTACATGCAAACCAAATACTTCCCCTGTTTCAAAAAAGCCAGGACAGCCACTTGAACCACCATACATCAGTGAGTCTGTCTCATAAAAGTCAAGAGATAGGTTAGTCGCTGGATTTAGACTACGTTGAAATGCTGAAATATTTGCTCCTTGGAAACGTTCAACTAAGTTATATGTATAACCATTGTTCGTGAATGTAACAGTTGCTAATGGAAAACCTAGAGAACCAACAGACCTCCCAATTTCTGCTCTGTTTGGATGTAGTGTCAAACAATCAGCAGAGGACGGATTTGTAATTCTCAGTAAAGCAATATCTCTGACCTTATCTTCAGCTATCAATGTTGCCTGTGAAAAAGGCTGTCCAATATCGGGTGTTCTAATTACTTGAATTGAACTGTGTAATGGGTCATTATGTTTATTATTTTGATGAATTACATGTGCGGCAGTTACTATGATTTCTGGCGCAATCATAAAAGCTGTCCCATTGCCGTAATTTACTTGATTTACCCCTATTTGAGATAAACCTAAAATCCCATAAATTGAATTTCTATTCTGTTTGCAAGATTGTCTAAACATTATGATGTGTTTTAATGGTGGCTAACGAATGAGTGTTTGGGAAGGTGCTTGACAAGAATGTTCGGTCTGCCGATGGACAATTGCTTAATTCTTGTTCAATTGCTCAATTCTTGCTCTACTGTCCCATAATGTCAGGTCACCCGAAACAAAAGCTTAAAGAAAGCAAAATTGCTGAATTTCTTCCGTCTGCAAGCACTTTCCTAAACACTTTTGTTGGCTGCCGTTTTTATTCGATGTCACTGTTTAGTAAGTCCATAAATTCTATGTCGGTTATGTCCAAACTTTTAATAACCTCTGTCTGCTTTAAAATAGCATTTGCATAGTTCATAGCTGTTTCAAATTGTCCTTTTTTTATTTCACTTGGGCTGTCAAAACTTGTGTCTGTCCAATTAACGTAAAAGCCTTTATTTTTTGTATCATTTGCACTTTTTAACCATTCAAAAAATGACAGTCTTTCTGTTTCTGGGATATTTATTTCACTGTAAGCCACGTTGAAAAAGCATCCCCATTCTTTAAATCTATTCTTCTCAATTGCCAAATGCTTTTCTGTCAATTCTTGTCCTGTCACCTTATGAAAAATATAGTCCTGAAAGTCTGTAGCAAATTCTGTTGAAATTGATTGTTGAAATTCTTTTATTAAATTGTGTTTTTTAAGATGGTCTCTAAATATTGAATTTCGATTTGTAGGATTAACCTCCTTGTCTGCAAAAACTTTATCATCTGAAAAGTGAGTTAAAACAACTTGATATTTTATTAACTCTTCAATTCCTAAAATTAAATGTGAAATTGCAAAACCAAATGAACAATTGTCTGCCAAAAGTTTTGCAGATTCAATGTGTAATAGTCCATTGTCAAATATCTTATTGTATTTATCTCTGTCTGTCATAAAATGGCTGCCATTGAATGAGTTTTTGTGAAGGGGCTTGACAAGAATGTTTCGTCTGCCGATGATAATTGCTTAATAAATGCTCCATTGTTCCTTATTATTAGGTCTGACGAAACAATTGCTGAATTTATTCCGTCTGCTCCCATTTCTGATACTGAAGTGGTTACTTTACTGCTTTCATGACTTTATTTCTCGCAGTATTCGCATTTTGCATTGCTCCAGCTCCTTCAAATTCAAAAATTGTTTCGTTGTCAAATCTTCCGTCATTCCATTCAATTGTTAAATACGCTAATTCGTTTTTTTTCTTTTTTTTCCAAGCAAATGCGAAAATTCCTGTTAATAGCAATCTACCAACTGTCACTCTTTTTTCAACTGATGATTGGTCTTCTACTAAAACATTTTTAATAGATGTATTATCTATATATGCTTTCTTAACAGGTAATGCCATTGGAACTTCTACCATAATTTCAAGTTTGTTGTCCTTAGGAAAAATAAAAGTTTTTGGAATAGATTCATTAATGTCTGGATGTCCCCCGACATATTTGCCCGTTTGGATTTTTGACTCAATGTCGTAGCCTAAATCTTTTAGTTTCACTTGGTTCTCTTTTTGTTTTTTAGAACCCTTTGCCACAATGATGGCAAATAGAATAATGCAAATAAGTACAATTGTCCAAAACATAATTTAACTTTTTTTAGTTATGCTTACTCTGTTAAAAGATTTTCAGCTTACTCTTTATGCTTATTATCAACTGAAATGGCAGCCAACGAATGAGTGTTTGGGAAGGTGCTTGACAAGAATGTTCGGTCTGCCGATGTACAATTGCTTAATTCTTGTTCCACTGCTTAATTCTTGCTCTATTGTCTCATAGTGTTACGTCTGCCGAAACTACTGCTAAAAGAAAGCAGAATTGCTGAATTTCTTCCGTCTGCAAGCACTTTCCTAAACACTTTTGTTATCGGCTGTACAAGTCAGTCTTCAAATATGTCAAAGCGCATCGCACTCTTTGAAGCTAGGAAGTCTGTTGAAAAATTTTTAGACTTTATGTTGTAATTTATACAAGCCTGTGCTAGTAGCTTACAAAAGTCCAAGTTGTGTTTTGTTGTTTCTACATTATGATAATCAGTAATTTTATAAATTTGACCACCGATAGTAATAGCTTCTTCCGTCAACTCTAAATTTGATTCATTTTTTGATTCAATCAACATATGAACCAATTCATGTATAATGATTGTGTCTAAATCTATTGGGTTTGAATTTAAAACAATATCAGATAATAGAAGCAAATCGGCTTCAATTTGTGTTTGCAGTTTACTTTTAATGTCTACCAAATACCCTGCTTTTGAATCAAAATATTTATTATTGGATTTTTCCAATATATCGTCAAAAGTTTCTCCTTCTTTTAGCAAGTAACGTCTATTGAGTGTATCAATTTCAAAAACTACTATTTGCTTTTCATTTATTGTCAAATAATTCTCAAAGTCAAATCCTAATGCTAGATTTGATAAATAAGATACTCTTTTTAAGATTGTCATTTTTTAAATTTTAAAAGTTGATAGTAAAGTACAGCTATTTTAATATTGGATTTTAAGTACTTCTAATTTGGAGTAACATCTTTATTTTGTGAATAATCTGCTTGGTTACTTATTTTGCCATTATTATCAAAAGTTATTACGCCTGTAATATGATAAGTAAACTCTTTAAGAGTATTTTTATTTTGAATTTTTAATGAGATTTCATACTCAAAATTGTTAGTATTTATTTTTTTAAAATTAAATACTCTATACTCCTTAGCTTTCCATTTGTTATTGTAATTCGTAAGTCGGTTACTTATTTGAGATTTATTTAAAAGTTCTCCATAGTAGCTACAACTTTCCGAATAAAAATCAACTTCTTTATTCACATCTCCGGATATACTTGCATCCATCATAGATTGATAAAGTGACCTGAATCCTGATATGCCGTCAATGTCAGGATTGTCATTTTGCCTTGTTGAATTGATCTGATTAGTTGAATTATCCCAAATAACTTCAAGTGTTTCAAGATTAAGTTTGCCAGTATTATTAACAAAACCACCTGTTGAATCATGACCACTAGACATAATTACCGCCTCTTTGCCATTGATATTTGTTATTTCATAATCCAAGATATTTGAAGATTTAGTATTTAAATTATATAATACTGATTCGCCATGTGAGCCATAATGAATTGAATTAATAACTAAGTTATTTGTGAGGAAAATATGATGCTTCCATCCATTTTCAAATTCAATTACGATATAGCTATTGTAGTAGTTTGATTTTGGATTTTTAACCCCATTTTCTTCAGAACCAGAAACATTAAGTTTAATTGAAGTATCAGATATGCTGTAATTTTTAGTCTCAAAACTTATCCTTGAATTATCCAAATTAAAATCATATCCTGTTGCTTTCTTTAACCATTCGTTTAAAGAGGCTCCGTTTACTAGCTTACTTGAATCTACCCTAGTTGAATCATTTGCTATTTTGTTTTCAATGGATTTGTCAATGGACTTTGATGAAAATATTACTCCCCATGTTAGTAGCAATAATCCTATTATTGAGAACAAATAAACCAATAGTTTATTTGGTTTTTGTTTGGCAGAATAAGGAGTAGTATCATTAGTACTATTTTTATTGTAATTAGATGTTGACCCATTTTCAATTATATTAACATTGACAGATGCTTTTGGTGTTATCACATTAGGCATTGCCAAACTATTAACTTTTTCAGCTTGTATAGTTGAGACAGTTTTTATTTCTGGCTTACTTGCAATAATATTTTCATCAGGGTTAAAAGAATATGCAGTGCCTAATATTTCTTTTTTAAGTTTATCAAATTCGATTTGATTTATTAACCCTTGGTCTAAGAGTTCTTTTGCTCTTTTTAATTGTAAGATTTTGTCTTCCATTTATTTGTTTTTTGGAGGAATTTAGAATTTATTAATAGCACGATGGACAGGAGCGTCTTCTCGCATTAGTGCAGCACTCAAGTGAACAAAATATGCCTATTGAATTAGGGTCTGTAGATTCATGACAGTCTACCATTTTTCCAAGGTGTGTATAATGAGAACCTGAAAAGTGTTTTCCGCAGTAACTACATACTTTACCACTATACGAATTGTTTGTTCCATCAGATGAACTTGGTTCAACATTATTTGAACTAGGTGGAGTGCTAATTTGTGTAGAATTATTATTTTTTGATTCGTTTTTAATTATTGAACAAATTATAATAATTAAGAAAAAAACTCCTGCAAGTATTTTTTGTCCAGTCAGATTTAGAGGACTAGTTGAATTAGTGTTTTTGGGTTTAACAGGAGCTGTATTGGAAGAGGTTTTTACTTTTATCTCAGTCGCCAAATTAATTGGAGTAATGATTTTTGGAATTTCTTTAATAGTACTTTTCTTATCTCCGAATAATTCTCTCTTTAAAGCTTCAAATTCTTCTTTGTTTATAGTGTTACTTTTATATAAATCTACTAAATTCTCCAGCCCCTGTGACAATGTTTTTCCTCCTCCGTTAATTATGTTATCAATTTGGCTTCTTTCTACTTCCGAAATTTCAGTTTCTAAAAGATATTGAATAAGTGCTTCATACCAGTCAATCTTGGTGGAATCTTGTTTTAGCTGTTTGAGTTCAGTGATTAATTCACTTATTGATTTTCTTGAATAGTAATTGTAGTACTTGTTGTTTTCCATCTTTATTATTTAGTTTTTCAAAAAAAGCTACTTATATTGTCTAACCATTTTATTTTTCCGAACTTTATGTATTGCCGATAACGAATGAGTGTTTGGGAAGGGGCTTGACAAGAATGTTCGGTCTGCCGATGACAATTGCTTAATTCTTGTTCCACTGCTTAATTCTTATTCTATTGTTCCATAGTGTTAGGTCTGCCGAAACTATTGCCAAAAGAAAGCACTATTGCTGAATTTCTTCCGTCTGCAAGCACTTTCCTAAACACTTTTGTTGGCAGCCGCCTATAGTAAGCCGTCTCAACGTTGAAGTAAATTGTCAAAAAAAGCTTTTCGGCTTTTCCCGAAGAATTCCTTATAGTCCTGTGAATTTAGAGTGTAACTTTTGTCATTATTACAATAGTAACAGGACAATACACAATTTGTAGGGCTATAACCTAAACTATTGGTCATTTTATCAACCTCTAAAACAGGTCCTCGCATACCATAACCTGTCTTTCTTGTTAAGAGCTTATTTTCTTCTATCAGTTTGCGGATGTCAAAAATTGATGTTTCGCAATAATAACACCTGAACTTTTGTTCTTTTAACTGGTTTATATACCAAGTAGCGAAAATCTCTTTTGTTGGAAAATGAGGTTTGTGTTTAGTTGAAAAAAGTTTTAATGTTCTTATCAATTCATGAGAAATGAATCTTTCAATATTATTTTCCATTATTAACATTTTGTATTTTTATAATCTTGCCGAGTGAATTAATCTGATACTTTTCATTTCTACTTGATTTTTCTTTAGAAATCTTCATTGAAATTATCCCTTTTTCATCTATTGTACAAGTTGTCAAGAGGTATTCAAGTTCAGATTCGATATAACACCCAATTTCTTTAGTATCTATTATTTCACCCTCACTATTTCTAATGTTTAAATGAGCATTTAGTTGGTCGCCTAATCCATGATACTGATGTACAAACATTTCTAACTGATATTGTTTATAACTGCATTTACCGATATAAAAGAAACTATAATCTTGTGTTAGTTCAGGATTACGATTTAAAGCTATTAACTTATTTTTCAAGGAATTTGTCAATAAATCATTTATTCTATCTGTATCATCTATTTTTTCGTATTTTGATTTGTCTGTAAGTAGGTTATTAAATAAATCTTGACTTATCTTAAATGGAAGTGCAAATGTTTTTTTTAATCCGATTGTTTCTTCATTTGAAGTTGTCTTTACTTTATCTGCAATTTGGAAAAACTTTGAAAAATAGTATGCTTCTGTCTTTTTCCCATCTAAACCTGTCGTTTTACCAATTGTAAAAAACTTATGGTCTACCAAAAAATCAGGATTTGGAGTTTCAATTTCGTATAGCTTGCCACTAATATTCAATCTCGAATTTTTGTAAAAAGCAGCAGGGTAAAAACCTCTATTATCAAAATAGTTGTGAGCATAGAACAATGCCCAATCCCCGTTCTCTTTTTGCAATTTCACTTCACTATCAAACTTGATTAAGTCTTTATCTATATGATACCCATTTGTAGCAACCGCCCTTTTATAATCACTAAGTGCACCAAATATTTGGTACTGTAACCAAACACTTATTCCGTCAGCATATCTATTCCACATCTGGTTGTGTCTGTCATAATCACTATTTGGAGCAAATAGTTTATTATGGTCGTAATTAACTTCAGCAATAACGTTTCCTACATTATTATCATAAGAAACAATTATCTTAATTGGAGCAATTAAGTGAGTTACTCTTATAGTATTAAAAGCTTCAATTAAATACTTCTTATTTGATACATCTTTAAACTTGGAAGCGTACTCATTTGAAAGCCCTTTTGTTATTATTGTGAAATCGTTACTTGTATATTGACCAAATACAACATTTCCAATCAAAAAAATTGTTGTTAATAAAGTAAACAAAGTAATTATACATTTTCTCATAATGAGGTAATTTTAGGTGGCTGCCAACGAATGAGTGTTTGGGAAGGTGCTTGACAAGAATGTTCGGTCTGCCGAATGACAATTGCTTAATTCTTGTTCCATTGCTCAATTCTTGCTCTACTGTCCCATAATGTTAGGTCTGCCGAAACTACTGCTAAAAGAAAGCAGAATTGTTGAATTTATTCCGTCTGCAAGCACTTTACTAAACACTTTTGTTGGCTGCATACCGAAAGCAGGGTGTGTCCACCTGTGAAGTAAAGTAAGGAATGCAGCCATTGTCTAGCTGCACTCCTGATTTATTGGGTCTTACTTCTTCCTCAACTTCTTTGCACAATAACCAACGCCCGAAGCAAGCAACATCAGACTCATCCCACCATCAAAAGGAACTTCGGGTGAAGGGCTACCATTAGTAGTGCCATTTCCATTGATGCCGCTACCGTTGGTACCTGGACCACCTATGTTGAATTGGGCGTTTACTGTTATCGTTGTGACTGATATTATCACTATCGTAAACATTGTTTTTAATACAGTATTCAAGACTACTTTCATGGTTTTGATTTTATTATTTTATGATTATTTCTGTGCTTCTTAATGCTTTGCCATCCTCGCCTCTTGCTGTCAACGTGTAACTGCCAGCTGCCAATTGATTCCTTAAAGTCACGGTTTCTAATGCACTTGAAACAGAATGGTTAATTGTTGTGCTGTAAACAGTTTGCCCAAGTTTATCCACTACGCTAATTGTGTATTTACCAATGTTGGCAATCCCAAACTTAAAGTTACCATTAGTGACAGGGTTAGGATAAACTATTAATTGTTTGCTATTTGCTGATAACTGCACACTCACAACTTTGCTGTAACTAACCTCACCCAAATTGTCTGTTGCCTTAATGCGGTAGTAATTAGACCCTTCACTTGTAGTAGCATCCAAATAAGTGTAGTTATTACTTGAAGTTGCGCTTACTGTTGCTAAGTCAGAGAAGGTTATGTCGTCAATTGAACGTTCAACTTTATATTCTGCAACGTTTGTTTCGCCAATCACACTCCATTTGAGTGATACTTGGTTATTCTGTAATTCAGTAGCAGTCAAACCAATACTTTTCACTGGCAATGTGCTTGAACCAAACACGATGCTATAGCGATTGCTGTAAGTAGCGGTGTCGGTTGTCGTAGTAAATGAAACAATATTACTGTCACCCGTTAATAAGGTTTGTGTGTTCAGTACATTGTCTTTTATGTAGGCAGCCAAGCCATTACCCACAAACTGGCTAGCATCCAAACGAAGCGTGTAAGCCATATTGGTTTTCAGTTGGTACAAATGCAACGGCAGTTCGTCAGTAGCTTTTGGCATCGACCAACCACTTGCGCAAAGGTCTTTGCCACTCACATTAAAGGTTAGGTTTTCGCCTTGGTTGCTTATCTTCAAACCATCTTCCTTTGCTACGCTGTTTGAGAAGTTACTGTTGAATACAACTACTGCGCCGTCCACATTTTTACCGCCTGTGAACAGCCCAGTTGCTATTCTATTTAAAGATTTTGTGCCAAAGATGCTAAGTTGACCATTGCCATTATTCTTTGCGCTTTCTGTGAATGTAAAACTAGGCGTTCCACTTGTGTTGCTACATACAAAGAATGCTTGACCGGGCTGTAGGTATTGTCCAGCACTCTTTCCATAAATGTTGCTTACACCTAGGTTTACCCCGTAGTAATTGTAGTCCTCATAAGTGCCGTATAAGGTGGTAGGGTCAAGATACCAGTAGCCATCATACAAACCACTTTTTGCTAAAGCATTGAAATCCACTTGGGATGCGTAAGGATTGGAGACAAAACTAAAATTGTTCTGCCCACCAGTAATTGGTATGCTTTGGTTGCCCGTCAACAAAGTGCCTGAATAGGCAAGGGTTACATCGCTGTTCATATAACTGATGCTGGCAGTAGGTACAATAGGGTTGTTGTGACCACTTACCAATATCCTGTAACCAATGTACTTTTCCAATGGAGTAGTGTTAAGTACAGTATCCCAACCACTTGATGCCTTATAATTATATACCACATAGTTTTCAAGGGAATCGCCCCAAGTGTTGGTTATTGCCCCTGCACCATTTACACATACGCCCAAATCCCTGTGGGCAGCATATCCTTTGGGAATGTATCTTTCTATGTTCACCGTGCCGCTGATGCTGCCACTTACAGGGGCAACTACTGCCGTTCCTGTACTTACAGATTTTAGGGTAAGGAAACCACCAGTAGTCAATATGCCGCTGGTTGAAGTAAGTGTACCATACAAATTAAGCGTACTGCCCAAAGTGGCAGTGCCGTTAATAGTTAAGTTCTTCAAGCTATTGTTGTTTGGGTCAAAGTTGATAGTGCCAGCAGTGCTACCAATTACTAAAGATGAAGTTTGTGAACACACCAAGTTGCCCGTGCCTGTTGCTGCACCATTGATGGTGAATGTTTTGCTATTGATGGTTACACTCCCATCTATCTCAATATTGTTTATCACCACATCTGTACTTAGTATTGGTTGATTGGTAGGGGCAGAGGGTATCGTTACATTGCAAGTACTTGTAGGCACAAGGTTGCTACTCCAGTTTCCTGCAATATTCCAATCAGTAGAGATTGTGCCAGTCCAAATGTAGGGACAGTTAGTTACTGTTAGGTTTAGAATAGCCATACTATCACCTCCATTTGTATTAGTAAAATGAACGGTGTCACTACCTGCACTATCAATAGTTTGTCCATTCCAAATATAAGGCAATTGAGTAGAACAAATATCTACGTTGGTTATTGAACTATCTAGGTTTGCTGGTTGCTGAAACCCTTGTGTAACCATTATATTGCCTACACTTAGTGTGGCTGTTACTGGTTCTCCGATAGTATAGCTTGCACTGAAAGTTGCGTCCCTATAATAAGAACCTGCGGAACTAAAAACTTTTTGATTGATGCTCTGTGACATTACATTTACTGCAATTCCAATATATAGGGATATTGCTATCAACTTTATTATTAACGACTTAGTTTTCAAATGAATTTCTTTTTAAGATCAAAGAGCTAATAATTCTACAATATTTATATTCTCAAATTATTGTACAATATTAAATTCTAAAATTGACAAGAAATTAGTATAAGTAGAAGTAAAGCCACCGCCACCACTATAACCTCCTCCAGCATTTGTCAATACCATATTTATAACATCTCCAGCTTTTAACCAAACTACTCCATAGGATTGAGCAACACTAATCTGATGAGCATTATTAACCATTAAGGATCCAATTCCAGTAGTAGCACCACCACCATTATAACCATTAGGATTATTAATCGTAAGAGAACCATCCATTTTTTCAATTTTCCATACTTTTCCAGTTGGTACAATAAGACTTGTATCTTTATAATTAACATAAGCATAATATGCTGAATTGTTATAAGATGTTGAAATGTTATTCGTAGTATTGATAACTCTACTAAAAGTCAATACCTGATTAAACTGTAAGTTACCTTGTGAGATTGCTGTTAAACTAATAATTAGAAACCCTAATACTAAAATTTGTTTTTTCATGTTTACTTTTTTAAGATTGTTTATAAAATTTATCCTATTTCTAAAAACCATTTGTTAGATACAAAAGAGTATTGGCATCAGACCCTTTATTAGTAGAACTTATTATACTTCCCGCTTTTGAAGAAAAAAGTGCGAAGGGGACACTCAAGAATTGCGTTGTACCCAACGATGTATAATTTGCTTCGCCTGTTATATCAATATCTGTTTGAATAAATTTGTTATTAGTAGCCCAATTGATACTAGCAAATGTGCCAGTTACTATAGTACCTTGTCCAATGTTTAAATTAATCAACCCTTGTGAATTGGTTTTAATTGAATATGTTTCTTGATATAAAATTGTACCTGTTGCAATACTGTCCCTAATGCTAAACCTAACACCGACTAGCTGATTCGGTAGAATATTACCATTGGCATTACGAATCACTGCCTGATAAGGGACTGCCTGAGGGGCTTGAGCAAAAATGTTTTGTGAATAGGCGAGAATGATAATCGCCAAAAGCAGAAGCTTCTGTTTCATTGTATTTAAATTTAAGTTATTAAAAATGTTTATTACTTAGATAGAAGTGTAGAATAAAAATTTAAGACTCTAACAATAACCGTTTTCAGTTATTAAACTAGATCTATCTTTTAATGGAATATTGATTAAGTCACAGCTACAGATAGCTGGGTTTATAATTACACCTGGTAAAAGCCCACTTGGAATATCATTGTTTGGTATGTGTGGGTTACATACTAATATAATTTGTGCTTCGCAATCAGGCGTTACATCAGCCAAACAAAATCTTGTCCTCACAAGTCCATTTGGACAAGGCTTTTTATCATCATCGACAGCAATAGCACGAATGCAATAGGCCTTCACTAAAACACAATCATTAATAGACCAAACAACTAAATACTTGTAAATGTCTCTTTGCTCTTGGTTATACACATAATCTTTCCATGGTAAGCACCAAGCTCTATAAGCCATTGCTCTAATAGTTGTAAGATTTCCTGCATTGATTAATTCTATGGGGGTATCATTATAATCGTGATAATTAGAATTAATTTTTACATAAATAACCATAAAATTTAATTTTTAAATGATAAAAGCATTAATTATTTGTAAATATAAGAGTTGTCTGTTTTAAACCTTGTGCAGTCTTCGCCTCGGTTGCAGCTAACGATTGGTATTTGCGATGGCAGGGCAATAGACTTCCGTCCGCCGATGCCTGAAGCCCCATTGAAATACCGCTGTTGAGTAAAGAACTAAAAGCCAAATATAGTACGTCAAGCTGAAACTAAAGCTTAATTATTAAACTACTGCCGAGTTTGTTCCGTCCCCCCTGCTATCGTGAATACTGATGTTATGTGTAGCCAAAGAGCAAGGTTTGTCCACCTGTTATGAAGAAGTGCAGTAATTGTCAAACTGCACTTCTTGTAAAGTCCTATTTGCTAATCAGTAGCTTCTCATTGTAGCTGCCTGTTGCTGTGATTACTTTTATAACATAAAAACCATTTGTCAAGGGTTGGGTATTTAGTCTGTAAGAATTTGTACTACCACTAATGGATTGTAAAATAACAGTTTTGCCTGTAATGTCATAAACTGCAATAGTTGCTTTGTCCACCGTTTTACTGAAACTAACAGTCGCAAAATCTCTTGCAGGGTTAGGTATTATGGAAAAAGATTGTTTGTCGGCTAGGTTAACTGTCACCACTTTGCTATAAGTACTGCTGCCGTCTTTGTCAATACTTTGTAGGCGGTAATAGTTAATGCCATTTGAAGGTCTGTTATCCGTAAACTCATAACTGTTTGCACCTTTTCCTATTGCTGGGACGTTCCCAATATCTGTAAACGAAACACCGTCTGAACTGTGTTTGATTATAAAGTTTGTTGTATTAAGTTCTGTGGCTGTCTGCCAGTTGATTTTAACTAAAGAATTATTCACTTTATTAGCTTCAATATTAGAATACATAATTGGTAATGCACTATCAGCAAAGGTTAATTCAAAACAATAAGGATTTTCCCAAGAATAGCCATCCGCTTGAGAATAAATATTTAAATAATAAGTTCCAGGGTTTAAACTTTTAACCAATTTGCCTAAGTATCCTTTTCCATTACTATTGGAAAGTAAAATCCTTTGATTTGTTGCGGAGTCTGTAATTTTTATTGTGGCTTGTGAGGTTGGTATATCGAAAAGATACACAGACAAACTGCCTGTTTTAGTTACACTGAATTTATAATAGTCACTATCAACTGAAGTTGGACTAACCGCATTTTTTGGTGTTATATGACCGAAGTAATGTTTGCTAAATTCTACAGGATATGCGAACTTTTTATTATCTGGCTCGTCTAGCCCAATTTCATTATAATAAGTTTGCTTAGGTAAATCAATATGCCATGGATGAGCGGGTGAGCCTGAACCAGAGCAATAAAAAGTATCAGCATTGACTTGAGGAAGATAATTATTTAAGTCAGCGGATGTAAAATTAACCACACCGTCACAGTCTGAACATAATGGGAAAATATAGGTATCATTTCCTATGACACAAGTATAAGCTAAATCTGTTGGAATTGTCTTGTAATTAAGTCCTCTTATATTGTTACCAATGATTCCATTACAATTGACATCTGCATTGAAATAATGTTCAAATAGACTATTATCCATGACCTGAAAACTTTCTATCCCACCATATAAGTAAACACCACTGTCACCCGATATGTCATAAGTCCTTCTCAAATCACGTACAGCTTCAGACCTTTCATCGGCAGCATTAAATATACTTGTTAAATTAGCAGAGGTCGAGTTACTTCCACCATGAGGGGTGCCAGTAGTAAATAGTTTTGCAACATGATGTTCGCCGTCTGGTTGCCAATTGCCTTTATTTTGTAAATACTCTCTTGCTGCTAAACCACCCATACTATGACCAACCAATACTACTTTATCTCTACCTGTCACTTTAAGAACGTGTTCAATTGCTTTTTGCACTGCAACACCTTGTTTTACAGCAGCAGATTGATTACTTTGAATAGATGCGCCATTGTTATACTTATTCCCAAAGGTGTCTACATCAAAGTTGATTGTATAAAAATCCCCTGCAACAAGCTGTGTTGTATCTGTCCAATCTTTAAAATCAGTTGGCAAATAGGATGTACTAACATTATTATCTTGATTCAGACAAAAGTTTAAATTACCGCCATAGCTATATCCAAAAAAGCCTTGTAAATCTCTTAAATATGGATACCATGTAGTATCGGTTCCACACAACCCATGTATCAATATAACTGGGTATGGTAAGTTCTGAACTGCTTTGAAACCATTCAAGATAGTAATTGGGTTTTGGCTATATGTATAATTATTTGAAGTATTAGATTCACTTATTTCGTTCCTATCGTTTGCTTGAACTAATATCTTCAAACTTCCAGCAGGAACACCGTATGAAAGGGGTAATATAAAATAATAGTTGCCCGATTCCGAATCAGAAGCGAGAGATTCTGTAGAAACATCTGCTAAGAAAATTGTATTTAAAGTCGAAGTATCAATTAAAGATATTCCTGCATGAGACACCCCTGCGATTGAGTTACCAATGTTCTTAATTCTAAAACTAAGTGAAATTCTCTGTCCTAACTCTAATGAGGTTTGCGTGTTTGTTACGTTAGAACAGATTAAGTCAGGCTGTGCAAAAATTTGTGTACAAGCCATTGTAAACAGAAGAGTAAATAGTCTTTTCATTTTGTTGTTTTTAATTTACCCACACTTTAATATGCGCAGTGGGTTCTCGAATTGTTATTTAAAAAGTGTTTGTAGCAAATTTATTTTACAATTAATTATTAAGAACGTACTTACGAGTGAGTGTTTTTGGTTACACATAACGGTTAGGTATTTGCGATGGCAGGGCAAGAATCCTCGTCCGCTGATAACCAAAGCTCAATACTGTTCCAAAAGCCAAATATAAGAACTGCTGTTCAAAAGTGTTACGTCAGCCCCAAACAGAAGCCAAAAGAAAGAACTGAAGTTGAGGTTTTCTCGTCGCCACTGCTATTGCAAATACTCCTGTTGGCTGCAGACCATTATTTGGTTTTTGCAAATGCTTGTTGGGAAATTTTCCATGCGTCAGGATAAATATACTTTTCATTGATGCCTAATTTGGTAATTCTTTTTTTTACATGCCTTGCTAATTCCTTGTTTATGTTGATGCACTTTGAAAATAATACTTTGTTGTTGTCTTCATTTGTCTTTGATTTCTCGAATGGAATATGTTCAATAGGTTTTGTCGGACTTGCGTTCCATGTGAACACTCCATTTTGATTTACAATATTCATGCTTGTATTTAGATTGTATTTCAAATGCTCATCGGTTTTGTCATCTGAAAAGTAAAGCATTGGAGCTTTCACTAACTTTTCAATTTTAGTCATATAGGTCATTAGTTGTTTTCCATGCAAGAGGTAGAACATCTTGTCGATATGTTCGGGAGTAATTAATTTGTCCATGAGTCCTTCAAAAACCCCGCTTTCTTTCACATGTTCTATAAATTCATTTTTAAGCTTCTCTTTCTGTTTTTTCAAGCCAATGTCAAAGATTTGTTGTAACGAAGCTTTCTCAAAAAATTCTTCCTCTAAATAATAGACGCAAAAATATTTTTCTATTTCCCATTTTCCTTCTGGCTTTTTAAGGTTTTGTATTGCAAAAAATAGTGCATTCGGGAAACTATAAGTCCAATCTAGTAATGGAGTTGGGCAACCATAATGCTGTAAAAAACTTAATACTGCTAAATCATTTTCGGAGTCTATCCCAATTTTGTTTAAATATTTTGACAAAATTTCTCCCTCTTGCAATTTTGCATTTTTTACAAGGGTCGATAGAAATTCTTCATAAGATGAATGCTTCTCGTAAAGTTTTGAAGTTATCCATTCCCTCTGCAATGAACTATACAATCGGTACTTCGCTTCATTTAAACCACGAAACAAAATATTTTTGCTGTCAATATATTTTTCAAAAACTTCGTCAAATTCCTCTTTTGTTTCAATATTAGTTTGTGTAAAGAATATTGATTTTTGCAAAAGGGTTTCGTATTGTGAAAGATATGTGTCAGAATTAAATGGCTCCATGAGTTGAGTACCAACGTAAGCTAACATTGCAGCGTTTGCTATAGAATCAACCGTGGTTGGATTTACTTTCCCGTTTGGTAATGATTTGACTTTTAATAATGATTTCAATAATTCTGGGAATACAATTTTTTCAATTCCCCCATTTTCAAGGTACTCATTGAATAGTTTTACTTTAAGGTCTAAATCTAGTTGCATAATTAGGAAGTTCGAACGGTTTGCAGCCAACGAACAGGTATTGAGAATGTGGCTGGCAAGGTTGTTCCGTCCGCCGACGACTAAAGCTTAATACTTGTTACAAAAGCCAAATATAAGTACTGAAGCCCAATGTTGTTCGGTCACCCGAAACAAAAGCTTAAAGAAACCACTGAAGACGAGTTTGTTCCGTCCGCAGCCATATTTGCAATACTGATGTTGTGTGCATACCCGATAGCAGGGTGTGTCCACCAGTAAAGAAAGGGCTAGCTGATGATTGATGATTGCAAAATTGCTATTTAGAATGCAACTCGTCCATTATTTGAGCAAATAATTTATGGTCTTTCATTTCTAATAATCGATACTCAAATTTATTTCCATCTTGGTTAATGGTAATATCTACAATGCCCCCGCAAGCATTTATTTTATCAATATATGGATCCAGTTCCTTTTCAACTTCAATTTTGAATTTGTTTAATTCAACTTCATTGACAGGTTTTGTTTTAGATGGGTCTATTATATATCCGTAATGTTCATTGAAAACTACTTTACTCATAAAAAGTATTTAGGCATTAAATATAAAAGTATTCAAAATGCTCTGGGTTAATCCCGTTGCTGCTTTATTATAGTGACAAGTGCAGCTAATGGGAAACCAAGCAATACGCCTATAAATAATATAGGTAAAGGCTCTACCTTCTTTGGGTCACCATAAACCATTATGATTACACTGCATATCGTGTTCCAAATTAATATGTACCAAAATAAGTGCGGCATAGAATATCTTTTATTGCCATTTAAGATTTGCTGTATTAAATTCCGACTGCATCATTCCTTCATCATAATAATTTGCCTCAAAAACAACATGCTTTGATTTTTTCAATTTTTGAATAAATAAAGCTGGGTCGTCAATAAATATAAGTCCAACAGTCCCTGATGAAGGTTCGCTATATTCAAATGATACTGGTTTTGCCTCGTCAAATTTCACTCTTACTACATTGTTGTCAATATCGCCACTTACAAATTGTCCCTTATTTACTGTTATATAAACCTCATTTCCCTTTTTATGAAATCCGTGCCTTAATGTTATAGTTAGCGAACTACCACCATTGTAGGGAAACTTAAAGTCCAACTTGTCGGTTGCTGTACATTCAGCATATTTAATTACGGTATTTTCCATTTTATCTGAATTGTCCTCTGAATAAGTCCAATTGTCAGAATCTGTATTTACAGCATGGTTAGTACTATCTATATTAATCTTTGATGTGTCAGTGGTTGTATTTACAGAAGGCTTTGTATCGGTGGCAAAATGCCCTATTAACCAAAATACAAATAATATGCTGCCTATTATTATCAGCATCCTTTTATTGAATTTCTTTCTTTTTGCCATTTCGGCTTCGGTCAATACCTTTTTCATGTTGTTGTTTATAATTTTAATAAATACTTTAAGCTAATTGAGTACTCAAAGACTATTCGTCAATCTTGTATTAATATTATTACTTGCTTTAGAATAATTACGGCATTCTAATTTGTGTCATATATAATGCGAGCCGTCTGTTTTAAACCTCGCACGTTCATCGCACGGGTTGCACACAACTCTTAAATATGAGAAGGTTTTATCCTGTTCTAAACTTTCGCTTTTTTTTGAAACCCTTTCCTGTATAGGATTCCATCCAATTGTTTTTGTTATCTAAAACCTTCGCAAATACAAATCTAAGGGAATTTATATTTCTAAATTCAAACTATCCAAAGGGCTTAATATTTTCAATAAATCTTTGTTGCTCGTGTGCAAATATCGCATGGTGGTTTTGATGTCGTTGTGCCCCATTATCTTTTGTATAATCGTTACATCAGTGCCTCTATCTACTAAATGTGTAGCAAAACTGTGGCGCAACGCATGAATGCTTCCGGGCTTCAAAATTCCTGCTCTTTCTTTTGCGGCAGTTAGCACCAATTGTAAGCTTCTTGGGCTATACATTTCCTCAGGATTCTGCCCCATAAACAAATACCCTTCTTTCTTTGGCTTGTATTGTCTGCAATATTCCCTCAACATCACCAGCAATACAGGACTTAATCCCACCATTCTGTCTTTTTTCCCTTTGCCTTGCTCTATTTTCATACACATTCGCTTGCTATCAATGTTGTATGTTTTCATTGCCACTACTTCGCTCACCCGCAATCCACTACTATAGGCAAGCATCAGCATTGTTTTGTGTTTTATGTTTACTGTACCTTTTAAAATGGCTACTATCTCGTCCTGATTAAAAAAGTTAGGCAACAAATATGGTTTTTTAGGTCTTGGTATCTCCCAAAAGAATTTTTCTTTATACAACACCTGCTCATAATAAAACTTTAGTGCATTCATACGGCTGTGTATTGTATTCTCGCTAAGTTTTAAACTAGTATGGCAATATTGTAGATAATCTTTCACTCTGTCTGTGCTAAGGTCTTTTGCTGCTGTATTACCCAATGTTTGTAGATATAACCTAAATTCGGATGTATAAGTATTAATGGTGTTTGGACTGTATGCTTTGAGTACAAGTGCCTGACTAAACTTGGATAGGGCAGCAGCGTTTTCATCGCTAAGATTATAGGATATTGGTTTTTCTTTTTTAGTGGGGATTGAAATAGGCTGCACCCGTAGAGGCGGATTACAATCTGTCTTGAGATGCGCTCGCGGATCATTTTTAGACGCATTAATATGCGTCTCTACGGGGTTTTGGATGTTCTGTTTAAAATAATCCCGCATTGCCTTGCCATCCAATATTGCTGACCCTTTCAGCGCTATCCTCAATTTATTACAAGCCTCTTTGGTACAATCCATATACCAGCACTTCTTGGTTCTACTCCATTTTGCGGATACTGCTTTTTGTAAAACAGTATTTAGTTTAATATCTTTTTCAAAGTAGATACCTACTACCTGAATCTCGTTATGTACTAGCGGCTTAATTGTAACTGTGTTCATACATTGTACATTTTATTGATCCCCGAACCCCGTGAGCAGTCATATCGACGAAGGAGATATCTAACTGAAGAAAGAGAAATAGACCCCTGATAACACAATGAGATTTCTCCTAAGGTCGAAATGACGGCACACAAGTTTCAGAGAGTACTCTTATCTCATATTTCATAGTTCATATTTCATAATTATCAATTGTCAATTATCCATTTTCAATCGCTTTGTCAAGCATTATCAGCTGTTCGCCAATTATTTCGGTCACATACTTTTTCAATCCATCCTTGTCCTCATAATGCCTTGTTTTCAATTTCCCTTCAATATATACATAGCTGCCTTTGTGCAGGTACTTCTGTGCCAGTTCTGCCAGTCCTCGCCATAGCACGATGCTGTGCCAATCGGTGTCGGTTATCATTTCGCCCGCTTTGTTGCGATGGCTTTCTGTTGTTGCCAACGAAAACTTGGCTACAGGCACATTGCCCTCCAATACTTGCACCTCGGGGTCTTTGCCGAGGTTGCCAATGAGTGTTACTTTATTGAGTCCTTTCATAATCATTCAAAGGTCGGGCTTACTGATTTGGTATTGGGTTTTATAATTTCAAATATAAACTTCCCCCGTCTCGGTTCTTGTCTCACGAACCAATTAAAAAAAAGGTTCGTAATACACTAACCGAGGCTGGGTAGAACCAATAACTGCAAGCAGCCTCCAACAAGGAAGGGTTCGCTTTGAGCGAACCCTTCCTTAATAATCTCCCCTCCCTAACCTCATTCACACCTCTTTTATATCCACCCAAACACCACATTTTTCCCCTCAAAAAACACAAAATGAAAATAATAGGTGTCTTGTAACACGTTACAAATGGCATAAATTCTCTAACAGGTGTCTTGTAGCGCATTACAAATGGCATAAATTTTCTAACAGGTGTCTTGTAACACGTTACAAATGGCATAAATTTTCTAACGGGTATCTTGTAACACGTTACGAATGGCATAAATTTTCTAACAGGTGTCTTGTAACGCGTTACAAGTGGCATAAATTTTCTAACAGGTGTGTTATTTTCTTGAAACGAGTGACCTAAATTACCTAACAAGTGTGTTGTTTTCTGCCTTTTCAAGCATAAATAAAAAATATGGCTTATAAATTAACAAATAAATAAGAAATAAAATTTGGAAATGTAAATAGCAGCTTATATTTGCATTGTTCTTTTAAAATAAAAATTGTCGCTCTTATTAGGTGATTACTCCACAATAACAAAGTGTAGCCGCAGCAAGGGATATCGCGATGGTTGGTTGAATAGGTTTATTAAATCATTTTTCATCACCTTCAAAGTATTTCATCATGGGCACCACAGTACGCACATTTCCGCAATCTATCATTGGTCGCCAAAAGGCAATGACCACCGCAGTTATTAAAATAGAAGCAGCTCCGGCAGACAACATACTGTCCGACAACCTTACTGACCGTCTCCATCTTGGCAATACCAACTATTTGGCTGGCAGTGCAGCCATCACACTCGCCAAAACAACTTACCACCATAAAATAGAACTTGCACGCCCTGAACGCCTATTGATGCAAAAAAATATCACTGGCTTTTACGATTCATTGAATGGGTTGATAGATAGGGGTAAGGCACCTGCCTCGGCTCGTGGATACTACAACCTACCCATTACCAATAGAAAGATGCCCAAAATGAGGTCCGATGCTGATTTGTTGACGGCTGCCGCTGCGGTATTGAGTGGCGATATTTTGCGGGTGGCTGCAGGTGGCGTTGCCATGAGCGGCCCCACCATTGCAGAATATACCATTGTTTACAACCTTGCAAAGCCGGCTATCATTGCCATCAGCACTGCAAAAACCGCCGTGAACACTGCCGTAAGAAACCTGAAGGCACAGCTACCAGAAATAAAAGATCTTATCAAACACGTATGGGATGATGTGGAAGCGTACTATAGTATGAATACGCCTGTGGAACGCAGGGTGGAAGCTCGTTTGTGGGGTGTGCGTTACCGAAGTACAGGATTGCCATCAATGGTTACGGGTACAGTAAAAGATGAATTGGGCGTGGCAATAGCAAACGCCAAAGTGCGCATCATTGGCTCTAGCATCAGCACACTGACTGATGCAGAAGGCAACTTCTCCGTAAATACAAGCCTGTATGGCGATCTTGAAGTAGAAACAACCCGCATTAACTACGAAAAGAATATTACCGATCTCTTAAAGGAAGATGGTGTGGCTATAGCAGTGGCAGTAGTGATGGTACATGTGTAGTTGTTAGTGGTTAGTGGTTAGTTATTAGTGGTTGAAAACTAATATTTCCTATTTCTTCACTCATAACTCATAACTAAGTAAAAAAGCCCTTGAAGCGAAAGTTTCAAGGGCTTTATTTTAAGAACTACTTTGTTACAATGCCTTCTTTAAAAAGCTATCTATATAATCCATCATAGGGCTAAACCAAGGATTAAAGAACCAAAAAGGATGTGGTGTATCAGGAAAAGTGTGTACTTCTGAATAAATATGTAAGGAATCTAGTTTTTTGATACCATCGTCCCTCCCCGCATGAAACCGTGTATTGGAACTGTTTATGAAAAGAAAAGGAACAGTATTTTTATCGATATGTTCCAAAGCAGAAGCTGACTTCCATGTAGCGGGTTGTTGCTCATAAGTCCCACCTAGCCATTGTGCTGCAACAGCACTTTCATTAGACTCGGGATGATGAAAAGCTAAGATACCATCTATATCGATGGCTGCATGAATGTTTGTAGACACAGACTTATCTCTTGATGTGTCTTCAAAAACTTGGTTATTATTTGTTGTGCCTAGCAATGCCGCCAATTGCCCGCCAGCAGAAACGCCCATTGCAATTATTTTGCTAGTATCAATTCCGTAAGCTTTTGCATTGGCTTTCATCCAACTGATGGCAGCCTTCAAATCATAGACCGCAGCAGGATATATTGCCTCCGGAGATAACCTATACTCAGCACTAATGGCAACATATCCTCTGTTTGCTAGTTCTATGGCCATTGCTTCATTCTGTGATTTATCGCCAGAACGCCATCCTCCACCAAAAATTAGTAGTACTGTGGTTTTGCGTTTATGTATGTTTTTGGGGTAATAAACATCTAGTGGCAACTGCCTATCATTTATGACTCTATAAACAATGTCTCGCTTTAGCAAAACATTTTTCTTCAGTTGAGGAGATGCTACTGTAATGTAAGGCCGCTTCTTTTGTTCCTTTAGAAAAGTGCCATTCAGTGTAAAACTGGTATCCCCAGGTATTTTGTATTGGGTAAATGCGGAAGTTGAGATTAACAAAAGGATGCTGCCCAATAATAGCTTCATAAATAGAATTTAAAGTTGAATTAGAAGCCCCTTGAGTTAGTAACAAAACTATTTAGCAATAATTAATGCTTTGTCAGTAGATCCATTATTAAAAGTTACCTTTTCTTTTGCCTTAGACAAATCTGTTTTGGAAACTTTTATATCGGCAGATTTCTCGCCATTGATACTAAACAGCAAATCAGAATTACTTGTATACTTAATATTGTCTAGTGTAATCTTACTTCCATTATCAATCAGCATAACAGGGTTACTATCGCTGCTGAACAATGAAACATTTTTCAAACTAATATCTTCAGCTTCAATAATTTCAGCACCCTTTTGCGAGGTCAAAGCCACATTTTCCAGATGTATTCCCTTTATACTCATTTCGGGCAACCCACGTATCAAGAGTCCTTTTTCAGCACCATTACATACAACATTGTTTACATAAAAATCTCGGAACTGAGGAGTAGCTTCAGTAACTGGTTTCAATTCTTTCTTTTTAGACTTGACCATATAATACATATCGAAAAGAATTGCCTCATTAATGATGTCCCTCATAGCAATATCTTTTATGTATATTTTCTCAACTATACCGCCACGACCACGTGTTGTTTTGAAGCGAAGGCCAATATCAGTGCCTATAAATGTACAATTGGACACAAAAATATTTATTGCCCCACCCGACATTTCGCTACCAATAACAAAGCCTCCATGTGCACGATAAACTATACAGTCGCGAACCACCATATTTTCTGTAGGAACCCCTCTCCTTCTGCCTTCTTCATCACGACCAGACTTAACGCAAATGCCATCATCACCCGCATCAAAGGTGCTACCCTCTACCAATACATCCTTACAAGATTCTACATCAATTGCATCGCCATTATGTGCATTCCATTGGTTGCGAACATGCACACCTCTTACAGTCAACTCCTGACAAAGAATAGTGTGCAAGCACCAAGCTGGTGAATTTTGAAAAGTAGTATTCTGCAATAAGACTTTTTTGCAGTTATTCAATACAACCATATTGGGACGAAGGAAATCTTTAACAGACTCATAATCCTTCAAGGTTTTACCAGGTTCCATATTAAGAACATTCTTGGCATTCAGTCCATCTAGAAAGTTTTGTGATGGATACCATTCCTTCCCATTTTCACTTACAATACCTCCACTAGCAACCAGTTTTTTCCAGTCAGATTCTATCAGTCTATCCTTTCCAATATCTCTCCAAACTTCTCCATGACCATCTATAATCCCTTCGCCAGTAATAGCAATATTAGACAAGTTAATCCCAGAAATAGGAGATTGATTACGAGGAGAAGCATGCCCTTCAAAATCACCCAGCACTAATGGATACTGCGTTTTATCATCCGTAAACTGCAATAATGCCGCATGGGTTATATGGAAGTTTACGTTGCTCTTCAACACAATTGGCCCTGTAAGCCAAAAGCCTTGAGGTACCAGAACAACACCACCGCCTTTTGCGCTACAAGCATCTATTGCACTGTTTATGCTTTTTGTGTTCAATGTAATTCCGTCGGGAGTTGCTCCATAGTTTAGAATATTAAAAGTATCCTTCTTGAAGGTAGGAAGCTGAGCCTTTGGTAAGTTATTCCAAGAGTAGTTATTGGTTTGTGCAAATGCACTTAGTACGGCACCAATAAATGTTAACAGGCAAATAATTCTATTCATTTTTGTTTTATTTAAAATCAATCAGGAAACTACTTTTAGTAATATCTAACCATTACTTAGTTAGTTTATTTTGCATAAAAGAAAACTACACTTGTGCAAAAGAGAACCTTACTTGTGTAAAAGAAAGCTCTGTTTGTACAGTTCTCTAAACTTGTAACTAGTAACCATAATCTTGTTTCAAAGTCCCATTGCTTGCATCTAAAACCGCTTGTGGAAGCGGATATAATTCGCTATGGTTTGGCTTAAACCCACTACCAAACAGAGAAAACGTAGATGTTACAGTACCATATATCCCAGACCCAATCCAAGACACTTTAGTAATGATTGGAGTAGCAGTTGATGGTGCATAAGTACCAGCTGGATAAGTTGATGGCTGCTTTGCATACAAAGAATTTGCCCAGAGATTAGAATTATCTACAGCTATCGATTGCCTTCCTGGATTTCCCAAAGAATCGGGATAGTAGAAATACATAGATGTCGGAAGCGGTCCTGTGATAGTGTAAGAAGGTGGAGGAGCCATGTAAGAAGAGGCCGACATTACTTTACTAGAAGCCAATTGTCCCAGAATAGTTTTAGTATTGCTTATTGCTGTACCCAATAGTCCCCATCTTTTAAGATCATATTTACGAATCCCTTCTGCACCAAATTCCAAAGATCTTTCTCTTACAATAGCTTGAAAGAATCCAACATAATCAGTAGGAGTAGTACCAATTAAACTATGATTACCCCCATATCCCCTTGTTCTTACTTGTTCATACGCTGTAACTGCTGCTGCAGAAGGACCTTGATTCAACTCATTATCTGCTTCTGCAAACATCAACAATACATCTGAGTATCTTATAATAGGCCAGTTCAGTCCCCAATTTGCAGATGTAGAAGGCAATGGGTTGGTTACCCAATCGCACCTAAACTTACCGTCTCTCATTGCGGTAATTTTATTGCCAATTTTTGAATAGTCTGCCATCACATCATAAGGAGCAAATGTAACATCCCTTCTTGTGTCTGAAGAATCGAACATGTAAAAATAACTTGGTAGCATTACCAATGTTGCACTGCCGTTGGTATAAGAAACAGTAGCAGTTGTTGTTGTGGTCGATCCCGAAGTAGTCGTTTTCACACTTAATGTTCCACCAAACTTAGGTCCGTTATAAGTTCCCAATTTGCTATCTGTGGTGCTTGTTGCCCCACCCATCGCAGCCTGAAATAAGATTTCATTATCTAGTTTATGCCCGCATATTCCATCTTTAAATACAGACTTATAACTTGGATTTAAAGCGTGTTCTCCACTATTGATGATGTCATTGCACTCATTCCAAGCAATCTGATAAAATTGTTTATAATCCGGCTCTCTTTCAATATTCATGTCTTGTCTCAACTCATAACCTCCCCTGTACAAAGCAATCCTGGCTCTTAATGCCTTTACTGCTCCTTTTGTAATTCTCTCGTCTGCTTGGTCGCCAGTTAAAGAAGCTATCTGAGAATTCCAAGGCACCAAAGAATCCTCAGCAAACTTAAGGTCTGCTAATAGGTGATTATAGATGGTATCCCTATTTGTTTTGCCGATGAAAAGATTAGTAGAAACCTCTGATGGCAAGTATTGTGCAGGCACGTCTCCCCAATTCCTTGTTAATTCCAGATAAAACTGTGCTCTCAGCGTCAATGCCTCACCATATAATCTCCTCAATTCTGCAATTTGTTGGCCACTTCCTGACGTATACAAACTCATCTTTGGGATATTATAAATACAAAGATTTGCTCTCTCAATTCCCTGATACAGTTGTAAGTAAGGTGCGTACAGTTGTAGGTTTAAAGCGGTAGCATTGTAATGGGCTAAATCGCCCCTATCATTATCCCCTGTTCTTGCAGGCCCCATTGTTTCATCGTTATCATACGGATAATAACAACTAATTCTGTTACCATAACCTTGGTCGCCTGCCAAATCCTGATAAACGCCCAATACAGCCATTTCAGCAAGTGTTACACTACTATACACAGTATTAGTCGAAAATAATGAGGGGGAGTCTGGCTCCAAGAATTTTTTACATGAACTAAGACCTAATAGAATAACTATTGCTAAAGATAAAAAAACCGAATTATTTATATTTTTATTTCTCATTTTATGTGTTATTGAGGATTAGAAATTAAGATTTACGCCACAAACATATCCACGACTACGAGGGTAAGCAGAATAGTCAACTCCCGGTGTCAAAGGAGAACTGTGCATGGTATTTACTTCAGGGTCATATCCCGAATAGCCAGTAATTACAGCCACATTATTAACTGTCAAATAGAATCTCAACTTAGTTAATGTCAAGCGCCTCATAACTTTTGAAGTTATTGGCAACGAATACCCAATTGTAATGTTGTTTATCCGAATGAAAGAACCATCTTCTACAGCAAATGAAGAAGGTGAGAATGAAGCTGAAGAAGAGCCAACTGAAGGCAACCAAAACGAAGCGTTCTTATTCATACTATCCAAGACTGCTGGTGCCACACCGGTAATTACCTTACCATTCGAACTCTGATAGGTGTCGCCACTATTGCTCACAACTCTCCAACGGTTACTTACAATAGCCAACATATTTGCCCCTGCAGTGTAACCACTCGTATATTCTAACTTATTATCGTTAAATACTTTACATCCAAATCTATAATTAACAAAAATGCTTGCATCCCAGTTTTTGTATCTGAAAGTTTGGGTTAATCCACCAAATAGCTTTGGCTGGTTACTACCCAATATTTGTCTGTCATTTACATCTACTTTTCCGTCGCCATTCAAATCTTTATACTTTATACTTCCCGGTTGTACCAAAGTAGAAGTAAGAGAAGAATCACTAGCTACACCTGGTTTTAAGGTATAAGTGCCCAATGCCAATCCATTAGATGAATTAGTTCCGTTTGGAGTCCAATTAAAATCACTTGTCTTATAGAAGCCATCATTAACAAACCCATACATAGAACCAACTTTCTGACCAACCTTCACAATATAATCTGGTAAGTTACTAGCACCTGCCCAACCAGAGTTGACAGTGTAGTAGTTTTGACTGTTTCCTAGACTTTTTATAACGTTATCATTTGTAGCGATATTGAAAGAGAAATTCCATGAAAAATCTTTTGCTCTTATTACAGTACCCGCTACTAATAGTTCCAGACCTGTATTTTGTGTAGAACCTACATTCTGTATTTGCAGCGGATAACCAGAAGATACAGGAACCGGCACATTTACCAAAAGCTTTCTGGTAGTATTGATGTAACCATCTATTGTAACTTGTAGCTTGTTTCTTAATAAGCCAAAGTCTAATCCTAAATCCCTAGAAAAGGTGGATTCCCATTGAAGGTCTGGATTTGCCAGATTAGCCACATTCAGTCCAGGGTTCAACAAGTTATTAAGTCCATATCCAGATGCAGGATTGGAGCCTGTATAAAAAGTTCCAAACAAAAAAGCAGGAATATGATAATTACCAACTATACCAGCAGATGCACGAATCTTTAAGTCTGATACATATTGATTAAACTTATCCATAAATTTTTCTTTGGAAATTAACCAAGAAGCGGATCCAGATGGAAATGTGGCCCAATGGTTATCTGGACTAAAGACACTTGCACCATCAGTCCTTAAACTTGCCGTAAACACATACTTCTTTTTCAGGTTAAACTTGGCACTAGTAAAGAAAGAAAGGATATTATTAGGTATCTGACCAGATGATTCATAAAACTTAACTGGTGGCAATGATAGATTCATATTTTCTAGCGCTTGCTGAGCAGTTATCCCTTTTGGCATATAATAAGCCTGAGAAAAGTTTGTATTGTCAAGGCTCTGAACCGTTTCCTCTCCCAAAAGAAGCGTTAAAAGATTGTCGGGGTTTGCATTGGTATAGGTGAATACATTAGAGTTATTCAAAATAGTTTTCTTATCCCAATTAATTGATGCACTAGGCATTTTTGCACCAAACCTTTGCGACCAAGGTGTGATGGTATCATTGAAAGCATTTTGTTGTTGACTGTTTATATCATACCCAAAAGTTGTTCTGAAAGCAAAGTGTGGAGTCAACTGATAATTTAGGTAACCATTCAATACAATATTGTCGGTTACATTATTTCTATACATCTGATTATCCAACAAAACTGGATTTACAAGAAACAATCCGTTTGCACTTGTAGTAGCATCCAGATTTGGGTCATAACCATCTACAGCTTCACCTGGTTTCAAGAATGGTCTGTAACGAATAACCTGACGCAGAAAGCTTAATGACTGGTCTCCAGACGGATCCGTTGTGCCAGTTCCGTCAATCACCATGTGGTTATAACGTACATTGAAGCCCATTTTAACATTATCATTAATCTTGTGATCTAGTTTAAAGGTTACTAATTTTCTATTGTACTCCGAATTAAGAAAAATCCCATCCTGAGAGTTATCAGTCAAACTTAAATAATATTGGGTTTGCGCATTACCACCAGACACACTCACGTTATGTGTTTGCTGAATTGCATTTCTCCCAAACATTTTATTCTGCCAATCAAGATTTGGAACATTTTTATATGCCTGCACCGTATCCCAACTATTTCCATAAGGAGAAATCCCGCTGGAGTCATTTGCATATTTACCTCTTTCATACTGATACAACATAAAGTTGTAAGGATCCATCACTTTCAATTCATTTCTTAGCTTATTCAACCCAGTAGATCCATTATAGCTTACAATCGTTTTGCCTTGCAGGTTCTTTCCTCCTTTGGTTGTCACTACAACAACTCCATTTGCCCCCCTGGCACCATAGATGGCGGTTGCAGCGGCATCCTTCAATACGTCTATAGATTCAATATCCTGTGGAGCAATCAACGAAATACCTTCATCAGACTCTATTCCATCAATAATATACAATGGCGCATTACTCTGCGTGATGGACCCACCACCACGTATTTGTATTTGAACCTGTGACCCAGGAGCTCCTTCAGACGTAGTAACTTGTACCCCAGCAAGCTTACCAGTAATGGCTTCTTCGGCAGAGTTCACAACAACATCTTTCAAATCCTTTGCTCCAATTGATGCTACCGACCCCGCAATGTCTTTTCTCTTGATACTTTGATAGCCTATCACTACAACTTCTTCTTGATTATTCTCGGTGCTAATTTCTAACTTTATATGAATAAGTTGGTTGTCCTGCACTGTTACTAGTTGCGTTTTGTAACCCACAAAACTCACTGTAAGGTAAACAGGATCTTTACTATCTTTTGCTACAATTGTAAATTCACCTTTGCTATTGGTTTTCACACCTCTACTGGTTCCCTTAAGCACTACACTAGCTCCTTCCAAAGGACCAGTTTTAGGGTCTGCAACAATACCTTTAACTTCTCTGGTTTGGGCAAGTAAAATGGTGACGCTAAGAAGGCAGGACACACAGAGCAACAACAGTTTTTTCATATAATACAAGCATTAAGATGTTTTCATCCTCTATAAAACAGTATGAAATACAGTAATAAAATTTTTTGCGAAATTATGGCAAGAGCACCAATAACTGTCCTGCCCTGTCCCGTTTTTATCTGAGGACGGTCTTCTTCCGCACAAAGCTTTACCCACACGGTTAGTATTTCTCCAAATTTTCAACTGCATGATTATAGAATAACATAAAAAGCTAGGCAATCTCTTGCTTAAAACGCAGGTACCTAGAATAAAAAATATGATTTGCGCTGCTTAATTTTAGGCCAACTTATTAGCTTAAACTAGCATCCCTTTGTGATGGGTTATTATTGTAGGGCAAAGTAATGGGACTATAAAATGATTCGGGCGCAAATTGGATATGTGGCTTTTTTATACTGTAATTTCAAAGGGAAAGTATCGAAAAAACCGTGTTTACATACTTCCAATATCGCATAAGTACCTTTTTCTTCAAGATTTATATGTCTCTACGCCATATAGATACCTTTCCATCCAAAATAAATACCTTTTTTCCGACATAATTACCTCTTTACGTCATAAAGATACCTTTCCGTCAAACATTTATATATTAATACGTGATAGAAAGATATAAATACAAAAGTTGAAGTGTTTTTGATTAAAATTCATTGGCTAACTAAGTTTGTTGCACCTAAATTAGTTTAGGCTATCTACCCCCAAAAAGAATTTGTAGGTAAGCAAATTAGTAACTCATTTAAAAATATATACGACATTTAGTTTTAAATTGTATTTTGCGGTTGTTTACCGTTAATATAGTGATTGCTTACGGTATTTAACTAGACGAAAGGTTTTTAATTTACATATATCCAAACAAATAATGCAAGAGAACCCCTCAACATTAACAACTAGGTCTATTTTGAAAAGTTCAACAAGAGTAGAAGAATCTTACAAGTACAACCTTCAGGTGTACAAGTCGTTATTCGAATTGAATCCCGAAGCGGTTTTCTCTTTGGATTTAGATGGCAATTTTACTAGCGCCAACAAAGTAATGCTTGATAAATCGGAATGTGATTGGACAGCATTAGAAAAGTTGACATACAAGGACTTGATTCATCCTGATTACTTAGAAATTGCAAACAAAAGTTTTAGTGAGGTACTAAAAGGTGCTGTGCTAGAATATAATGCAAAAGCAATTTCTGCAAAAGGTAAAACACTGGACGTTGCACTGCGGGCTATTCCTATTTATATAGATAATGAAATTGTTGGCGCCTATGTTATTGCTACAGACATAACTGAACGGGTTAAAACCGAGCTAGAGATGAAAGATGTTCTTGACAATCTAGCAAAAGCCTATGTTGAAAAAGACAAAATACTGGAAAGTATAACAGAAGGATTCTTTGCAATAGATTCAGAATGGAATTTTGTTTATTGCAATAGAGTAATAGAGCGCATCTGGGGTATTGAACGCCAACAAATAGTTGGAAAGAACTTCTGGACCTTGGTTGATAGCGCAAATGCAACAGATATAAAGGCAGAATTTTCGAGGTCTATGCAAGAAAGGGTGCGTGTAGATTTTGAAATGTATTACCAGCCACTGGCTGTTTGGCTAAGGATAACAGCCTATCCCAATGACAATGGTCTTTCCAGTATCGTAAAGATAATAAATGAAGAAAAACGAATAGAGCGGCTGTTCATTCTGGAAAAAGAAGCTCTGGAACTCAGTACTTCGCTAAACTCTAGTGTCGACGATATTGTAAAGTATTTGATTGATGGACTACAAGACATTCATAAAGAAATGATTTGCAGTTTATTGCATGTAAAAAACAACGCTTTATTTAATTGGTATGCTCCCAAATTGCCAGAAGACTACACCAATATTATCAATGATTTTCCTATTGGACCCAAACAAGGTTCTTGTGGTGCAGCAGCTTTCTCAAAAGAAGTTGTTATTGTAGATAAGATAGAGACTAGTGAAGTATGGGAGAAATACAAAGACATCGCGGCTAAATTTGGCTTTAAGGCATGTTGGTCACTTCCATTATTGAACAAAGAAAAAGAAGTTTTTGCAACGTTTGGCACTTACTACAAAGTAGCAAGAAAGCCCACGCCTGCCGAGTTGAACAGTGCAGAAAGGGTACGGAATCTATTAACGACAATTATTCTCAACAAACAAGCAGAAGAAGAAATATTACTCAGTAAAGAACGGTACGACATTGTTGCTATGGCTACAAATGATGCCATTTGGGATTGTGATTTAGCAAGCAGGACAGTAGTTTGGAATAATGGTATCACTTCCATTTTTGGTTACAAAAAAGAAGAAGTACAGAATACGGACACTTGGGGATGGGAGAGGGTTCACCCCGAAGACAGAGAAAGGGCAATCAGTAAAGTTCTTACACATTTAGCCGGAGGTGCCAATACTTTCAGTGATGAATTTAGATGCCTGTGTGCGGACGGTAGTTTTAAATATATCCTCAATAAGATATTTGTAATGAATGATTCCAAGACTGGAAAGCCTATTAGATTGATAGGCGCCATTCAAGACATTACACAACAAAAAGAAAAGGAGCTACAGCTAAGGGAACTAAATGAAACTTTAAAAGAAAGAGCCGAACAGCTTGCTACTTCCAATACCGAATTGGAACGGTTTGCGTATGTTGCCTCTCACGACTTGCAAGAGCCTCTTCGTACTATCACAAGCTTTTTGCAACTTTTGAAACGGAAATATGAGGGCAAGCTTGATGATGCTGCGCAAAACTATATTGGCTACGCAGTAGATGGCGCCGATAGGATGAAACAGTTGATAATGGATATGCTGGAATATTCTCGCGTAAATACACAACTGAAGCTGAATGAAGAAGTAGATATGCAACATATCCTGAACGATGTGCTGTTTAATTATTCGGGAAAGATAAAACTAAGTGATGCCATGATTATTAGCGAAAATCTTCCTAAAATATATGCAGTAAAAACACAAATGATACAGTTGCTGCAAAACCTTATTGCAAATTCTCTGAAATACCAAAAGCCTAATATTCCACCTGTCATTAAAGTAAATGCAATAGAAAAAGAAACGGAATGGGAATTTTCTGTAAGCGATAATGGAATTGGGATTGAGGAGAAATTTTTCGATAAAATCTTTATCATATTCCAACGACTACACAGCAAAACACAGTTCTCTGGCACAGGCATAGGATTGGCCATCTGCAAAAAAATTGTAGAAAAGCACAAGGGACGTATTTGGGTTACTTCTATACCACACGAAGGCAGTACTTTTTATTTTACCATACCTAAGAAAGAACTATAGAATATGAACTCAAAAGAATCATTAGACATTTTAGTTGTTGAAGATAATGAGGTTCACTTTTATCTTCTAGAACAGTACTTAAACTTCTCCACCTTAAAAATCGGGAAGATATTTCGTGCGATTACACTTGAAGAGTCTTTAGAAATATTAAAGACTGAGACTCCAGACATTATCTTTCTTGATTTGTTTTTACCTGATAGTGATGGACTTTCTTCTTACAAAACAATTCAGAGTAAGATAAATACGGCTTCCATTATCATTATCTCTAGTTTATCCGACATCAATATAACATTAGAAGCCCTCTCTTATGGTGCAGAAGATTACCTGGTAAAAGGCGAATTTGATGAACGTATCTTGGAGAAATCGATTCGTTACAGCTTGGAACGTAAAAAATCGGAGCTGGAGTTGCAGGCTTCCGAAGCAAAGTATCGTCAGATATTTTACAACAATCCCTCCCCGATGTATATCTATGACTTTGATACCCTACAAATATTAGAGTGCAACGAAGCTGCTGTAAAAAAGTATCTGTATACAAAAGAGGAATTTACGAAGCTAAAAATCACCGACTTAAGGCCACCCGAAAACAAAGACTTACCTGTAATTAATGATGTTGAAGATTTAAAAAAATTGTTGTCTACGCCCTTACCTCATCAGAAAAAAAATGGGGAAATCATTATGGTAGAAATATCTTTCTATCATATAGAGATGAATGGCAAGCAAGCTAGGCAGGTACAAATAAATGATGTAACGGAAAAGATTAAGCTTCAGGAACAACTAGCAATACAGCAAAAAGAGCGTGAAAGGTCTATCACATCAGCAACAATCACTGCACAAGAAACTGAACGAGCCGAACTTGGTCGGGAATTACATGATAATATTAATCAGATACTTGTAACTGCACTATTGTTTCTAGATAATATAATCAGTACACAAAAGGTAGATTTTGACAGACTTAAATATGTGAAAGAGATTATATCAGAGTCAATTAAAGAAATAAGAAAAATTACGAAAGGTCTTGTGCCTCCAGCCTTGGATAATATTGGTTTGATAGCTTCCGTAGAAGGAGTTATAAGCAATGTAAGGTCTGTAAGCGGTATCGTATTCAATACCTCATTCAACGACTTCTTTGAGGAAATGATAACGGAGGATTTGAAATTGATGATTTACAGAATTGTGCAAGAACAGCTAAACAATATTGTAAAACACTCCGAAGCAACAAAGGTGGATATTGCTTTGACACAAAAAGGTGAAAACTCAATTGAGCTTCTGATTGTGGACAATGGAAAGGGGCATAATCTGGCCGATAAGCCCAATGGTGTTGGCCTTCAGAATATTAAGACCAGAGCGGCATTACATTATGGTGAGGTTGAGATAAATACTTCGCCAGGCAATGGATTTGAGCTGAAAGTAACCTTCCCTATGCATGAGAATCTTTCTCCAAACGTGGTTGAGTCATTTGATTAAACGACGTATTAATCACCACATATTATGAATAAAGGAAGGTTGGAAGCATTTAGCGATGGTGTGATTGCAATTATCATTACTATTATGGTACTTGAAATGAAAGTACCTCATGGCGAGACAGTACAATCGCTCCGACCGATATTTCCAGTATTTCTAAGCTATGTATTCAGTTTCATAAACGTTGGGATTTATTGGAATAATCATCATCACATGATACACGCTACCAAGCATGTGAATGGAAGTGTATTATGGGCTAATATACATTTACTTTTTTGGTTGTCATTATTTCCGTTTGTAACGGCATTTATGGGAGAAAATAATTTTGCTACCATTCCTGTTGCACTCTACGGTGTTGTTTCTTTTATGGCTGGCACTGCCTACTACATGTTGGCTCAATGCCTCATTAATCTAAATGGGGAAAATTCTACACTAGCAAAGGCACTTGGAAAAGATAAAAAAGGTATTATTTCGGTGGTTGTTTATGCAATTGGAATTGGATCAAGCTTTATAAATCCATGGCTAGGGGTTGCTTGTTATGTATTTGTGGCTTGCATTTGGTTTATACCTGATAAGCGAATTGAAGAAAAAATTGCTAATGAGGGCTTTGCTGATAATTAGTATTATTCCGTTTTACAACACATTACTAAGATGCCATTAAAAAAAAGGGTAGTGATTTAAAATGTATGCTACTTTTCAAAGAGGGTTACTGTGATTTTTTTGTCTTAAAATATCTATCAACTCCATTTCCAAGGTCTTGGATGTGATAAAAGAGGTCTTGGAAACTGTATCCAAGACCTTGGATGCGGTAAAAGAGTTCTCGGAAACGACATCCAAGACCTTGGATGTGATAAAAGAGGTCTTGGAAACTGTATCCAAGACCTTGGATGCGGTAAAAGAGGTCTTGGAAATTACATCTAAGACCTTGGATGCGACATTAAAGGTCTTAGATTTCGAAAATAGTTGAATGTAAAGCAGCATACATTCTAAATAACTACCAAAAAAAGAAATGAAACTCTATTTTGCTAGTCATCAGATGACTCACTTAGCAATGGTTTGAAGATTATGGAAATTTTTTGATGTTTCGGTCAATAAATTATAACATACGTAAGCTACAATAATTGATTGTATTTGTAAGAAGTTTGCCCAATTGGTCCTGCCTTAGCATTATCTGGACAGACATAAAGAGAAATATTATACTTTTTTTACCCAACCCCGTCAATACTTCCCCCCTAAATTTGCATCATGAAAATAAGTAACGAGATGAAGGTGGGGCTTCTCACAGCAATAGCACTCACTTGTCTTATATTAGGTTTTAACTTCTTGAAAGGTAAGAACGTTTTTAAAACGGGTAACTTCCTTTTTGCAAAATACAGTAATACCAAGGGGATATTGGTATCTAATGGTGTTTTTGTAGATGGCTTTAAGGTTGGCAATGTGTACGAAATTGAAAGTGCCGACCCTAATTTAAAAGAAATAATAGTTACCATCAAGCTGAATGGCAACTACAACATCCCAAAAAATTCTGTAGCATCTATAGAGGAAAGTATGCTTTCTTCCCCTTCCATGAATATAATAATGGGTAATGACACACATTATCTACAATCTGGCGATACCATCTCTACCACCGATAACCCCAGTTTGCTTAGTAGTTTGGGGAGTAGAATTGCTCCTGTCGGAGATCAATTAAAGACAACTCTAGTTAGCTTAGATAAAGTATTGAACAATGCAAATTCATTATTAGATAATGAAAGCAAACACAATCTCAAGCAAACTATTGCCAATTTGGATTCCGTTACAACAAGTCTGATTATTACTTCGAGGGCTATTCAAGCCATACTTGCAACGCAGTCTGTTTCTATTGCTCAAACAATGAACAACGTAAATAGCTTTACCAAAAATCTTGCTGACAATAATGAAAAGGTTACTAAATCTATGGCTAACCTCGAGAAGACTACAGATAACTTTGCCAATGCTGATATTGATGGAATGATTAACTCCTTAAAAAAAGTAACCAATAATTTGAATGAAATATTAGAAAAAGCCAATAGTAAAGATGGTACTGTTGGGTTGTTATTGAACGACAAAACACTCTATAACAACCTGAATAATACCATCAGAAGTGCCAATATATTGATGGATGACTTGAAGGTTCACCCAAAAAGATATATAAAAATATTTGGAAAGGCAGACAAAACCCCTCCATTGACCGCACCATTGAACGACACTTCATCAATTAAATAACATTTTGACAGCGATTAGACAACTAAGCTTTTGTTTTTTATTGATGTTGGTAACCCTATCAGGTTTATGTCAGCAGAAGCAAGCAGATACTGTTAGAAATGGTAAGACAATAACCATTATCAGTGCTGATAGGTATAACTTTCAGCAACTGGATACGTCACAGTTTGTTTCGCTGGTTGGACATGCCATTGTGCAACAAGAGAAAACAATATTCAGTGCCGACAGCATTGTTCTCAACCAGAAGCAGAATACTTTGGAGGCTGTTGGTAATGTTCATATCAACGATGCAGACAGTATCCATACCTACTCACAATACTTGAAATATGTTGGTAAGGAAAAGAAAGCTTACTTGAATAAAGGCGTAAAACTGACTGATGGAAAAGCAACCCTCACTACCGAAAATCTGATTTATGATGTACAATTGAAAACCGGTACTTACGTTAATGGAGGCAAGGTCGTGAATGGGAAAACAGTACTAACTAGCACAGAAGGATACTATTATGGCGATACCAGAGATGTGTACTTTAAGAAAAAAGTAGTAATGATTGATCCAGAGTTTAAGATGTACACCGATACCTTGATGTATAATCTTACAACCTCCATTTCCACATTTGTAACCAGTACAAAAATTATAAATGGGAAGCGAACCATCACAACCACAGATGGATATTATGATACCAAGAAGAAGAATGGCTACTTCAATAAGAGAAGTTTTATTGATGACAGTACCTACACTTTCGCTGCGGACAAAACGGCTATTGATGAACTATCAGGCTTGAGCGAATATCAAGGCAATGCTGTTTATAGAAGCAAAGACACAGTTGGTGGTTACGATTTGATTGCTGGGAACATTAAAATCAATAAGAAAACAAACTCTTTCTTAGCTACAAAGAAGCCTATACTTTTGATAAAGCAGGAAAAGGATACTATCTATGTAAGTGCCGATACATTATATTCAAGTAAGTTATCCCTGTTAAGAAAGACAAGGTTTGTACCTGAAGTAAGAGAAAAGCCTGTGACAGAAAAGACGATTAATAAGCCTTCAAAAAAAGATAGCACAAAGCAAATAGCAGGAATGGATAGTTTGCAATCAATTAAGAAGATAATAAACAAACCGTTAAAACCAGCGGTAAAAGACACTAACAACGATCGGTTCTTTGAAGCATATTACAATGTAAAGATTTTCTCAGACTCAATGCAAGCTGTGAGTGATAGTCTGTTTTATTCGCTGGAAGATTCTACTTTCCGACTCTATACCAATCCAATTGCCTGGTCTCAAGACAATCAGATTACGGGAGATACCATGTTGTTATTTCTGGAAAACAAACATCCCGAAAGGCTTTATGTATATGAGAATGCGCTTACCATCCAACAAGTAGGAAAAAAGTATTATAACCAAGTAAAAGGCAACAGCATCAACGCTTACTTCTTAAAAGGCAAGATGGATCGTCTGAGAGCAAAAGGCAATGCCGAAACAATTTATTATGGCACTGATGACCACAATAAGTTTGTAGGTGTAAATCAAGCCAACTGCGATGTGATAGACATGTACTTTGAGAAAGTAAAAGACGACTCCAAACCACAGCGTATCGTTCTGAGAAACAACCTACAAGGCACTGCAACACCAATGGGACAAGCAAATCACAATGAACTAAGATTAAGGGGATTTCATTGGTTGATAGATAAAAGACCAAAATCTAAGTTTGATATATTGGGGAATTAACCTTCTGTAACAGCGTTTGTATAAAAGTAAAAGTTTCTTTATAAATGTTTCTTCATAGATTTGGAGGTATAACATACTACAAATGAAAACAATAGAGATTAAAGAGAAGTTACATCACTACATAGATACCGCGAAGGAACACAAGTTGAAAGCAATCTATACTATGGTAGAAGATGAGATTACTGAAAAGTATGATAGTTGGAGCGATGCAGACTTTATTGCAGAACTACAAAAAAGGGAAGCCGCTTTCTTAAACAAAACAGCCAAGAGATACACAATTGAAGAAAGCATATTGAATGCAACTAATGCCATCCGAAAATAAGCCAATGCAAAATTTTCATTTTAGATCAATTTCACTTAAGCCTCAACTACTTAGTCCAGCTAATTATTTGGCTCTCATCTATGTCTTATTAAAGTGTAGTGAAAAAGAAAGCACTCTTATAATTGAGACTTAAACTGTTATATTTGATGCTTGTACACTATTACACGAAGTGCCATTTGCTTCCAAAGAAAATGTAAAATTATTTTATGTATTGCACAGATAAGATAAGAACAGAATTAGATTACTTCAAAAAACTACACGAGTCGTTTGGCTTACAACTTGGGAATACAAGTAAATCTGTGAGTGATGCAGACGACAGGTTATTATATATGCTACTCTCTGCATCGTTGGCGATGGACATAAGTGAAGAGGAGTTTTTTGAAAGTTTTGTGATTACAGATAAATCTATAACAGGAAGACAAGAAATATTAATTGATGCGTATGCTTTTATTGACACGGATGATAGAAGAGAAAAACACTTACATGTTTTTCAGTTTAAACTATTTATTGATGATAAGCATTCAGCATCCTCAAAAGAAGTTTACCAATTTGCAAGTCTGATTAATGATACTTTTCTTCATCCAGAATTAAGTCAGGATATGAAAAATGAAGTTTTAGTAGAGATGAAGAAAAAAGTAGATTCTTTTCTTGACAACGGGCGTAAGAATAAAGTAAAGTATAAGTGCCATTACATAAATAACAGTAAGGGTATAACGAGATCAAATGAAAAAGATTTTGAATTACTAAATAGATTTCAATATGACAAGGAAACACATGGTTTTGAAATTCAGGTATATGGAATAGAAGATATTGAGGATCTTGCTTTAGAAGGAAAGATACGGGTAGGCAAAGAAACCATAATAATTGAAAGTGATAGTCCAAATGCATATAGGTACGAAAATAATACAGCTAAGACTGAACTAGGCCTCCCCGGGCAGACTATAGTAGGGATGGTAAATGTTAATGAGTTAATTAGACTTCAAAACAAATATCATAGAAATCAACTTTACTCTGAAAACATTAGGCTTTATCTGGGAGATAGGGCAGCAGTAAATAAGGATATCATAACTACGATAACGTCCGATGAAAGTCAGTGGTTTCCTTATATGAATAATGGAATTAGCATTATTTGTGATAAAATGATATTGGGGACACCTACTCAAAAAGGACTTGCGATAGAGATGAGTAATATGCAAATCATTAATGGCTGTCAGACTGTTAATGCTTTGTATAATGCGAAATATGATGATGAAACAAAGAATAACTTTAAAGCATCAAGGGTATTGGTGAAAATTTATCAAATTGAGCCAAAGCAAGAGCGCTTCAAGCTTTCAATAATTAAAGCTACAAACAACCAAAATGCTGTCAAAACATCATCTTTAGTTGCTAATGACCCAATACAAATAGCTATACAGAATAAGCTACAAATACTAGGCTATTTATATGATAGAAAAGGAGAAGCTAAGGTAGATGGCAGAGATAAAAAAGTAATTGGAATGGTAAACTCTGCTTTGGCATACAGGGCTGTATTTTGGTTTATGGCTCAACAACTTCGTTCAGGTATTGGGCAGGGAAAGGTATTTAAAAATGAAGAATATAAAAAACTATTCAATGCTAGCTTCTTAGAGGACGATTATAAATTAACTAAACTGTCTGTCGAATTATTAGTATCATGCTTGATTCTTGATAAAGTAAGAGGGCTTATCAACATGAATTCCGAAAAGTATATTAATGATTTACCCATATTTAAAAAGAGTCTATACTACTTATGCGGTCTCTATTACGCAATTCATAAAAAATACATTGATGGTTTGATAACTAATTTGGTTGAGCTTGTAAACGAAAATATTCCTCAGAAAATTAAAAACAATAACCAAATCGCAGGATTTGTAGAAAATATTATTTCAAATTTTGATGACCTTGTCAACCATTACAAAGCATTTTATAATACACTTGAAGAAGTCGATAAAACAGACATTGATAATCTTTTAAAAAGTTCCTTGTTTGGAAAAAGGTTCCTTGAAATCGAAGTTGTCAAGAAGGCAATAAAAACTGAAGTAGAAGATGTTGAGTAAATTACCCCACTAATTTATATACCCAATCTGGCTATTCCATAGGTTGCCACATTAGAAATGAATAATATTCTCATTATAGAAGATGAACAACGTGTTGCAAACCTCATCAAACAAGGTTTGGAAGAGCAAGGGTTCATTACTACTGTTGCCAACGATGGCGAAACAGGCAAACAATTGGCAATTGTTAATCATTATGACATCATTATTACTGACATCATCCTTCCCGGGATGAATGGCATCGACCTCTGCCGTGAGGTTCGTTTGCAAAAGCCTACAGTTCCTATAATCATGCTCACTGCTTTGGGAACGACCGATGATAAAGTGGAAGGCTTTGACGCTGGAGCAGATGACTACCTAGTAAAACCTTTCGATTTGAGAGAGTTGCATGTTCGTATCAGAGCATTATTGAAGCGTAATCAAAACAATAATAACCTGCAAGGCTTTATTCTTAAATATGCTGGATTAGAGCTAAATCTGAGTACTAAAATAGTAAAGCGTGACGATAAAGAAATCTCTTTGACGCCAAAAGAATTGAAACTTTTGGAATATATGATGCAGAACCCCGAGCGGGTGCTTAGCCGCACAGAGATAGCTGAACAAGTTTGGGATACCACTTTTGATACAGGTACTAACTTTATTGATGTGTATATTAATTATCTACGTAAGAAAGTTGATAAAGACTTTGAAACAAAGCTGATACATACCAAACCTGGTCTTGGATTCATTTTCAAAAAAATACCCCATGAAAATAAGAACTAGACTCACTTTACTTTTCACCTCGTTGGTAGCTGCACTGCTATTGATTTTTGCTTTGTCAGTTTACTACGATTCTTCTATGTCTCGTGAGGAGGAATACTTCAAACGTCTCAAACAACAAGGTGTTACAAAAGCAAACTTGTTATTCGATACTAAGGTGGCTCCAGATGTATTGCAACTGATTTACAAGAAAGCCCCCGATTCTTTGTTTCAGGAGGAAGTAGCTATCTATGATACAAGCTTAAATTTATTGTATCGGGATGCTGTGAAAGTGGAAAAGGTGCATGCTACGAGATTGATGGCAGATAGCATCCTTGCACAAAAGGAAATACGATTTTACTTAGGCAAGTTTCAGGTAGTTGGTTTTTTATATGAACACAACAACAACCGATACATCATTACATCCACCGCGATGGATGGTTATGGGCTGAGAAAACAAGCAGACCTTAGAAACACTTTACTTATTGCTTTCTCAGGTGCGATAGTTTTCATTCTTTTTGTGGGTCGTTTTCTAGCGATGAAGGCATTGGACCCTGTTTCTTCATTAGTAGAAAAAGTAAAGAGTATTACCGCAACCAATCTTGATTTAAGGGTGGATGAAGGCAACCGAAAAGATGAAATAGCCGCCCTTGCCATCACTTTCAACGAGATGTTGGATAGACTTGAGAAGTCTTTTGATGCACAAAAATATTTTGTTTCTAACATCTCCCACGAACTTCGGACACCACTTACAGCGATGCTTGCAGAGATGCAGTTAACGCTTCAAAAAGAAAGGGATATTGATGATTATAAGGATACTATTGTGAATAGTATCAGCGATACACAAAAGCTTATCCGCTTATCTAATAGCCTATTAGATTTGGCAAAAGCTAACTACGATCAAACGGAAATAGCCTTTAAAACAATTCGGATAGATGAGGTTTTGTTGGACGCTAGAAATGATGTACTGCACAATAATCCTACCTATAAAATAAACATTGTCTTCGAAAAAGAGATAGATGGTGATGGCTATATATCCATCAAAGGGAATGAATATTTGCTAAAAGTGGCCTTTATAAACCTGATGGAGAATGGCTGCAAGTTCTCTCATAGCAAGCAAAGCACGGTTTCAATCTCGTATACCGAAACACACATCAAGCTTAATTTCTCTGATAGTGGAGTGGGCATCAATAACAAAGAAATAGACCATATTTTCACACCTTTCTATAGAGGAAGTAACAAGAAGTTTGCAGATGGAAATGGTATCGGCCTATTCTTGACGCAAAAGATTATTCTTTTACATGAAGGAACTATTGAAGTAGAATCGCAAGAAGGGGAAGGGACAATCTTTATGATTCAACTAGAACATCTCCAGGCGTAGGCATAATGATAGTAGATGGTAGAAGTGATTATTGAAAATAAAGCTGGATTTACTCAGCAACTACTACAACTTCAGTGGTCTTCTTTGCTGTTTTAAACAATAAAAATGCGCCCATAATAATCAATATCAGTGAAATGATTTCTGCCTGTGTAGGTTGAAAAGGTAAGCTTTCATATTTAGTATTTACCCTGATTTTTTCTATCGTAAAACGTTCCAATCCATTAAAGATGAGGTAAAGTCCAGTCATTTGTCCTGCAATTTTTAGTTTGCTTCTCAATGACCAAAGAATGAAAAAAAGAATTGTGCACACCACTGTTTCATAAAAAGCAGTAGGGAAAACGGGAATAGGCAACTGACTACAATATTGAAGGTTATCGCAGCCCACAATGCGTGTACCCTCGCTGATTACATTGTGCGGATAGTTGTAAGCAAACAACCAGGTGGGCAAATGCCAGAAAGGTTGCACAGAAATGTGCCGAACTGCATCTAACGATTTAACCTGACTGAGGTAAAACTCCATGTTATGCCCTAAAATCATACTGAAATCGGTTGGGGTAGCTGCTACTACTTGTCCCGTTGGTGTAGAAATGAAGCTACTGTTAAGAATGCCCCAGTCGCCATCTCCACTGATATGGCAGCCAATACGGCCTATGGCATAACCAATCATTAGTGCAGGCGCAAAAGCATCGGATAGGTGTACAATACGAATCTTGTTTCTTCTGGCATAGATGGCAATAGTTGTTCCAGCGCAGATGAGACCACCATAGAAAGTTAGTCCACTAAAAGAGATCAAGGCACCGATAGGATCTTTGATAAAATCGTTCCAGTTCTCTAGGTTATGAAACACTTTAGCACCCGCAAAACCAAAGATGGCTGCATAGATAACCAAATCGCCCACACGGTCATGAGGCCAGATGCGTATGTAACGTTCTTCGGGTTTGGCAAGTTTTTCTTTGTGCTTTTCCCACCATTTAAGTCCTGCAAAGATGGCACCTACCAATAAGCCAACGGGTATATTTCCTTTGGCGGAGAGTATAAATGCCTGCGGATCGTTCATTACATCAGGCAATATGAATGCGCTGATGATTTTATATCCCAAAACAAAACCTAAAATAAAATTGATGATTAAGTCGGCGATGGAAGCAGGTGCACCCACCATTATTTTCTCTTCGGTACAGGAAAGTAGTCCTTGTCTTTGTTTTCTTTTCAGCTCTTCGGTAACAACCCAAGCGGCTACAAGAAAGCAGATGGCAACAAAAAAGCCAAAGGAATTGATTAGTTTCAGTGGCGTCCAGTCAACGCCAAACCAATCCTTAAAGGCATAGTATAAATTAGGGTACATATTGCGTAAGTTAGTAAGGCGTTTGAAAGACCTTTTTAAAAAGTTTGCAATGATAATTAATAAAAAGCATCTTGCGTTAATTCAAATGCTTAATAAAAAACTAAAAAGCCCCACTTTGCAGTGAGGCTAACTTATTTGTACTAGAAAAAAGATTAGTTGCAGTACTTGTCGAATTCGGCAATAAGGTGTTGTGCAATAACTTGTGCAGGACGTCCTTCTATCTGATGACGCTCTACCATACTCACCAATTCACCATCCTTAAAAAGTGCAATTGCAGGAGAAGAAGGAGGATAAGGCAATAATAATTCGCGTGCTTGTTTTACTGCTTCCACATCAAAGCCAGCAAAGCTTGTGGCAAGATGTGTAGGTTTTTTAGAAGCATTGTTCACCGCCATCAAAACGCCTGGTCTGCAAGCGCCTGCAGCACATCCGCAAACCGAATTGATTACCAAAAGGGTTGTTCCTTCTTGCTTCACTTTTTCTTTTACAAGGGCAGCTGTGTTTAAATCTTCAAAACCATTGTCTGTTAACTCTGCCTTCATCGGCAATACTATTTCTGCTGGATACATTGTTATTATTTTTTATTAGAGCGCAAATGTACAATAAGAATAGGACTATCTATTGATTGAGGAAAGACAATATGCCTTTTTTCGCGTATCGAAAGTGACATTATGTCTATGTAATTCAATGTAAAATGCCACAATGGCTTTAATAAAGCCCTTTTTTATGCCTTGGAACACCATTTGAATATTCGTTATTCATAAAACAACATTTAATAACAATATAAAATTTAAGATTATGACACTCGTAAAACACAGCAGTCCAAGAGTCATCAACGATTTGTTTGATGAAGTATTTAAAGGTTTCCCAACAACTTGGGGAAGTGATGGTTATTCAAAAAGGGTATTCCCAGCAGTAAACATTCACGAAACAAATGAAGCGTATTTGTTGGAATTGGCAGCAGCTGGTTTAAACAAAGAAGACTTTAAGGTTCATGCAGAAAATGATCTGTTGACCATAAGTTTTGAGAAGAGAGAAGAAGAAACACAAACAGATGCCAAAGTGATCAGGAGAGAGTTTGCACATCAAAGTTTCAAACGTAGCTTTAGCTTGGATGAAAAGATTAATGTGGAAGGGATTCAAGCAAGATACGAGAATGGTATCCTGAAGTTGACGCTTCCAAAGAAAGAAGAAGTAAAGATTTCTCCAAAAGAAATCACCATCCTATAGTTTGTTTGGTAAGTGGAGTGGATGAAGAAAGCCCCGCGTGTTGCGGGGCTTTTCTGTTTTAGTGTATTTGTTATCTATTTTCCATCATTCGGTGTTCTTAAAAAAGTTTTAGGTAGTAATTTGAATGTATGCTTTGTTTTCGCCACAAAGACTTAAAGGCTCAAAGTGGCACAAAAGGAATGAAAAAGTAACGCCCCATCTAGCGCCATAATACCACCTAATCGTACTTGTCCTAAAATTCGAGGTCTAGCGATTCCTATCATTTACTCGCCAGTTGGAACCTTCATTATTCAACCTTTAGTAACTGCTAGTCCATGACGGGGGTCATGAAATACACTTTGAGACGTTAAGGCGCAAGATGGTTATTTGCCAGCAACATGAAACCCTACACCCAAAGAAAATCCTTTGTCATCACTCAACCCAGCTCTTAACATCAGGCCTTTTCCCAAGTCAGCCTCTATACCAAGCCCCAACAAGAAGAGGGAAACATATTGTCTAGAGGATGTATTGCCCTCAGCATAAACGTTATTTACTTCCTTAAAAAAGCCATAAAATCCAAACCCTAAATAAAAATAAGGGCGAAACCGACCATTTAAAAAGTTTTCTTGAAATGCCATTGGGATAGATAAAAATCTACCTCTATAGTTAACTGTTGTGTCGTTGAGAGTCCCATCAAAATTTATTATGCTACCTCGCTGTTCTATATCGCTATACTTGTAGCCCTGATATCTTAGTCCGATGTTGAACGAGGTATTCTTAGAAAATTTGGGATAATAAATTCTATACATACCCTCCAAGCTGTAAATGCTTTGATTATGCATGAAAAGAGAAACATCAGCATTAAACATAAAAAAGTGCTTTGGTTTCTCTTTAAAATGGCTTATAAAAATCTTATTTCCGGATTGAAAATGTTTGTTATACTCTTTTATCAGATTAACAATTCCTGTTTCACTGAATTCCATTTTGTCTATTGTTCCAGACAATTCCTCATCGTCCTGCAAGGCATTTTTTAAATATGATTTATAAAAGTTTTGAACCATCTCTCCAGTATTAATAGGCATTTCATCATCCTGAACTGGGTAAGTTAAATTGTTGTTTACAACTATATAGATGGGCAAAGTTCTATAAAAAACAAGATACAGGCTTGCCTTTCCTTTTAGTATTAGTCTGGCAAAAGAAGTAATACTGTCCTTACCTGAATTTGGCAAATACCGAAGTGACTCAAAAATTTCACCATCATCCATCATAAAGTTCTGAACGCTAGACGTGTCATAAGTGGTGGCTATTACTTGATCTTGGGTTTGTTTGAATGCAATCTTATAACTCATCCGCCTGAAGTCTTCATTCTTGATAAACCCGTCTTTTATTTCCTTATTTTTCAGATGGATTTCACCCTTTATGTACTCGTCTGTTAATTGGGCAAATAGTAGTGCAGGAAGCTTCAAAAGCAATAGTACCAAAAAGGTTCTTAACAAGAAAGTCCGCATACTTAGCAGATAATTTGATTGGTTTAAAAAAGGTATCCTATTCATTATTGGCATTCTTAGCAATCTAAAACATGTTCATTATATCGCAAATATAGTAATCTGAGGGGTATTGAAATTAACAAGCAATCCATTTTTGGCTTGTTTGTTTCAATATTTTGCTTACTAAACCCTTCTGAGTGCGTACTAAAGTGTTCTGAGTGCATACTAAACCCTTCTGAGTGCTTACAAAGGTGTTCTGAGTGCTTACTAACCCCCTCTGAGTGCTTACAAGAGCGTTCTGAGTGCTTACTAAACCCTTCTGAGTGCTTACTAAAGCGTTCTGAGTGCTTACAAAGACGTTCTGAGTGCTTACAAAGGCGTTCTGAGTGCTTACTAAAGCGTTCTGAGTGTGTACTAAGGCGTTCTGAGTGTGTACTGAACAATAGTATCGATAGTATCCAAAGAAGTGTGTAAATCCTAATGAAACAAAAAAAGAGTCTGTTGAGGTATTAACTCCAACAGACTCTTTTACTATCTAATAGTTACTAACTAATATCTAAGTCTAAAGCTTATTCCTTAATAAACCCAACCTTACTAGTGCTTCCATCGGTTGTTTGAATGCGTAGGTGATACACTCCAGCTTGTAACCTGCTTACATTGATTGCTGGATTGGTAGCATCTTTTAGGTATTGATAACTTACAACCCTTCCCAGATTATCAACCACCTCTACCGAAGTAATATGCGCACCATTGATGGTTAATACACTTTTGGTAGGATTTGGATAGACTGTTAAATGGAAATTGTTGGAAGACAATTGAACAGTTACTACGTTACTGTAAGTGAAAGTACCCGATTTGTCTACAATCTTCAAGCGATAATAATTTAATGTACTTGCAGTCGTAATCCGATCTGTGAAGCTGTACGAATCGATGCCATTGTTTCTGGCAGACACACTACCTACTTCGTTGAAAGTAAGTCCATTTGTGCTACTTTCAATTACAAAAGAAGCAGTACTTATTTCCTTGGCAGTATTCCATTGCAACAAAGTACCATTGCTTGCAGACTTTGCGGAGAATGAAGTCAACGAAACCGGAAGTGGATTGCTAACCAATATTACATTACTTGTAGCAGTAGGGTTGAGTACACACGGCGCATTGCTATTAAGAACACACCATACACTATCACCACTTACTAGTGCCGTATCTACATAAATACTATCAGTAGAAACAATTGCACTGTTTTTAAACCATTGATAAGATGGAGAAACACCTGCATTGGTTGCAACTGCTGTAAATGTTTCGGTAGCGCCATTGATTGCAGATTTGATTGAAACATTAGGCGTTACGATAGGATTGATAGTAAGCAACAAGGTATTGCTTGAAGTTGTATCGGCCAATAAGCAGCCCGCTGCACTTCTGATGAGGGTACAGTTGATGGTGATTTGCCCGGTGAAATGAGGGGCATAAGTCAGCGTATCTGATGAATAACCAGGAAGCGTAATGTTATCTATGCTCCATTGATACTTAGGTGCCGAACCTCCATTGGTAGGAGTGGCAGTAACTGTAATTGGATTGCCACTGCATGAAGTATCGACAGATGCTTGTATGGTAACAGAAGCCGCTTCATTTGTAGTAATAACAGAAAGTACCAGATAGGCAATACTATCACAACCTACCGCATTGGTGAGGCGAGCGGAATAAGTGCCCGCTGTAGAATAAGTAGTTCCATTGAAAGTGTAAGTACTGCCTGCACAGATGCTTGCTTTGGTAGTAGATGTAGAGGTATCCTTAACGGTTAATACCAATACTGCCAAACTATCACAACCTACCGCATTGGTTAGGCGAGCGGAATAATTGCCCGCTGTAGAATAAGTAGTTCCATTGAAGGTATAAGTACTGCCAGCACAGATACTCACCTTAGTAATAGATGTAGAGGTATCCTTAACGGTTAATACCAAAACTGCCAAACTATCACAACCTACCGCATTGGTTAGGTGGAATGAGTATGTGCCTGCCTTTGTATAACTGCTTCCATTGAAGGTGTATGAATTGCCTGCACAGATACTTACCTTAGTAGTAGAGGTAGAGGTATCCTTGACAGTTAATATCAGATGGGCAGCACTATCAGCACCAACACTATTGGTAAGGTGCACAGTATAACTACCAGCTGTATCGAAAGTAGAACCGTTGAAGATAACACTTGTTCCTGCACAGATGCTAGTGTCTGTAGTAGAGGAAGTAGCAGCGGATGTTACACTACCATACACCGTGAAGTTGGTAATAGTAAACTGCGAAGCATTGGCTCTTGCAGCAGCATTCCACAGATAAACCCTTAGGTATAAAGTAGTGTTATTATTGACTAATATACTCAGGCCAGCTGTGTCGGCACCACTTACCAAATAACCAGCAGTTCTGTTTACTAAGTTACCTGTACTTCCAGTAGAGTCTAAGAAAGTGCTTGTTCCGTTAGCAAGCTGAGTAGAATCACCAACGGCATAGTTTACTGCATAGTAATTGGTTGTACTTGCCACAGTTCCGTTTCCTTTTAGAGTTATTCCGTTTATATCCAACTTATACCCTTTCGCAGGACTAATTGCAAACTGTACATAAGCATTCTTGGCACTAGCAGTGTCGAAGGTTGCACCGGCACCATCAGCAGCAAATCCAGCAGTACGGGCTGCCCTCGTACCAAAAGTAATTGTTCTTCTTGTTACGGCAGGTACTTCCAGGATACCACTTCCATAGGTAATGCCCGCAACTACATTTTTACCGGCAGCAATAAATGGTGTAGTTGTTTTTATGCCCGTAATGATATTCGCTGTATTATAAACAAATCCTGTTGCGGTAATCACACCATTAGGTGTGGTTACAAATAGATCGCCAGTGGTGCCATTGCCTACTATGGCTAGAATTAGTGTATCGCTGACAACAGAGAAGCTTGCAGCTGGTGTGCCACCAAGACTAACGGCAGTAGTACCAGTGAAGTTGACACCACTGATTGTTATGGTATCACCAATTGCTGCATTTGTTGGGAAGAATGAACTGATAACAGGGGAACAACTAATGAGGATATTGACGTTATGATAGATGCTATCGCACCCAATAGAACTCATCACAGTATCAATAAAGCTTGTACTGGAGGTATAGCTGACATTCTTATAGGTAACTGAGGTACAGTTAATGTAATTTAAAGTATCAGTTGTAGCAGGGGCAGTTACTTTCAGTTTAAGGATAGCAGTGCTATCCCCGCCACCAGTATTGGTGAGATGAGCAACATAAGAACCTGTTGTTGCGTAACTAGTGCCATTGAACAAGTATGAGCTACCATTACAGATAGTTGCATTGGTAATAGAAGAAGTAGCATCGGCAGTAACGCTACCACTCAACGTGAAGTTGGTAATAGTAAACTGAGAAGTATTGGCTCTTGCAGAAGCATTCCACAGATAAACCCTGATATAAATGGTTGATCCATCCTTTACGGCAATGTTTTGTCCTGCGGTGTCTGCACCACTAGCCAGATAACCAGTAGTTCTATACAAAATATTACCTGCATTGCCAGTAGAGTCTAAGAAAGTGCTTCCTCCACTTGTAAATAAGGTAGAATCCCCAATTGCATAAGCTACCGCATAATAGTTTGTTGCACTTGCTACGGTACCATTTCCTTTGATATTAATGCTGTTTATGTTTAGATTATAACCCAAAGCAGGGCTAACGGCAAACTGTACATACTGATTATTGGCATTAGCAGTATCAAAGGTTGTTGTGGTAGTGCCCGCAGCAAAACCACCTCCACCACCTGCACCAGCGGCTCTTCTTGTTCCGAAGATTATAGTGCCAGTTCTTACTGTTGGAACTTGTAGTATTCCGGCTCCAGCAGTAATAGAAGCTGTTACATTGCTACCCGCATTTAAGAATGGGGTTGTTGCCTTGATTCCTTTTATGATGTTTGCTGGGTTATAAGTGAACCCAGGAAGAAACCCTGTTCCATTTGCGTTGGTTACATAGACATCTCCGGTTGTGCCAGTGCCAATTGTTGCAAGTAAAGTAGTATCGTTAACTACAGAAAACCAGATTGCATTGGTACCTCCAAAACTAACATTTGTTGTTCCTGTAAAATTGATGCCTTTTATGGTAACAGTGTCGCCATTGGCAGCAGTGGTAGGTGTGAAGGAACTTACCACTGGGCTACAACTTATAGAGATGGTAACCACATTATAGACGCTGTCGCAACCTTGAAGTGTTCGAACAGTATCTGTAAACACAGTTGGAGAAGTGTATGTGGTTCCTTTAAAAGTAACGCCCGTACAACCAGTCAGATTGGTAGCAGTGGTAGTAGCGGGTGCACTTACTGTAAGATTTAAAGTTGCAGCACTATCTGCTCCCACACTGTTGAGGGTGTGATAAACATAAGTACCAGAAGTAGTATAACTCGTGCCATTAAATAAGTAAGATCCACCGGCACATATAGAAGCATTTGTTGTAGATGCAGTTGCTTTTGTTACAGTTGCAGTACCGCTGATAACAAAGTTGTTGATGGTAAATACCGAGTTGTTAACCCTTGCTGCTGCACCCCACAGATATATACGCAAGTATAAGGTTGACCCATTATTTACAGTAATGTTTTGACCAACAGTATCGGCCCCACTAGCCAAATAGTTACTGGTTGTGTAAAGAATATTTCCAGTAACACCTGCCGAATCAAGGAATGTGCTTGTACCACCAGCAAACGCAGCGGTATCTCCTATAGAATAGGTAACTGCATAATAGTTTGTAGCACCTGCAATAGTGCCGATACCTCTTAGCGAAATACCAGTAATATTTAGGTCGTATCCAGCAACAGGACTAATAGCCCATTGCACCCATTCTCCTTTTGTATCGGCAGTTGCAAAAGTGGCAGTTCGTCCATCAGCAGCAAATCCACCAGTACGGGCATTACCGCTACCGAATGTGATGGTACCTCTAGCAGCAGCTGGGGCTCTAAGAACGCCAGCACCATTACTGATTGTAGCAGTTGCATTTTTGTTGGTAGTAATAAAGGGAGTAGTGGCCTTGATGCCACTAACAATTGTCTGGGCATTTGACGACGACCCAATTATTACTAACAATAAAACTAGAAAGAAAGAAGACAAACTAATGTTGATACGTTTCATTACTAAGTTGTTTTTTGAGTACTTAAATTGTTAAAGAGTTAAATAGATATCAGGTCTATTCATTTAAAAAACGAATAAACCTTGATAAGGATGCCTCAAAGTTTTTTTGCGCTGCCTGAGAAATTGTTTTTTCTTGAGTAAAAAGTAAGCAATTGCAGATAAAATAAACAAGTTGTTGACTGACAACCGTAAATAAGTTATAAACCAAGCATACTTAATTCTTTACAAAATACTTTTCAGAATATTTTAGCAGGCAGAAAGTACAGAAGGTAAATACTGATAATCCAATATTGGCACTTCCATTATACAGAAAGCTATTGGGCATGAAGCCTGTAGCAAAAAGTCCCCATCTTATTAAAAAGTAAATTGAATTGAATACATAAATCCCGAGCCAGCTGTAGGTCAGCCATTTGGCAGCACTAGATTTAAGGTAGAACCAACCTGATATCCCATTAGTCATCAGCATGAGCAAAACAAAGAAAGATAGTCCGTTTATCGGCCAACTCAGGTGTCCTGCCCACTTTGTCTCTATTAAGTAATGTGTAGCTATGTCTACAACCAAAATGATGAAGAATATGACAAGCAGCTTTACGTATTTCATGGTATAAAGTTATTTTAATAGTCTTTATTCAGTTGGTTTTGTTATAAAAACACGCAAATATGAAACACATAAAATGAAGATGAATGCATAAACAATAAAAGCAAAGGCATAATGATGAGCAAAGTCTGTCCATTCAGGTTTATTCATATTCAGCCAAGTAAGCGAAAAACACCTGATAATGTTGAGTATAAATATTGTTGCTATTCCCAGAATAGCAAAAAGCAACTTTCTTCCTAAAGCACCAGGCACACAAAGAAAAAAACACAAATAAGCCTGATAAAGTAGCAATGCATTGCAGCCATCGGTTATGTAAAGTACCCGCGTGGAACCAAAGTATATCTCTTGAAAACCATATTCTAATGGCGTAGTTACAAAGCCAGGTTCATAAAAAAGATTCAGTGTTTTGGCGGTTACATCAGATGTTAGAAAAGTTAAATCGCGGTTTGGCCAGTGTCCCTGAACAAAAAGAAAATGATTTGCCAGGGTAATAATTATCCATAGTATAATTGCCCTGATTGCAAACCGTCGGAGTATGGGCGGTATCGCCTCATACTGTTTAGTTACGTTGTTGATCCATTCGGCTGTTTCCATTATTTATACTTAAATTTTCACCATAGTAACAAATACTTTAGCTATTGGGATAGTACAAGTTGCGTTTTTTTCTGTATTCCCTATTTTTCTTGCTGAAAAGCTTTTCTCTTTCTAATTGGTTGGTCTTAAAATATGTAATAATCCCCCCAACAATCAACAACTGCGATAACCCATAGCTAAGTGCTACAATTGGATAGAGCCTGACATTTATCTCTGTCTCCGCAAAGTTTGAATACGCATAAACTACATTCTGTAAGATTATTAACAGAATTGCTCCAAACAACTGATAAATAGCTGGATACAACTTCGGCAAAGTAACCAGTGAACTTACTACTGCCAACAATATTGAAAGCAGAAGCGCATCAAAATAGAAGGGGACACTTGAAAACTTTAATCCAAAATGTAGAAAGTATTTTAGGTAAACACTTCCAAGAAAAAAACTAGTTAAGAAAATAATACCATTCAGTGGATTTATTTTGATTGTTGCTTCAGTTGTGAGAACCCGTTTCCAAAGACTTATGAAAATAAAAATATAAATCGGATAAATTAGTAAGTACAGACTAACGCAGGTTATCAGCGAGAAAAATGTAGAACGGGTCGCAAAAATATCAGAAAGCAATGACAATGAAAGTGCTGCCCAGAGTAATATTATCTCAATCCGAATAACTGAATTTGTTTTTCTTTTAATTGATTTCCTTGTTGACAAATAAATCATCAGACAAGGCATCAGCAAAGGGCGAACAAGAAATCTCTTTTCAAACTTGCCATTATAAAGTAAATAACAATCTGCAAGCAGAGCGAAAAAATAAATGCTCAATAGAATTATCCTTGATACCCGCTTTAACATTTCAACTTTTGTTTTTGCAAGAATAATGATTCCTACAGATAAAAATAATGGAGCACTGATAAAATGCTCAACATAAAGCTATTAAAAAGTGGTGGATAGGATACATTTCTAATCAATTCACCCCAAAATACTTCCCAAATGCCCCTTGCGCTTTTTCAAATACTTTATTTCAGCATCTTTGCGTTGTAAACAAAAACAATCATGCACCCAACTTCTAAATGGTTATTCACGTTCCTTATGGTTCTTGTTGTAGCCAATCTTGCTGCTCAAACACGGGTTAGTGGCATTGTAAAAGACAATCATGGCAGGGTAATAAAGGGTGTCACCATTTCCATAAAAAATAGTTATGATGGTGGCGCCTCTGACTCCACCGGAAAATTTTCTTTTAAATGTTATGATAAAGGTCTTCAGACCATCATCGCAAAGAGTATTGGTTACAAAACTGTTCAACAGCCAATCGTATTATCTGGCACTCCGCTTACTGTAAACTTTTCTTTGCACGAAGAAATTAATGAACTCACAGCTGTTACTGTCACTGCGGGTAGTTTTGAAGCAGGTGATAAAAAACGTGCTGCAACTGTTCTGAATTCGCTTGATGTGGTAACCGTTGGTGGTGCAAATGGTGACATTACAAATGCACTCAAAACATTGCCGGGTGCACAACAAGTAGGTGAACAAGAAGGGTTGTTTGTAAGAGGCGGTACTGGTTACGAGACAAAGCAATTTATTGATGGCACGATGGTCGCCAATCCATATGGTGCAAGTGTGCCGGACATTGCAAGTCGAGGGCGCTTCTCCCCATTTTTGTTTAAGGGAACCGTTTTCAGTACGGGTGGTTATTCTGCACAATATGGACAGGCTTTGAGTAGTGCCGTCATCTTGGAAACGATTGATTTACCTGAATCTTCTCAAGCTTCTGCTTCTGTATCCAGTGTTTTTGTGGGGGGAGGCTTGCAGGAATTAGCCAAGAATAAGAAGTCGTCTTGGGGAATCAATTATGGCTACACCAATCTTGCTCTTTACTTCGCTTTGGTTCCACAAGGTCCTGCCTATTTCCATCTTCCGGAATTTCATTCGCTCGATGCTAACTTTCGTATCAAAACAAAGAAGGGTGGAATGATTAAGTATTATACCACTTTTGGGGCTAGCAATATTGGAATCCGTCGTCCTAATATCGATTCTTCTTTACTGAATAATGCGTATGGAATCATCAATTACAACTGGTATAATAACCTTAGCTGGCGCGAATATTTAGGTAAAGGTTGGCACATGAACCTTGGAAGCAGCTTCAGCATCAATACAGACAAAATAAATCTTCAGATACAAAACCAACTGAATCAGCGTGCTTTTACAAACATCAGTTATATAGACAGCATCAATACGGCAATAACGAGTCATCAGGATTTAAGTCAGGTTAAAGCTGTGTTCGAAAAGAAGTTATCTGGGATAAGTGCCATCCGTTTTGGTGGGGAATATTGGTATGGAACGGTGAAAAGTATTGTGAAAGATACCAATCATTTATTGACAGACAATTTCGCTTCCCTATTCAGCGAAGCAGATATATATCTTACCAATGATTTGGCAGCAAAAATTGGAGTTCGTGGGGAGTATTCATCACAAGTTAATCAGTTTAATGTAGCACCTCGCCTTTCGCTTGCCTACAAAACAGGAGCGCATTCACAAATGAGTGCCGCGTATGGTCAATTTTATCAGAAGCCAGAGAATACTTACTACTACTATGGCAATCAAAACTTGGGCTATGTAAAGGCAACGCATTACTTGCTGAATTATATGCGGACAACTACCCTGCAAACATTCCGTCTGGAGGCATTTTATAAACAATATGACAACTTGATAGAAACGCCGCCTACCTATCAGTTCGACAATAAGGGAAGTGGCTATGCACAAGGCGTAGAGTTATTCTGGCGTGATAAGAAAACCATCAAGGATCTGGATTATTGGTTTAGTTATTCTTATCTCGATACCAAACGTCAGTTCGACAAGTACCCTTCGCAATTGGCACCCACTTTTGCTGCCAAACACACGGCTTCTTTGGTAGTGAAGAAGTTTTTTACCAAGCTAAACACTGGCTTTAACTTCACGTATAGTTATGCCAGTGGAAGACCCTATTATTACTTTCAGTCCGTTGGAAATAAATATACTGTCGGCGATGAGGGTACAACGAAGGATTATAATACATTTGGGTGCAGCGTAAATTATCTTACCAAGATAAAGAAATCTTTTGTAGTGTTTGTTGCAAGTGTCACCAATGTATTTAATAGCAGCAATGTATATGGATACAATTACAATCACAACGGCACGTACAAGGCAGAGATAAATCCGCCGGCACCACGATTCTTTTTCTTAGGGGCATTTATCAGTTGGGGCGTGGACAGGAGGCAAGATGCAATTAACAATAACTTATAGCCCCCTCCCCTAAAGGGGCGTCATGGAAAATGGGACAAATATATTTTTTTAACTCTCCTTGTCTCCCTTTAGGGGATAGGGGCAAAACAAACAACAATGAAAAAAGTACTCGTTATCATCAGCCTGTTAGTGGCTACAGTGGTTAATGCGCAATCCAAGTTTGAGGATGCCATGACAAGAGGTTTAGGACAGTTAAAAGATGCAAAGACCGCATCTGACCTCACGGATGTTTCCTCTTTTTTTGAAAGAGTAGGAGACGCCGAAAAAACACAGTGGCTACCTTATTATTATGCGGCATTGTCTCTTTATAGAAGTGCTTGGGTAGATAAATCCGCTGATAAGGACAAAATTGCAGATAAATGCAAGGACTTTATCACCAAAGCTCAAGTAATAGAAAACAATGCAGACTTATATTGCCTGGTGCAACAAGTGGTAATCCTACAATTGATGGTAGATCCAATGAGTCGTTGGCAAACCTATGGTGCGCTTGCAAAAGATGCACTTGCTGATGCTACCAAAGCAGATCCTACCAACCCACGCATCTACTACTTGCAAGGCATGACAACCTTCAATACGCCTGAAGCTTATGGCGGTGGTAAAGCATTGGCTAAACCTATGTTTCAGAAGTCGGTAGATTTATTCAAGACTTATGTTCCTAAGCCTTTCTATCCAGATTGGGGTAAGGAAGATGCAGAGAAGATGTTGGAACAGTGCAAGTAAAGAATTGATAAGTTATACTTACCCTTGTTACATCAAGAGTGCTACTTAAGACTTAGTAGAACTCTTGATGTTTTGGTGCTATTAGAAAGGAAATTCTATCTATCACAATCAAACCCTGAATTTAATTGTGTTCTACAATCTCCAATAGAAATCTATTATTTATTACTGCTCGGGCTTTTGTGTAATATTGATACCTCGTGCGTCACACTAAACTGTTGTGGTGAACTATTACACTTATTTTTGTTGATATTATACTTCTGTTTTATGGCAAATTTATTATTGAAGGGTCTAAATAAAATAGTGTATCTGCTGGGGCATTTTTTGAATTTTATAAGACTAATACCACACTTAATAGTCCTGAATACACATCGTTCTAAAGCGATAATAAGGTATGATATAAATCGATGGCTTGCTGTCCTGTGCATTGATTGTGGTTATGTTAAAGGATTTATTTTATTGATGAAAAAATTTCCTGAGTTTCGAAATCTCTTCTATTATAGAGTATCCGATTTATCTGGCTTTATTGAATTTCTTTGTCCCAAGATGAGTACGCTGCAAATTTCAGCAAAAGAAATTGGGAAAGGATTGTTTATTCAGCATGGATTCGCTACAATCATTGCAGCTAAATCTATTGGGGAGAATTGCTGGATTAATCAGCAAGTTACTATTGGCTTTTCAAACTCTACAGACTGCCCAGTTTTGAAAGATAATGTAACCATTTCTGCTGGTGCTAAAGTAATTGGCGATGTAACAATTGGGGACAACTCAACAGTTGGAGCAAATGCTGTTGTCGTAAAAAATGTACCTCCAGATTGTGTTGTAGTGGGCGTGCCAGCTTATGTGGTAAAAAGGAATGGAATTAAAGTAAAAGAACCATTATAAAACCTTTAAAGTGATACGATTAGATGCTGCTGTTCAATCCTTCTCGCCAACCAAGAAAGGCATTGCTGGCATAAGGTTTTCTGTGCCACTTGTCGCCAACAACAATCGAAATCGAGATAGGTAGCTGCTAATTAGAATAAAGGAAAGCAATAATTCATTAGCACCCAAATGATAACTATATAGGTCTTAAAAATGAAAGCACTGGCATATGCAGTGCAAATTTTGTCTATTTCTAGAGAAGGTTTTTCTTCCATTTAACTTCCAACAGTAAAAATAAACAACATGAAAAAGATACTTAGCATCGCATTGCTGATGACAGGATTGCTTGCCTGCAAAAAATCCAGCACAACATCTTCAAGTTCAAACACCGACACAACGTACAACATTTCGGCATTGGTAAGTAAGTTTAGTGGGAATGTTTCGGCAGTAGTTCAGGGCGATTATCTGGTTATTACAAGCACGGATATCCCCGATCACAAAAGCCCTTATTTCAAAGGAACTAAGTGGCAGGATTCTTTGTATACAACTGATTCAGTAAGCACATTTGCACAAAACCCAAACACAATAGAAGCACAGTCACTTACTTTCAGGATACCTATTCATCCATCTTCAGCAAGTTCCAAATCGGCAACACCGCTAGGGCCAATGGGCGTTTCACTCAATGGAGTACCATTCTTTAATCAGTATGCTGCCGGCAGGGCTGCTTTAACTTATGAGAAATTATCCTTTGACCAATACGGTGGGCATCCGCAGCAAAGCGGACAATATCATTACCATGTAGAACCTACCTCTCTTACTGCAAGGCATGGTGAAGATGCTTTCTTAGGATTGTTATTAGATGGTTTTCCTGTTTATGGGCCAATGGAAAATGGTATGCTAGTGAGCGAAAGTGCATTGGATACATACCACGGTCATACCACCAAAACTGCGGAGTTCCCTAATGGAATCTATCACTATCATGTTACATCTTCCGATCCTTACATCAACGGAAGTGGGTTCTATGGAACGCCAGGTACGGTTTCAAACTAAAGGTTAATGCGTTATCTACTGATTTATATTCTCATTTTGTTAGCTTCTGCTTGCAACAATCAGCAGAGGAATATAGCTGTTGATGCCGATAGTAGTGTGGTTGCAATCACTATTCCACAGACGACACTTTTGGAGACCGATAGCGGATTCAAGGTGAAAAGCAATCTCTATTATCACAATGATAGTCTGTATTCAGGATTTATTGAAGGATATTCTCCTGCTCATAAACTGATTTCGAGATTTGGTTTCTGGAAGGGACAAAAGCAAGGAATACAACAACAATGGTATGAAAATGGGCAGTTGAAGGAAACCAGATATTACCTGGCAAACATGAAAACGGGTACACATACTGGCTGGTGGGATAATGGCGTGAAGCGTTTTGAATATGTATTTGATAAGGATATCCCTGTAAAAAGACATTGCCAATGGTATAAATCAGGGAAGCTTTGTAGCCTGTTTGAATATAATAATGCGGGTCAGCCAGAAGGAGCGCAGCAGTTGTGGTATGAGGATGGAACTGTGAAATCGAACTATGTGGTAAAGGATAACCGCAGGTTTGGTTTCCTCGGTGCCAAAGGCTGCGTAATGAAATAATAGACTTAACCACAAAGCACACAAAGGCTTACACGAAAAGACACTAAGGTTTACATGGGTTTATAAATCTTAGTGTTCTATTTTGCCTTAGTGGTTGAATTATTTACGTATTACTGCTCCTTGTGTTTTTTTCTTTGTGTCCTTTGTGGTTAAACTCTTTAAAACTAGACAAATGAAATCTAGAATATTATTGTTAATCCTTCCATTCCTGCTATTTGCCTGCAAGGCGAAGAAAAGGGATGTGTCTCACAATCTCCCCTTCTTTACCACAGCAGATTTTACTCCTCGCTGGATGGAAGCTGATTCAGTACCGCATCACCTCGCTCCTTTCTCTTTTACAGATCAGGATGGAAAGACCATCACCGAACAAACAGTAAAGGGCAAGATTCATGTGGCAGATTTCTTTTACACGACCTGCCCGGGAATTTGCCCTAGACTCACTAAGAACTTAGGATTGATTCAAGATGCCTATAAGAATGACTCAACCGTAGTATTGCTTTCCTATAGCGTTACTTCCGACCACGATAGTGTATCGGTATTGAAAGAATATGCGACACTAAAAGGGATTATCTCTGGTAAATGGCACTTGCTTACAGGTAATCAGGACTCGATAAATACGTTGGCAAGGAATTCTTATTTCGCAGAGAAGACACTAGGACAAGAAAAGGGAGTGGATGACTTCTTGCACACAGAAAATGTTTTGTTGGTTGATAAGCAGTTGCGGATACGTGGTATTTATAATGGCACGCTTCCTTTTGATATGGAACAGTTGGTGAAGGATATAAAACAATTGGAAAAAGAAGAATAGAGTTTGAAAAAAAGCAAAAGCGGAAAGTAAATAGCTTCCTCCCGCTTTTGCAAAAACTATTTTATAAATTTCTCTACTGCGTTTAAACTTCCATTCTGATAAGAAACAAAGTAACTCGCTTTGGCAAAACCACTAGCATCAATACTTGTTTGAGTACTACCTATTGCAATAGCTTTCATGACTACAATTCTTCCTTCGGCACTTGTAATGGTAATGGTTGCTCCTGGCAATGCTTTGATATGGGTTACCATTAACTTGTTGACAACTGGATTGGGCGAAAGAACAATTTTGTTGATGACTGAACTGTTGGCATCAACCGAAACCAATGCGCTATAACTATATCTGGCATCATTATCTACTAGTTTCAATCTGTAATATTCTTTACTGATTGATGGGCAAGCATCGGTGTAGCTATAATTGCTACCATCACTTTTATCCGCAACTATGGAAGCAACAGCGGAGAAGCCAATTGCATTGTTACTTTTTTCTACAATAAAGCGATTAAAGTTTGTCTCGGAGCCTGTCTTCCATCCTAAGACAACTTCACTATTTACCAACATGGCTTTGAAATATAAAAGTGTTACGGGCAAACCACCACAAAGACTAACAGGGCTAGCGGCATTTTGTGGGACAAAGCTGTTAGAGGCCACAAAGTCTGAAGAGTTGTCTCCAGTATTGGTACAACCATTACCAATACGTACCAGACATTTTTTACTGGTTAGTGACGAAGCCGGATTGGTTTCAAAACCAGAAGCTGTTGGCCCATAACCAACAAGGTCTATAACAGTAGTATCTCCAACGCCCGTACCAAAGAGTGTATTTATAGAATCTACCAACGCTACCTTACCGGTTGTGGCACTCAGATTCATAGAGCCAATTACATCGGCAGTGGGAAGTGGCACACCAACTGTACCGTTGCCAGCCAACTGAATTAATAGGAATCCACCTGCGGGAATGGTGTTGTTAATGGGTTGAGCCTGCCAGGAATAGCTGGTTGCACTAGAATATTGTACCGAATAGTTGGCTAGTGATATTGGTTTTCCTGTAGGATTAAATAGCTCGATGAAATCGTTTGTGTATAAAGCACCTGCATTACTGCCACCACCATACAGTGCGGCAATAACAACGTGATTTACTTGTGCTTGTGCTTGAGCTGTAAGTAGCATAAATGCCACAAAAAAGATGGAGGTGAACGTTGACTTAATCATAATATAGTATTTTATTCGTACGAAGTACTGCTAATTATTAAAGTTTGAACAATATGGTAACAACTTGCCAATAATGTGCATTATGTGACAATCATTTAATACTCTTGCATATTCCTGATTTCACTGTTAATTTGCACCTGATGCGTTTATATAAGTTAATCTTTCTTTTACTTGGGTTGATACCTCTATTGGGAATTGCCCAGTTACATACCTATATCTCGGGCAAGGTGTTGGATGAAAATGATGCTCCATTGCGTGGTGTAACCATTCAGGTTTTGGGCAGATCGAAGAGTATGATTTCTGATTCTAGTGGTAAGTTCAGAATGATAGTTGCTCCCAACAGACCTTTTGCTTTGATTTTCTCCTCGGTAGGCCGTGCAACTGTACAGAAAAACTTAATTGTGGGTGCAGGAAAAGATGATAAAATAACCGTGCGCTTGATGCCTACCATCCGGGAATTAAAAGAAGTGACAGTAACCAATACCAATACCAGAAACGAAGCTGGTTCTGTGAGTATCGATGCTTCCAAAACAAATCTGAACCCCTCTCCCCTTAATAACATTGAAAGTCTGATAAAGGTATTTGTAGGGAGTAACAATGAATTAACGTCCCAATATTCTGTTCGGGGAGGTAGTTATGATGAGAACCTGATTTATGTAAACGACTTCGAGATATTCCGCCCCTATCTGGTTAATAGTGGTCAACAGGAAGGATTGAGTTTTATTAATCCGGAAATGACTGGTGGTATTAAGTTCTACACCGGTGGCTTCCAATCCAAGTATGGCGATAAACTAAGTAGTGTGTTGGATATTACCTATCGTAAACCGACTAAGTTTGGCGGCTCGGCCTACACAGGCTTGTTAGAACAAGGCTTACACTTGGAAGGCGTAGCCAATAAAGACAAAGTGACTTATGTATTTGGCGTAAGAAACAGAACCAATCGCAATCTATTGAGTAGTCAGGAAACACAGGGTAATTACATTCCATCCTCTTCCGACTTACAATCTTTGATTACCTGGAAACCTTCTGACAAGTGGGATCTGGAAATGTTGGCTAATCTATCAACCACCAGGTTTACCTTCTTTCCGCAGTCCAGTCAGTTAACTTCATCTGTCTTTAGTACCCTTTATTCTCAAGATATTGGCGTAGATATTTACTTCTCTGGTCAGGAAAGGGATAAATATGGTACCAACTTCATTGGTCTTTCTGCCACCCAAAAGGTGAGAAAGAACTTGAAACTAAAGTGGATGCTGAGTAGCTTTTCGGATAATGAAGAGCAAAATCAGGATATAACAGGGGCTTACCTGTTTGGCGACAGGGATTTAACTTCTGGCAGCAAAACTTATGGGCAGATAGTAAACCCATTAGGTGCCGGCGTTTATCAGAACTTTAGTAGGGATAACCTAAAAATAAATGTATTGAGTGCGAGTCATAAGGGAAGTCTCGAGATGGGTAAGAACTATATTCAGTGGGGAAGCACCATCGAGCAGCAAAAGGTAAATGACAATATCAATGAATGGACCATGAATGATAGTGCGGGCTACACCATTCCGTATAATCCGCAAATATTGACGCTTTCTTCTGTGCTAAAAGCTTCCGACAACCTTAGCATAACCCGCTTTAGTGGTTATGCACAAGACAATATCCAATTCAAGAATAGCAGCGATGTCACCATGCAATTTGGGGCGAGATACAATTACAATAACCTCAACAAGGAGTTTTTGGTATCGCCAAGAATGGGCTTCTCCTTCAAACCAAAGAATTCCAAGAAAGATATTATCTACAAAGCTTCATTGGGTATCTATCAGCAACCCCCTTTTTACAGAGAGATGCGTGGCTATAATGGCATCCTGAATACCAAGTTATTGTCGCAAAAGAGCTGGCAGGTTACCACGGGGCTAGACAATAGTTTCAAGTTATTCAATCGTCCCGCAAGGTTTACTTCTGAAGCTTATTTCAAATGGATGTGGGATGTAGTACCCTACGACATCAACAATGTACGCCTGCAATATTTCGGCACCAATAATGCCAAAGCCTACGCAGTGGGCATAGACAACAGGTTGTACACCGAGTTGGTAGAAGGTGCCGAAAGCTGGATAAGTTTTGGTGTGATGCAAACCGAAGAGAAGATTGATAATTTCAATTACTACCAATACCTCAATGACTCGGGACAAGTAATCAACAGTAGCACAACAGACAAAGTGGTTCACGATAGCCTCAAAACAACTGTAGGATGGTTGAGAAGGCCATCCGACAGGCGCTTTACATTTGGCATGTTTTTTCAGGATTATATGCCCAACAACAAGAATCTCAAGTTCTATCTCAATATATTGTATGGAAGCAATTTGCCTTACAACATTCCAGGAAGTGTAAGGTATCGGGATGCGTTGATAATACCAAGTTACATCCGTGCGGATATGGGCTTTAGTGCTTTGTTGGTAGATGGGCAAAAAGGAAACCTGCGTAGTCATTCGCCTTTCAGGAACTTTCAGAGCATCTGGGCTTCGGTTGAAGTATTCAACTTTATCAATCATGCCAATACCATTAGTTATTTGCTGATAAAAGACTTTCAGAACAGCACTTATGCCATTCCCAATACACTTACTCCCCGTTTGTTGAATGTGAAGTTGATAGCTAAGTTTTAGGCTGGATAATAGGGCAACGCCACAACTAGTGCAAGTTACTTGCTAAAATCTAATAGCCGAGCTTGTTTCAGGTATGGCTTCCTTAAGATTTTAATAGAGATATTATCGTTCTTTTAATTGTAGCGAAGATTTTAGCTAGTTTGAAGGACTATCTGGGAGTTAATCCATTAGAGCAAAATTTATCAGCACCAAAGCAAGATTAGAATCCGAAATTAAATAAAAATGAAAGATCTTAGGTTTAATTCAATGGTCGAAAATGGCATTTCAAGCCAAGAGGTTATTTGTTTAGAAGTAATATATAGATGTCTGCTACACGAATTTAAGCAAGATGTTTATAGCCGAATCGTCATCAATCAAATTGGGGACGATTTAGAGGAATTCGTACTAAAAAAAGGAAAAGGTATTCATTGCAATATCTGGTTTCCATCAAGGTCTAGTTTTCCGGAATGGAATGATTTTGAAAAAAATATTGAACTGTTAGATAAAATTCATTGCGGTTTACTGGCAATAGCAAAATATGATAACAAATTAGATGAGAATGCCCTGAATGCAATCAGAAAAAAAATAATAGATAATAAATTTTCTTTTGAATTTGTTTATAAAACCTTTGTCAAGAGTAAAAAATCAAGCCTTTCGGTCAAGTTAGCTGTTCGTCCATTAATAAATAACTTCATTTATTATTGCATTATCGAAGAAGATAATATTGTTAAAAGTAAAATTCAAATCTATAATGGGTTGCCATGCGTATATTTTGGTGAATTTCTTTTTTACTATGGCAAATGGCAAGCAAGAAATGAACTTGTTTTAACAGGGATAATTAAGGAAGTAGAAATACATGTAAATGTAGATGATTGTCAGGTTGAAATCATAAATCGTACCCCTTATTCAAATCCTCCATTTTTTACTGCAATGAGATTTGATATTTCTGAAGAAGAAAGGGAAAAGGCAGGAATAGATGTTGAACATTTATATTCCCTATCCAGATAGCCAACTAGTGTGCGTGCCCCAAACCAGGAATGCCACAAGCCATAAGCGATTCGGCAACAGCAAAGATAATAGTTAGTTTGACGAGGGCTAGCTGATAGCTAGCCGATAGTACGCACTCAGAACGCCTTTGTATGCACTCAGAACGCTTTAGTATGCACTCAGAACGCCTTTGTACGCACTCAGAACGCTCTTGTATGCACTCAGAACGCCTTTGTACGCACTCAGAACGCCTTTGTATGCACTCAGAACGCTTTAGTATGCACTCAGAACGTCTTTGTACGCACTCAGAGGGGTTTAGTAAAGTGCTTGCAAACGGAAGCAATTAAGCAATAGTGCTTTCTTTTAGCAGTAGTTTCGGCAGCTTTAGAACATTCAACCCCAAAAGCTTTACATCGCTTGCTTTTATTGATTCTAATAAACAAGATCCTCATAAGCGGCCTGCAACTCATTGTAGGCATGATTATCTTTTGCTTTTTTGGCAGCCTGCATTCCTTGTTCATACCATTTGATGGCAAGGTCGGTTTGCTCTAGCTTTTCCAATAGCTTGGCTAAGTGATAATAAGAACCAATATAATCGGGACTCTCTGTCAATATATCTTCAAACAGTACCCTTGCTTGCAGGTTCTCCTCTATCTTGATGTACTCCAATGCCAACGCATGGCGCAGGAAATTATCTTTGGGTGTAGCCTGCAAAAAAGCCTTCAATTTATCTATCCGTTCCATGATTAAGTTATAAGTTTAAGAAGCTGTTTGAGTTATGCAATCAATTTCTTCCAGTGCCTTTGCCCTCTAGTTTGTCCACATATTCCAAGCTACCCAAGCGAAGCCTTAAAGGTATCCTGGTTGATTTTTCTACCTGAATTTCCTTCTTACACATAAACCCAAGATTGTTGCTATAATAGTTTTCGGGTATCAGACATAGCCTTTTGGGCAGCAGACTATCAGCAAATGGTTTACTGGCGGAAGTGAGCCGTTGTGAACTGCCCGTTGTTTTTATCAGTAATAAAAATGCGATTAAAACTAAATATTTCATCCTAACTCAATTGCCATGAGTAGCAAATATATACCGCTTCCTTGAAGCTTTTGAACCGTTTACATAATTCCACCCAATTCATAATGGCTATATAGAATGACGATGCTATATTTGGTAAAACAAAAAACATTAAGATGACAGATTTAACATTAATTACTACGAGTACTTCATTGGAAGGTTATAAAGTTATCAAACAACTAGGTTTGGTAAGAGGAATCACCGTTCGTTCCAGAAGCTTAGTTGGCAATATAGCTGGTGGATTTATGACTTTATTTGGTGGAAGAAGTGCTATCTATACAGAGTTGTGCGAGCGCTCGAGAGAAGAGGCCTTGCAACTGATGATTCAGCATGGGAGAGAACTAGGTTGCAATGCCATCATCAATATGCGCTATGATGCCAACGAAGTAATGAATGGCCTTACGGAAGTCTTGGCTTATGGCACGGCTGTTTTGGTGGAGAAGATAGACTAAAAAAAGAGTAGGTTTTAATTAATAAGTTAGGGGTAACCACCCTAACTTATTAATTAAAACCTACTACTTAAAACTTATATCAGAATCTTATTTCACAAACTGTGAAACAACCTTTTGTCCATTATTTTCTACTGAAACGATGTAAGTTCCTTTTGTAAGTTTGCTTACATCAACAGTTGTTTGAGTAGCACCTGTTTGTAAATTTGAAACAGAAACTGTTTTTCCAGCAGCGTTCAAAATCTTTACAGAAGCACCTTCCAAAGCTTGTGCGTGGCTTAGTGTAATTGTATTTACAGCAGGATTTGGAAACACAGTCAATTTCTTGGTAGAAACAGATGCGTTCAATACCACAACAGGGCTGTAAGAGAAAGCACCGTTTTTATCAACCATCTTCAAACGATAGTAAGTTGTGGTAGCAGGAGCAGCAGTTTCAAACTCATAGCTGTTTAATCCCTTTACATTCTTTGCTGCAACAGTACCAACAGAAGCGAAATTCTTTTTATCGCTGCTAGCTTCAACTACAAACTGCTTTGCATTTATTTCGCTTGCAGATGTCCAGTTGAGCTTGGCGGTACTATTTACAATTGCACCGTTGAAAGATTGCAATGAAACTGCAAGTGGGCTTGGGTCTCCATCAACTGATAAATTGTTTATTCTATTATTCCCAGCAACTGCAGTGTTGAAATTTATTTGAATCTGAAATTTAGGATTATTCTCTACAGCGGGTATCCCCGAGAAGTCCAAAGTAATTAAATCCAATGGAGATGCAGTAGCATTAACTGTAAAAGTACCCAAACCTGTAGTGGTTGGAATTGCACCATCGGTAATTTGTAAACCAGCAGAATCCCATTTTACTCCATCTGTAGTGTAAGTAACAGTTTCAAAGCCCGATCCGCTACCACTTCTCCACAAACCATACTTTACAACAATACCCTTGTACCCTGTTGTAGGCAATGTCATAAAAAGTGGTCCGTAAGGAGAGCGTAGACGAAGAGAATTACCTGGAACTGAACCAGATTCCCCTCTAGAATTAACTGTATCACCGCCATCAGTTACATAGTCTACATAAGATCCGAAATAATCTAATCTAGCTCCAGCTACCGTAGATACAATTGGTGTGTGAAAAAGACTTGTGTCGCTTTCATTGAAGTTCCAATAATCGATAAGCGTCTTCTGTGCAGATGCACTGAAAGTAATAACAATTGACAGTAGTGTAAATAATCTCTTCATAATGTTCTATATTTTTTTGCAACATTAGTAGAGTGAATCATCAGAAAGCGCGAGGTAACAATTTGATAATATTAAAGTCAGTTTAATATTTTATGCTCAGATTCAGTATAGATAAGGTTTTCAGAGATTTTGGCAGTTACTTCACCAAGTTGTCACTTAACAATTAGATAATATTGGAAAGCGCAAATTGTTGGCGATTACAGCCATCAGTAGAAATCAAAAAAAGAGAGTCATCAAGAGCTGTAATCCAAATTAATAATGATCGTAGGGGGAAGTAATCATCATTTCTCTATAGTAGAGATTGTATATAACGCCGAAACTAATGATAATGGCAATCAACAACCCATAAATAACAACCATTACCCGCGTAGGTGGATGATTGAGGTTTATAAATTTTAGCTTGATGACTTTATTGGTTAGCTTCAATCCACGAAAAATATAAAATAGTGCACATAGTACCCAAACAAAATCGAAAATGCTTGTCTTATTAGCATCTTCTTGAATGTATGTTCTTCCGAGGCAAAAAATAAACATGACCCAGCCAATTGACTGTAAAATCTGTTTTCTAGCGTTTAAAGAGACTTCTGTGTATTGCATAAAGGTTATAATTTTTATTTTACTCAGTGCAAATATAGTGTATGACCTTTTTGCAAACTGCTTTGTTGACCTGTTTTTACGGCTCTTTTTGAAAAAAAAGTTATATTATTTTATGAAAAAGTGGAAAATGAGGGAGTGGCACTGCTCCGTTGATTCAATAAACAAAAAAGCCATTGCATCTTTTATAAAGAAGCAATGGCCCTGAAATAAATATCAAATTGATAGCAACTTATTGCCCAAATACTTTTTTTAATAAACTTGTTGTTTGTGCCAATGGATCTTTTCTTATTAGTTTCTCCTGTTGTGCAACCTGAACAAACATCCCATACAAAGCCCTGTCTGTAACATAAGCAGCTAAATCGGGGTTCATCTTTTTTACAAATGGAATCTGATTATACAAATCAATGATAGTTGCCCATTTGCTTGTAGCATCTACTTTATCAAGAGATGTCTGTATTACAGGCTTAAAAGCTTCCGTTAGCTTAGGTGTTGTTTTTCCTTTTAAATAGCTTGTTGCAGCGGTATCATTGCCTTGCAAAATACCAGCAGCATCAGTAATACTCATATCCTTTATTGCATCTATAAATATTGGTGTAGCACTTTGGGCAGCATTTTCGGCAGCCCTATTCATACTCAATATAGCTTCATCCACTTGTTTTCCCATGCCCAACCCCCTCAGTTTCTTTTCTATTTTCTGCGCCTCAGGAGGCATCAATATTTTTACGGTTGGATTACCAAAATAACCATCAGTAGCACTAAGTTGCTTAGCAGCAGTAGTGGCACCTTTTGATAATGCTTCTTTTAATCCTTTGCTTATATCATCACTGGAAAGACCTCCTTTCAACGCTCCTGTAACCCCCGAAAGCAAGCCCCCACCATCAGATTGGGCAACGGAACTAAATGAAATAACAAATAGTGCAACAACTGGTAAAATAACTTTAAACATAATTTAATTGATTTGTATTGAGCCGTGAAAATAATATCTATCAGCCACAAAAAAAGTTAAAGGATACTATTTCAGGTACAATTCAATCTCAACCCTTCTGTTCAAGGCACGTCCTACAGCGGTGTTGTTGTTGGCAATGGGGTGGGTTTTACCATATCCAATAGCTTCCAGGCGACTAGCAGCTATGCCCTTGTTTTCAAGATACTGCATCACCGCATCTACCCTGCTTTGAGATAAGGACAGATTGTACAAATCGTTCCCCACATTATCTGTATGACCGGTTAAGCGGATATTGTAGTCGGGATATTGGTTCAGAATATCAACTATTTCATCGAGCATTGCATTAGATTGTTGCTTAATGACTGCTTTATTTGTTTCGAAGTAAATGCCTCTTGTTGCAAACTTAAGTCTGGCTTTTACCGACTCTTTTATTTCGGGACAACCTCTATTAGAAGCTGGACCCGGTGTATTGGGACATCTATCTATCCTATCTGGTACGCCATCCCCATCTGTATCTGGGTCATTGTTTGCTTGTACTATAGGGCATCCGTTTACATCAATAGGTGTATTGATAGGTGTATTGGCACATTTATCCCGAGAATCGGGAACACCATCACCATCAGAATCGGGATCAGCATTTATCTTTTGGGAATTATAGTCATTATTTCCCGTTGGACATCCCTGATACATGGCCAAACCGGGTATGGCAGGGCACTTATCCAGATAATCGGGTATCCCATCTCCATCACTATCCAAAGGACAACCATTCACATCCACCTTTACGCCTTTGGGCGTGCCGGGACACAAATCTCGTTTGTCTGGAACGCCATCATGGTCACTATCCAGACTTCTGCCCAATGGCACCGTAAACCCAATACTTTCTTGTGTGTAAATGGCATTGCTCCAGATGTCATTGTTTGCTTGATAGCGGCCATCCCATCCATTTAGCATGGGCATATAGACCTTACTGGCAATTTCAAGATTGACAGATTCATTTAAACGAAAAGTCAAACCAATGCCTGCCAAAGCATTCAGACGGGTTTCGTCGGCAATACCTATTCCCGAATGATCTGCTACAAACTGACGAGACTTTATATAGTTTCCTCCTCCACCAAACTCTATAAAAGGAGCCACATTGGCATCTATTGGTAAGGCATAGCCATTTGCAAACTTGTATCTAAAAATTAAATCTGCGGAAAGAAATTGCGCATCTACGCCTGCAGTTTTGGTTGGCACTTCATATTGAACCCAATCGTAGGCAAAATTTTCTTTAATGTCAAAAAATGGACTTAGGTATTGTTGAAAGGCAATTTCTGGACCTGGCTTGTAGTAATTAAATCGAAGAATGCCATAGTTAAACCCATTCAAACCACCCGTATAATCATTGAATGTACCATAAAACCCAATATAGTTCGATTGGCCCCACGAAGCAAAAGCAATGAAGCAACTGATTGAAAGCAATAAAGTTTTTATGTACTTATTGATAAGCATAAGTTTAAAATTTACAACTTAGCGAACATTTACAATAGATATAAAGCAATTGAGAAGCATAAATCTATTATCATTTGTCCTTAGTTTCCAGACCTACTTTATTGTTAAAGCAAAGTCCTTAGGCACTATAACGTATTCTAGCCGCCATTTATTCTGCAAAGAGGCTGAATGTTTTAAAAATTATTTACATCCAAAGCTGGTTTTATACAAGTCATTGGGTGACGAATCAAAAACAAAAGCCACCGATTATCCCATTTAAGTATAATTGGTGGCCGCTTCTTTTTATTTAGAACTAAGAAGCTGTTTGAGTTAATTATTTGATATTCTTAGTGAGATTTAATTTTGACTGTAACTGTGTTAAATTTTTCGCCTTAGGCGTTGGACTATGGCTGCAAAACTTGCCCTGTTCCAATCAAATAAACCCATAAATAATTCTAAACAATTAACTCAACCAGCTTCTAAATATTATCTATTTCTTTTTTCTCATTGTGTAGATCGGCACTTCTAGACCAAAGTTTATTTGTCTGTTTTTCCAGGCATCCCCTCCAAACTTATTTATGTCGGTAAACCCATTGTTATAACGTAAATAGAAGTTCACGCCATTCAAGTCTAGTTTGCCCCCGATGCAACCCCATATATCTGTTACTTTAAAAGGGATTGCGCCATTAATAAACAAGTTTTGATCGGTATATGCATTGAAACTTACTTGTGGCCCTGCACAAAGAGAAAAGAAATTATTCAGATTATAAGTAACCAGCAACGGGATAGTAACCGCACCAATCGTTGCGGTATAGCTGCTTGAATTATTAAAGTTTGCATAGTTTGCGCAAACACTCTGAAACCCATCTACATTCACTCCTTCATTTCCTTGATTATATACAATTTCTGTTTGCCAGCCCCACTTATCATTGAATTTGGATGTGGCATACACCCCAGCGTTAAAAGAAGCCGAGTAATTGCCTCCAAAAGCCTGTCCGGTAAGCTTTGTCATATCCAATCCTCCTTTCAATCCAAAAACAATAGGTTGTGCATAGCTACTAACCGATAACAGAAGGATACAAGCAAAAAGAGGCAATAATTTCTTCATCATGTTCAAAATATTTTGTTCAAAAAAACCCAATATCTCAGTTATAAAACCATTGACCCTTTGTTTATAACAAAAGTTTTGCTTTAGCTGACCTGTGTAAAACAAAATTTTGTGTTATACCGACTATAAAACTTTATTTACCGAATGCAAAGTTTGCTTAAATGCAAAGAACCCCTTGCAAAATCATCCGCAATGATTGCCAATCATCAAAAAATTTTTGTAAAAAAGGGGTAACTGTCACTTTTGATGCTTCTTTTCTGCATTTTTGTAACTATGAAACATTTTATTGCACCATTACTCGGCATATTAAGCCTAGCCTTTATTGTTACCACTTCATTTTCTCAATCGTCCAGCCCAGAAGAAAATTTTAAAGGGTGGCACCTGAAAGATAAATCCGTGGATAGTTTTGCTGGTATTAGCCTGAATAAAGCCTATCAGTTCCTTAAAAATAAAAAAAGCACTACCGTTATCGTCGGGATAGTAGACTCGGGGATAGATACTCTTCACGAAGACCTGAAAGGTGTTTTGTGGACGAATACAAAAGAAATTCCGGGCAATGGTATCGACGATGATGGCAATGGTTATGTAGATGACGTGCATGGCTGGAACTTTTTGGGTGCAAAAGATGGTACAGAAGTAGAGAAGGCTTCCTCCGAGAAAGCACGTGTATATCATGGTTTCAAAGATCAGTTCCAAGATAAAAACATAGATACCAATACACTCAGCAAAATAGATTTATATCATTATAAAATGTGGCAACGGGCTGCAAAAGACATTGAGCCAAGTGAGGAGAGTTCAAACCAAGCAAAGGCCATGAAGGGTATTTCGAAAAGATTGAAAGGTTGGGATGAGTTGATTAAAAAAGAAGCAGGAGTGGAAGATTACAGCGAATCGGAATTGGAGAAATTTGAAATGAAATCGGACGAGGGCAAAAAAGCCAAGCTTGGTTTTATCAATCTGATGAAAGCTTTGCCTTATGGCAGTGATGCCAAAAAAAGCTTTATCATGCAGGAACTAGATCATGAAATGGATCGTTTGAATGGCGAACTGGCCGAAAAAGAAACATCCCCGGTAGATGTTCACAAAACAATTATCAAGGATGATTATTCCAACATCAATGATAAGTACTACGGCAATTCCGACATTATGGGACAAGGAAGTTTACACGGTACACACGTAAGCGGAATTATTGGTGCCGACAGAACCAATGGTGTTGGGGTGAATGGGATTGCCGACAATGTAAAAATAATGATGGTGCGTGCGGTACCTGATGGAGATGAATACGACAAAGACATTGCCTTGGCCATCCGATATGCAGTGGACAACGGTGCCAAAGTAATTAATATGAGTTTCGGAAAGAGCTATTCCCCACAAAAACAATGGGTGGATAGTGCCTTTATGTATGCGGCTTCCAAAGATGTTTTGTTGGTGCATGCGGCTGGCAATGAGGGTAGAAACATTGATAGCTCTGAAAACTATCCAAGCACCGATTTCTTGAATGGCGGACATGCAACCAATGTGATTACAGTGGGTGCAAGTGGCGATGTAAGCATTATCAATAATTATGTTGCCAGCTTTAGCAACTATGGCAAACAAGGGGTAGATGTTTTTGCACCAGGCAGCGAAATTTACAGTAGCCTTCCTGGTGGCAACAAGTATGGCTTTCTGGATGGTACCAGTATGGCTTCGCCCGTAGTTGCAGGGCTTGCGGCGCTTATTCGTTCCTATTATCCTTCCCTTACTGCTGTAGAAACAAAGAAGATTATCGAAGAATCTGTTACGCCGTTGGATAGTAATATCACCAAACCGGGAACAGACGAAGCAGTAAAAATGAGTGATTTATGCCGTAGCGGTGGCGTTGTGAATGCGTATCTGGCAGTTGTGAATGCCGAGGCTTATGTGAATAAAAACAAGAACAAAAAGAAGAAGAAATAAATTGTTTTAAAGGTTTACCCCCAAAGAGACACAAGGGCTTTGTGTTTCTTTGCAAATGCCTTTGTGTACATTGCGGCTAATTCTTCCATTCAAAATATACACACTATGGCACGACCCGTTTCTGGGACTTTTCATCCCATCTATCAGCAGCGTTATATTGATGCTGCAATAGGAGAATCGCCTATTGAGGTGATTGCCAACCACAGTACTGCCTTTATCATTTTCGTAAATTCGATACCCGAAGAAAAGGGCGATTATAGTTATGCCGAGGGCAAATGGACGGTAAAGCAGTTGTTGCAGCACATTATAGATACTGAACGGATTTTTACATACAGAGCTTTGTGCATAAGCAGGGGCGAACCGTTGCCTTTGCCCGGTTTTGATGAAAATAGTTATGCCCTTAATGCGCCCGCCTCACACAGAACCCTTGCTAGCCTGAAAGAAGAATTTGCTTTTGTGCGGCAAGCAACAGACATCTTGATAAAGTCGTTTACCAACGAGCAGTTAAATAGAAAAGGGGTAGCCAGCAACTATGTAATCTCTGTAAATGCACTTTGTTTTATCATTTTCGGGCATATCGTACATCATCAGAAAATATTGCAAGAACGATACTTGTAATTTTTTATGCTAACTGCTAATTGATTCTTATTTTACTACCCACTTTTCTCCACTACGCACTATTTAATTGAAGGAACTCGATGTTTTTGGAATAGAAAACCTGTGTTTCTAAAAAGATAATCCATTTTCTCTTCTGATAAATCTATTTTTTCCTCGGATAAAATGGTTTTTTCTTTATGAAAAAAAGATAATTAAAAGAGAATAACTGTTTTTCTATCCTGGAAAATAGATATTCTTTCAAGGAAAACTGTTTTTCCAATCTAAATAACAGTAATACAAGTTCTAAAAACGTTTTTCCAAGAAAGAAAAACGATAAATCTTGGTAAAAAAACAATAAAGAAAGAAAGAAAAACCGAGGAAATAAAAGATCAAGAAGGGGAAAAAATCGGTTTTCTAAGTTTTGGGAGTCTAGAAAACCCAATTCAACAATTTTGCAATCCTCCCTATGCCCCTTTAATGTGTATAAAACAATCCCTGTCCTCTTTAATTAATATCCATAAAATATCAACAGCTAAAGATTATATCCACTAACTTTACACTATCATCATTGCTTGCACAAAATGAAAACGATTAATAAAATACAAGGCATCCTGGCACTTTCCCTGTTTGCTTTTCTCGCTAGTGCCCAATCAGATAAAGTTTCTATCAAGTTTGCCCCTCTTGCCCTAGTGGACGAAGTGAGTATGCCAACCATTCAGGGCGGCATTGAAGTTAAACTTTCTAACCGCATTTCGTGGTACAACGAAGTAGGCTTTAAATACAGAAAATGTGTAAACGAAACATCAGATACTCCTTTTGTAGATTCGAGGGGCTATAAACTTAAAACCGAGGTAAGGTATCACCTGAAAGGAATAAAAGTTGGAATCTACAAAGAGCCCGCAACTGGCTATTACGTAGGTGCTAACGCTTTTTACATAAATGACTACCACAATACGATGGTTAATTATAGTGAGCAGACAGCAAAATCAGTCATAAAACAAGATGCCTTTGGGGTTCATAAACAAGTATTTGGCATCAACCTGCTGATTGGCTATCAAAACGCCATTTATAAAAATTTCCTGATAGATATTTATGCTGGCGTAGGCGTACGGATGCGTGTAGTAAACACCGTAAACAAGGAATTTAACAAGGACACAGACTCTCTTTGTCAAACAATAGATTTTAATGTATTGGGCATCAGGGATTATGTAGACGCCGCTGGTGGCACTAGTGTGGTTCCAAGCATTACAGGCGGTGTGAGACTTTGCTATCGGTTTTAATCCCTCATACTATTCCTGCATGGATATCGCCGGATTCAAATAGTCTGCACTGTTGCTTTCTCTTAAAAACGCTCACGTAAATCTACCATACTTACCAATAATCAATCAATATTTTCAAAATAGGTTTATTGTTTACCGCTTATCAATTATAACCAATCAGTTGCGTGGGATTCCTATTTTTATCCTTCACAATTAAAACTTCATAAAATGAAAAAGCTGTTTACGCTCATTGCAGTTGCGCTATTTGGTATTAGCTGTATGGCTCAGAATGATAATGATTTATCTGCCAGAAAAGAAAGAAACGTAAGAAACTTTAACGTAATTGAGTTATCGGGTGCCATAGAATTATACCTTGTGCAAGGTGCCGATGAGAATGTTGCCGTAAGTGCTTCATCAAGCGAAGATGCCTCCAAAATTAAAACAGAAGTAAAGGGGGATGTATTGAAGATATATTATGAAGACAAAAGCTTCTGGCACAGTGGCAGCTCGGTCAAATTGAAAGCTTATGTTACTTTCAAGACGCTGAAGGGATTGGACATTTCAGGTGCTTGCAGCGTGAAAACCAAAAATATAGATGCCAGAAACTTGAAGATTGAATTATCTGGCGCCAGTAGTTTTGATGGAAATATTTCGGCAGGGAATACGTACATCAACATTAGTGGTGCGTCTAGTATGCATATTGGGGGAAGTGCCTCAGTAGCCAAAATAGAGGCCAGTGGTGCGAGTACCCTAAAAGGATATGACCTTAAAACAGACTATTGCAAATTGGAAGCTACTGGTGCATCGAATGTAAGGGTATCTGTTTCAAAAGAATTGAGTGCCGAGGCTTCCGGAGGAAGTAGCGTGAACTATAAAGGCAATTGTACTGTGAGGGAATCGGATTCAAGTGGAGGGGCAAGCATCAAAAGAAAGTCGGATAATGACTAATAAAAGAAAGACATTCATCAGCAACTTACTACTCTTTGCCTACTGACCTATATCTTTGCGCCCCACAAAAGAACAGTTGATGAGTATACATTTAAGTGAACAAGAACTAGTAAGAAGAGAGAAACTGGCTAAGCTACAAGCAGCAGGTATCGATCCATATCCTGCGGCATTATATCCCGTATCGCATTATTCTACCCCGGTAAAAGAGGCATATAATGCGGAAGTTAAAAAATTGGAAGAAGCAGGTGTTGCAATAGAAAACCCATTGGAAGGCTTTGCCAACGTTTGTTTGGCAGGAAGGATAATGAGTATTAATGATAAGGGAAAAGTATTCTTTATAAAGATTCAGGATAGCAAAGGAATCATTCAATTATATGTAAAGCGCGATGAAATATGCCCAGAGGAAGACAAATCTTTTTGGGACAACGTCATCAAGCATGTTTTGGACCTTGGTGATTTTATAGGCATTACTGGGTATGTATTTATCACCAAAACAGGCGAAACTTCAATTCATACCCAGTCTATTACCTTACTAGCAAAGTCTTTGAAACCTTTACCCGTAGTAAAAAGAGATGAGGAAGGGAATGTTTTTGATGAAGTTACAGATCCAGAGTTCCGTTATCGTCAACGCTATGTAGACTTAGTCATTAATCCTGCTGTAAAAGATACGTTTGTAAAGCGTACAACTTTGATGAATACCATCCGTACCTTTTTGAACAATCAAGGTGCTTTGGAAGTAGATACGCCTGTGTTGCAAAGTATTCCGGGTGGCGCGGCAGCTAGGCCTTTTATTACGCACCACAATGCTTTAGATATTCCTTTGTATCTGCGTATTGCCAATGAATTGTACCTAAAGAGATTGATTGTGGGAGGATTTGATTGGGTATATGAGTTTAGCCGCAATTTCCGCAATGAAGGGATGGATAGAACGCATAATCCCGAGTTTACGGTATTGGAATGGTACACTGCCTACAAAGATTATTTCTGGATGATGGAAATAACAGAGCAGTTGTTTGAACAGATTGCTATTGCCTTACATGGCACAACAGAAGTAACAGTGGGCGATAAAACAATCAGCTTTAAGGCGCCGTTCAAACGTGTGAGTATTCATGATGCTATCAAAGAAAATACAGGAATTGATGTAAGCGATAAAGATGAAGCGGGATTGAGAGAAGTATGTAAGCAACTGAATATTGGCGTGCCTAACAATATTGGAAAGGGTAAACTGATAGATGAAATCTTTGGTGCTACCAGCGAGCACACTTACATACAACCAACCTTCATTATTGACTATCCGGTGGAGATGAGCCCACTTACCAAAAAACACCGTAGCAAAGAAGGTTTGGTGGAACGTTTTGAACTGATGGTAAACGGAAAAGAGATAGCGAATGCTTACAGTGAATTGAATGACCCGTTAGATCAACGTGCACGCTTTGAAGAACAAGTAAAACTAATGGAACGTGGGGATGATGAGGCGATGTTTATAGATAATGATTTCTTGCGCGCCCTAGAGTATGGCATGCCGCCTACAAGTGGTATTGGTATTGGTATAGACAGACTTTGTATGCTTATGACGAATAGTCCTAGTATTCAGGATGTATTGTTATTCCCACAGATGAGACCGGAGAACGTAGGTTAGTTATACGTTATCAAGAATTAGTTAGCAAAAAGAGAAGGGAGGTGCTTTTAAGTACCTCCCTTCTCTTTTTGCTAACGTATAACCTAATACTTATAACCTACAACTTCGTTATGCTTTCAGTTTTCTTAAATATTCGCCGTAACCACTCTTGGCATAACGATTAGCTAAGTCCATTAATTCTTCTCTGTTAATAAAGCCCATGCGGTAGGCCACTTCTTCTATACAACCTACCTTTTGGCTCTGACGTTTTTCTATTACACGTACAAACTCACTCGCATCAGCCAAAGAATCGAACGTACCCGTATCTAGCCAGGCTGTACCACGATTCATTACACCGACATGCAATTTATTATTAGCTAAGTAGATCTTATTTACATCTGTAATCTCGTATTCACCGCGAGGAGAAGGTGCAATATTCTTCGCAATTTCTACTACCTCATTGTCATAGAAGTACAAACCAGGGACTGCATAATTAGACTTAGGACTTACTGGCTTCTCCTCAATGGAAATGGCCTTAAAATCAGCATCAAATTCAACCACACCATAACGCTCCGGATCATTTACTTCATAAGCAAAAATGGCAGCACCCTCTACGTCGTTAAAAGATTGAACCAATTTACTGAAGCCCGCACCATAAAAGATATTGTCGCCCAACACCAATGCTACCTTATCATTTCCAATAAAGTCTGCACCAATTACAAAGGCTTGTGCTAATCCATTGGGCTTTTCTTGAACTGCATAATTGAAGCTGCAACCCAAATCTTTTCCATCGCCCAACAAACGTTGAAACTGTGCAGAATCTTCGGGCGTTGTAATGATGAGTACTTCTTTAATACCAGCAAGCATCAGTACAGACAAAGGATAGTAAATCATCGGCTTATCGTAGATAGGCATTATTTGTTTACTGATTCCTTTTGTGATGGGATACAACCTTGTACCACTTCCACCTGCTAATATAATTCCTTTCATAAACTGTTTGTAAATATTATTTAAAGTATAGGGTATCTTTTATTTGTTCAAAAGTAGGCTGATTGGCATCCTTCTCAGACAAAATCAGTTCACTCGTATCCATCTTCCAGTCAATATTAATGGTTGAATCGTTATAAATCAGTCCTCCATCACTTTCTTTATTATAAAAATTATCGCACTTATAAAAGAAAGTCGCCATTTCACTTAACACTAAAAAGCCATGTCCCAAACCGCGAGGAATAAAGAACTGCACATGGTTATCACCTGTTAATTCAACGGCCACATACTGTCCAAATGTTGGCGATTCTTTACGCAAATCAACTGCTACATCCAATACTTTTCCTTCTAGTACGCGCACCAATTTAGCTTGGGCATGTTCTCCTTGTTGAAAATGTAGACCACGCAATACACCACGGGTAGATTTTGACTGATTGTCTTGAACAAAATTGATATTCGTTCCTGTTAAGGAATCAAACTTTTGTTTGTTGAAACTCTCAAAAAAATAGCCGCGACTATCTTCAAAAACAGTGTCATGGATAATGAAACAGCCAGACAATTTAGTTTCTTCTACTCTCATTTATTTGTGATAAAAATGATAATATCGATACAAGGGTTTAGGACAAATTATCTATCTGCATACATAGCAGTGTAATAATTTTGATAAGCTCCGCTCGTTACATTAGTTAACCAAGTGGTGTTTTCAAGATACCAATCAATGGTTTGGCTCAACCCTTCTTCAAAAGTTACAGAAGGTTTCCAACCCAATTCCTGATTCAACTTTGTTGCATCAATCGCGTAACGACGATCATGACCAGGACGATCTTTCACGTAAGTAATCAATTGTTCACTTTCACCAGCAGCCCTTCCTAGCTTTTCATCCATCAATTTGCAAAGAAGCTTCACTAAATCAATGTTTTTCCACTCATTAAATCCGCCAATATTGTATGTATCATCTACTTTGCCATTATGGAAGATTGTGTCAATAGCCGTTGCATGATCCTTTACAAATAACCAGTCCCTAGTATACAATCCATCTCCGTAAACAGGAAGCGGTTTTTTGTGAATGATGTTATTAATGAACAAAGGAATCAACTTCTCAGGGAAGTGAAAAGGCCCATAATTATTAGAACAATTAGAAATAATCGTTCTGATATGATAGGTCTCTGCATAAGCTCGTACAAAATGATCAGAAGCAGCTTTGCTAGCAGAATAAGGAGAATTTGGATGATAAGGAGTTGTCTCGGTAAAGAAACCTTCTGCCCCCAAAGCACCATAAACTTCATCAGTGGAGATATGATAGAATAAGTGATTGCTAAAATCTGCTCCCCACTTAGTCTTCGCTATATTTAAGAGATTAACTGTACCTACGATGTTGGTGTACACAAAATCTAATGGACTTTCAATACTTCTGTCTACGTGACTTTCTGCTGCCAAATGGATTACATCTGTAATGTTATGTTTATCAAACACACCTTTCAATGCAGCGGGATCCAGAAGGTTAACTTTTTCAAATTGATAGTTTGGTAACTGATCTATATCCTTTAAGTTTTCCAGATTACCTGCATAGGTGAGCGCATCGAGATTAACTATTTTATAGTTGGGATATTTGGTAACGAATAATCTTACCACATGACTACCAATAAATCCTGCACCACCTGTAATCAGTATATTTTTCATACAATCTGTTTATTTCTAGTTACTATTTTTCTTAAGCTGATCAATATACAATTGCTTCAAACTGTGTATCTCATTCTTTTTAGAGAACTTATTTCTGGCGAATACCCTTGCAGCAATCCCCATCTCTTTTCTTAACTTATCATCCTCAATTAAGAGGAGTAGTTTCTCTGCAAATGTATCCGCATCTGCCGGACTAACAAGAAAACCTGTTTCACCTTCAACAACTGTATCTGGTACGCCACCTACATTGGTTGCTACAACAGGTTTACCAACATACTGACTTTCGGCAAGTGATAGTCCCGTTCCTTCATTGTTAGAAGTTAATACTACAATATCCAAAACAGAAAGAGCCTCGCCAATATTAGATACCCACGAAGTAAAAACTACTGAAGCACCTTCATGTAAAGACTCATTACTACTCCAACTGATTCCTTTGTCTGAGAAAAGCTTTTGAATATCAGCCTTCAAATATCCATCTCCTATCACAAAGAAAACAACCTTCCGCTCTGTTTTTTTAAAGACTTCAGCAACTACATCCACAAAAAGAGGAAAATTCTTCACCTTAACAATCCTTGCAATAATGCCGACTCTAATAGTGTCTTCTTTAATATCGTATTTAGACACAAAAGAAGAATTGACTTGTTGATTTGCAATAGATAAAAACGCATCATCTATACCCAATTCAATTACGGTGACTTTGTTGAGTGGTGCAATTTTATACTTATCAACCAGATCATTCAGTTGGCGGCTACTGGTAGCAATAATTACGTCACTGATCCTCGACAAAGTTTTCTCTATCAGAATAATAGCAGTAGAAAAAGCTTTATTGAAATAAGAATGGAAGAAATGGCCGTGATACGTGTGAATGATAACAGGAATACGACAAAAGTAAGCCGCCAATCTGCCTACTACTCCTGGTACAGCACCATGTGTATGAACAACAGCAGGCTTAAAGGATTTGATTATTTTTACGACTGAGAAAAAAACAGAAATATTAAGGAATGGATTGATAGAACGTCTTAGCGTAGGTATCTTTTTTAATTGCAAATTGGGATATTTACTCAATAGATAGCTCGCTTCTACCTCGTGGGATTCCTTTTCGCCATAAATGATTAATATCTCAAAATCATTTTGCAAAAAACCAGCCATCGAAATAACATCGATGGCTGGTCCGCCTATTACCAATCTATTTAAAAACAACAAAACCCTCGGTTTCGCTCCCTCTTTAGTTCCAGTCATTATTTTTTATATCATCGTAAACAGCTTTGATACCGTTTTCTAATGTAGTCGTTGCTTTCCAACCCAAATTTGTTAGCTTGGTTACATCCATCAATTTTCTAGGTGTTCCATCTGGTTTGGTTGTATCAAACTTCAATTCGCCTTCATAGCCTACTACCCTCTTCACTATTTGTGCCAATTCAAGAATGGTAACATCATCTCCCCAACCTACATTTACCAATCCTTTCTCATTGTAAGTTTTCATCAAAAACAAACAAGCATCTGCCAAGTCATCTACATGCAAAAACTCACGCTTTGGTGTGCCTGTTCCCCAAAGTTCTACAGCAGGAACATTGTTTTTCTTAGCGGTGATGAATTTGCGGAGTAAGGCTGGTAACACATGCGATTTTTCTAAATCGTAGTTATCATTGGGTCCATACAAGTTTGTAGGCATTGCCGAAATGAAGTTGCATCCATATTGCGCCCTGTAACCATCGCACAACTCAATGCCAGCAATCTTTGCTATGGCATAAGGTTGATTGGTAGGCTCTAAGTAATCACTCAATAGATATTCTTCCTTCAAAGGCTGAGGAGCCAACTTTGGATAGATGCAAGAAGAACCCAGAAACAACAACTTGGTTACCTTATTCACATAAGCCGCATGAATGATGTTAGACTCAATCATCAGGTTTTCATAAATAAATTCAGCACGGTAGGTATTGTTAGCAACGATGCCTCCTACTTTGGCTGCAGCCAGAAAAACATAATCAGGCTTTTCTGTTTCAAAGAAGTTGTTTACTGCTTGTTGATTGCGTAAATCCAATTCTTTTGAAGTGCGTGTAACAATGTTTTCGAAGCCATCCTTTCTAAGTCGCCTTTCTATGGCACTGCCCACCATTCCACGGTGACCAGCTATATATATTTTAGCTTGCTTCTCCATTATTCAATTTCATTTTTGTGAGCAAAGCCGTGGTCTCTCAAGTGTTTTTCTTTCTTGAACAAATCAAGGTCACTAGCCACCATCTCCTTCACCAATGCTGGCAAATCATAAGTTGGTTTCCAACCTAGTTTTTCATTTGCTTTTGTTGGGTCGCCAATCAACAAATCAACTTCTGTTGGACGATAATAATGAGGGTCTACTTTTACTACCGTCTTTCCTATCAACAGATGATAATCGCCCTTAATCGCAGTAATGTATCCTTCTTCTTGTTCAGCTTCGCCTCTAAAAGCGATTTCTATCCCTACTTCTGCAAATGCCATCCGTACAAATTCACGTATTTCGGTCGTAATACCCGTTGCCAATACATAATCTTCAGGCTTTTCTTGTTGTAGAATCAAATACATTCCTTCTACATAGTCTTTTGCGTGCCCCCAGTCTCTTTTAGAGTTTAGGTTACCCAAATAAACGATGTCTTGCATTCCCAAAGCTATTTTGGCAACAGCCCTAGTAATTTTACGCGTAACAAATGTTTCGCCACGAACTGGACTTTCATGGTTGAAAAGGATACCATTACAAGCATACATACCATAAGCCTCCCGATAATTGACTGTAATCCAGTAAGCGTACATTTTTGCAACAGCATAAGGACTACGCGGATAGAAAGGTGTTGTTTCGCTTTGTGGAACAGCCTGAACCAATCCATACAACTCAGAAGTTGATGCCTGATACACTTTAGTTTTCTTTACTAATCCCAACAAACGCACGGCTTCTAGTATTCTCAACGTACCAATACCATCTGCGTTTGCAGTATATTCTGGTTCTTCAAAACTCACGTGAACGTGACTCATTGCAGCCAGGTTGTAAATTTCATCTGGCTGAACTTCTTGAATAATACGAATCAGATTGGTGCTGTCAGTCAAATCGCCGTGGTGTAAAACCAAATGACGGTCTGGAATGTGTGGATCTTGATAGAAATGGTCGATCCTTCCTGTGTTGAAAAGGGAACTACGACGTTTGATGCCATGAACTTCATACCCTTTTTTCAGCAGAAGCTCGGCTAAATAAGAGCCATCCTGCCCAGTAATTCCTGTAATAAGTGCTTTTTTCATTAAATGTGTTTATTGATTATTGACTGCAAGGTTAACTTATTTATTGAATTAAAGCAAAAGTTAATCCTACAAAAAGCAGAAACCAATAGAAAACAGATGAAATGGGATGAGGTATTTTGAAAATTAGTTCGGGGTATTAGAATATGCAGGCAAAAAAAATCCGACAGTTTTAATTGTCGGATTTTTTCAATTTAGTTAATTAACTTAGTTCGAGAAGGCCCAGCTGGGCTTATACCACTTGCATTCTGAGTAAGAGCCAGCACAGTTACTGTACTACCAATTGTTAAAAATGAAACCGTTTCCCTAACTCCGCCCTTTGTTACTATAATAGAATCTGTAGTGGTACGAACGTAATTGTTACCAACAATTACTTCACCAACAACCCCTAAAAAGATAACATAAATATAGGAAGTTGCATTTTTTACTTTTTCAATACTCAACTCCAAAATTCCTCCACCTGGCGTATTTGTTCCAACAGCTTTTGGTGCCCCCGTTTTAGGTTTTTTTACCTTAACGGTACTAGTTGCTTCAAAGCCAGATAACAATATCTTGGCTTCATCACCCTTTGCGGTGTAGTTTACATAACTCGCTTGTGTGTGCAACAAAGCATCTAGCGCAATTGCAGCATTTTTATACTCCAATTTAGCATCTTTTCCATTTTTTCTGGCATTATAGGCATCTTGCAACCTTTTGGCTGCTATGGTCAAAACCGTGAGGGGAACATCAGGTAATGCGTAAGTTGCAATATTTTTTCCCATTACTGTGACGATGTTGGTTGCAAGTGTAATCATTCCTAATTGCTTGTTCAACGCCCAACTGATAAGTACTGCTATTATTTTTGCCATGATATGAAAATGAAGAGCTTTTTATTCTTCTACATAAAATTACTCTTTATTCTACTTTTTATCATTTATTAAAAGGACTATTTTCAT
>CAITVK010000099.1 GCA_903895845.1 uncultured Chitinophagaceae bacterium
AGAGTCTATTAGGAATAAATGAAGAAGATAGACTGAAAATGAGCATATTTACAGCCGTAGAAAAAAGTTTTTATCAAGCAACAACACAAATGGAGTTGTTTAATAGTTAAATAACATGTCAACCTATATCAGGCAGGAACATCTCATAACTCATAACTCATAACTCATAACTAATAGCATCACTTGTGTGTATCAGTCAAACCAGTTTCTAAAAGGAATAGTGCGTATACCACCCCCTAAACCCCAAACTCAACTACTGGTTCTATGAGTTCATCAAAGTCCAAATTACCTTCTCCTATCTTAAGTAATAACAACTCTAGTTTGGCAGACAATTGCAAGGTAAGACTTCTTATCTCCTTTGCGGTAGCAGTTACGCCCGGTATTTTGGTATTTTCCATATAATAATCTGCCGCATCACCAGCATCAGAAGCAAATATCTTTTGGTAGATATTATTTACCATAAAAAGTACAAATAAGTCTTCGGTAGTAAAGTTCAAGTAATAGTTGGGCTTTTTTAAAGAGTCGGCAATGGCCTTTTTCATTCTTTCACGCACCGTATTGATATCTTTTATACAATAGAAATCGGCTTCTCGCACCCGCTCGCTAAAGCTAGATTCTCCCAAAATAATAAAAGCTTCGAAGAAACTAAAAAGCAGCAGAAAATAGTTCCCCTGAAAAGGATCTGCCATCAATATTCCATTCAACACTGTTTTATTATCTAGGTTCATTGTTTTGCGCTCATCAGCTTGTTTCTTTCTCAATATTTCAGCATCAATAAAAATTTGGTGCATCGATGGGAAAGCCTCTAGTATTTCGTCCTTCACTTGGGTCATCATTTCAATCAAGTCCGTCGACATTTCATAATTTTCTCTTTCATCTTCACTCATATCCTCTAATTTCTTCTCAAAAGTAGGTAAGGTTATTTTGAAAACTGCTTCTATTCTACTCATCATATCTAGCAGAAACAAACATTCGGGATAGTTCATCTCAAAAAATTCTTCATTTTCTTCCTCATTTGCTCGTTTCATCAATAATTCACATCCTTCAGTGAAGTTTTCATTCATTTTGGGTAAGGCAGCATTCAGTGTGAATTGTTTTGCTAATATATAAACAGTTTGCATAAAATTTTTTTGCAATACTGCTCGCAAAAGGTATCTGGTTGACTCATTTTCTTCGTTCATTATTAAATAATTTGGTGCAATGTATGCTTTAATGCTCCGGTAATTTTATTTAGCACCCCATCTAGCGAAGGAATGTTCAAAAATCTGGAACTCGGGCAGGACTCCCGCCCTGTCCAATTTCATTGCCGTTACCATATTCCTGCTCCATAATCCCCATTCTTCCTATGCTTTTCCAACTCAAATGAATCAAAATCACCTCCCCTCCCTTTCCAAAACTGATGTAAATCATTTTTTACCCCACCCATTTACAACACTTTTGCAGTCACTGTTTTAGTTGGATAGCTTTTTCAGTTTATATTTGTTCATTATTCATTTTTTTTAAACAACCTCATGATAAAGCAAACATTGCATCAATTTCATATCCCCGTGATGGGACTAGGTTTCACAATTGATACACCACTAAAAGTTGCACGCTATGGTATTTCTTCGGTAATGTCTATTGTAGAAGATGGTATCATCGAACAAATGCGCGAATTTTATTGCAACCAGGCAGGATTCCCTTACTTAGAAATTTCAACAGAAGTAGAAGATTATCGCGCAAAAAGGATAACCGCTTACCTTAACCTTGTTCACTACCTTATTGGCGAACAAGTGAAGGTTTTAAAAAATCAGCCTTTTGAAGAAGGTTCCGACATTGTAAAATACTTTGAACTATTGCCAGATAATAGCGAGGTAAAATTGTTGTACCTAACCATGTTGCACACAACAGATGCCGATAAAAAGCTGGCTTTGCAAGATGAATTGCGTACAAAAATTGTTCGCGGTGCTGCCGATGTAAACATCATGGCAAAAGTGGACAAGAACAATTACGATAAAAATGGTCAGGTATTACCCAACGAATTTTCTGATGCATTGTGTGCGCTGAGAGGCTTTGCCAATAGCCATTCCGATGCATCTATTGTTTTTTCTGCCGGATATAATCCAAGATTGTACAATTACATAGATAGTTTTCCCGACTTCTTACCAAACGAACAAGGCAAGCTGGTAAAGACTGTTATCTTGAAGGTGAGCGATTATCGTTCTGCCTTAACACAAGGAAAGATTTTGGCCAAGAAGGGTGTTTGGGTATCTGAATTTAGAATAGAAAGTGGCCTAAACTGTGGCGGTCACGCTTTTGCCACAGACGGATTGTTGCTCGGCCCCATTCTGGAAGAGTTTAAAAACAACAAACAAGGTCTGGAAGCCGAGTTATATGCTATCTGCAATCAGGCACTTACTGCAAAAGGATTACCTACTTTCCAATCACAGCCATATATCCGTATTACGGTTCAGGGAGGTATTGGTACAGCAAACGAAAACAATTTTTTGCTTACCTATTACCAAACAGATGCTACAGGTTGGGGTAGTCCGTTCTTGTTGGTTCCCGAAGCAACTAGTGTGGATGAGGAAACATTATTAAGCCTGTCTACCGCTTCGCCAGAGGATTATTTTTTAAGTGGTATCTCACCGCTAGGCGTTCCCTTCAATAGTTTTAGCAAGGCTTCTTCCGAAGTTCAACGTGCCAAACGTATTGCAGATGGACGACCAGGAAGCCCTTGTACCAAGAAGTTCCTAGTATCCAATACCGAGTTCTCCCAAATACCAATCTGTACGGCTTCGCGCAAGTATCAGAATCTAAAGATAAAGCAACTACAAGCAGAAGGTTTCTCTGCCGAAGAACTGCAAGATGAGATTGATAGTGTGACCATCAAAGAATGTTTGTGTGAGGGATTGAGTATGGCGCCATTGTTAAAGAATGGAATTGCCCCTGCCTTAAAGAATACATCTACTGCGGTGGCTGTTTGCCCTGGCCCTAACCTTGCTTATTTTTCTGGTGTGTTTACGCTAAAACAAATGGTAGATCATATCTATGGTCGCATCAATCTGTTGAATGCCGTAAAGCGTTCCAATCTTTTTGTGAACGAATTGCGGATGTATGTTTCTTATCTGGAAAAAGAAATAGAAAAAAATATCGATACAATTACAGCAAACAAGAGCAGACAATTAAGAACTTTTCAGCAGAACCTGTTGAAAGGAATAGAGTATTATCATACGCTTACTGCCTCCATCAAAAATGAAACAACGCATTATATTGAGGAAATGAAAGAGGAATTAGCAAGCTTCGAAAGAATTATTGCTGCTATGACAGTACCAGCAGAGGTAAAAGTAGTTTGCGCTTAATAAAGATATTTGCCATATAGTTTCGCCCATGAGCCGCTTCAATTGTTGGAGCGGCTTCTTTTATTTATGGCATATAACATTAAATTTATTCAATCACAAGCTTCCCTTTCGCATCAACACTCGTTCTCTTGTCAAACACAAAATCCACATACCGGGCTTCGTCCTTTTTGCCTTTCACGGTTTCGGCAACTCTGCCACATTCAAGTCCGCTTTCATTAAATGCTTTTATAGTTATTTTCTTATCAAAGTTTTTATCGAATATAAAGTACACCGAAACAATATTATTTTCTGAAGTATCGGTACCACGCAAGATGATTTTTCCGGTCGTCAATCCTTCTTTCAACAGCGTGTCGGAGATTTGTGCTTTGGCGGCAAATGTTTGTTGAACCCCTTTAGAGATACCATTTGCAAACTCAGAGCCGGTTTTTGCTACAATTTCACCCGTTTTATTCACAGTTTCTTTTGTTTTCTCTTTTGCCCAATCGCAAGAAATGAGTAGAAGTAGAAATAGTAAGGGAAAGTATTTCATAATTTATTTTTAATTCGTTCTGTAAAAATCGTCATCAGAATTTAAAACTTAAAATTTCAAATAATAACAATTTACTTTCCGCTATTCAAGTCGGCACTAATTGTTTTATTGTCCAATGAAGAACGGTAGCGCTTGATGGCATTTACAATTGATTGTGCAATCTCGGTTTGCCCGGTGGGACTATTCAGATAATCTTCTTCTTCGGGGTTGGAGATGTAGCCTGTTTCTACCAATACAGCTGGCATCGCCACCGCTTGCAACACCCAAATACCTACTTGCCTTTGCAACGCATCCCTATCTATTCGCCCCGATTTGGCAAATTCTTCTTGGATGGTGAGGGCTAGATAAGCACTCCTGTCAAAGTACTGACGGGTTTTTAGATTGATGAAATTCATCTTCTCGGGAGAATCAAATCCCTGAACGGCACTTGCCGCATTGCTATCCAAGTACAAACTCTGATTTTCACGCATGGCAATTTCCTTCAAATCATTCCGGTGTGCTCCCCAGATATAGGTTTCCGTTCCCTTTGCAGGATTTGGAATCAACGTAGTGTGATATTCCTTTACCTGACGGGTATGTTTTTTACCATGCGAACGATAAGTTTCTGTTCTATAACCCACAAACTCCGAATGCCTTGTTGGATCAGCACTGTTGCAGTGGATGCATACAAACAAATCGCCTTTGGCCTGATTGGCAATTCTTGCCTTCTCGGTCGGGTGCTGATAAATATCTGTCCTACGTGTCAGCACAATCTCAATATCAGGTATTTGTGCCTGCATCAGTTCCTCTAGTTTAAGAGAGATTGCCAAGGCAACATCTTTTTCATTGGAATATTTGCCGGGTGCACCGCTATCTTTTCCTCCATGTCCGGCATCAATGACTATCTTCCTAAGCCTGGACTTCTGAAACTGACTGTCTTTTGTGGAGAAGGATGTAAGAACCAAAGCACAGAAAGAGAGTAAATAAAGGGTTAAAAATTTCTTCGTCATCATATCTAAAAAAGTTAAAGTATCCTTCAATCAAACGTATATTAGGCTACAGTGGGTTTACCGACTATTTTTGCTGACCCTCAATATGGACAAACGTAATAAATTTAAAGTAAAAATAGCCTGGGCATCTTTAACTTGGATAAGTTTATTCATTGTAGTCCTGCAATTCACAGCAAGTGGATTGCGTATCCAACCAATCAGCCAATCAAAAATAACCCTTTCAGACACGATACCATCTAAAAAAATAGTTAAGGTGACAGAAAGTGCTTCAGACACTACCGCAACAGATACTTCCGCCCTGAATAAAACAGATTCAATCCAGAAGATTGATACACTTTATATCTCTAAAGACAGCCTTACCTCGCCCATCAGATACGAAGCTTCCGACTCGGGTGTGTTTGTGATTCCTACCAAAGAATTTACATTGTATGGCAAAGCAAAGGTTACCAACAAAGATGTAAAGCTAGATGCTGCAACCATCAAATACAATTCTGAGAAGCAATTGGTGCAGGCTTATGGGGCAACCGATACAACAGGCAACCCCTATAGTAAACCCAATCTGACGCAGGGAGAAATGAAAACCATCAGCGACTCTATTCTTTTTAGTTTAAAGAGCTTGAAAGGGCTTACCAAAAACACCTACCTGCAAGATGGCGAGATGTACATCAATGCACGGGTGTTGAAGAAGGTGAGCCAATCGGAGTTTTATGGGCGCGATGCTCGGTTTACCACTTGTAACCTAGATACCCCACACTTTGCTTTCAGGACCAAGCGGTTAAAACTGGTTACCAATAAAGTAGCTGTTACGGGTGCCGTATATCCCGAAGTGGAAGGTGTTCCCATTCCTATTGCCCTGCCTTTTGGTATTTTCCCTTTGGTGCAAGGGAGGCATTCTGGCATCCTTCCGCCCGCTTTTGAAGTAAATGAAAGCTATGGACTTGGGTTAAGGGGATTGGGATATTATAAAGTTGTAAACGATTATTGGGATGTGACCACCCGTACAGATTTATATTCTTATGGCGGCTGGACGTTGGATGTGAACCCAAGATACATGAAGCGCTATCGGTACACAGGCAACCTGGATGTGTCTTTTCAAAACACTAAGTCGCTCAATTCCCCTACTGCTGGTAGTTATCTCCCCGATGAGTTTACGACGCTTCGTACGTTTATGATTCACTGGACACATAGCCAGGATCAGCGTGTGCGACCAGGAACAAGCTTTAGTGCCAACGTAAACTATGGTAGTACGCGCTACAATTCTACTGTTTATAATAACCCATTTCTTACCTATCAGAACCAGATTAGTTCTTCTATCAACTATTCAAAGAACTTCAAGGACAAGGCAAACATTTCCCTTTCCTTCGATCATAGCCAGAACAGTTACAATCATTTAGTTAACCTGATTTTACCAACCGTTACAGGAAGTGTGGTTACTTTTTATCCTTTTCAAAAAAAGGAAGCGGTGGGAACGCCAAAGTGGTATGAGAAGTTGGGCATTGGCTATAGTGGCAACCTAACCAATCAGGTGTCTTTTTATGACACTGCTTTCAATTTCAAGAAATTACTCGACACTACCCAATGGGGTGCCACCCATAGTATCCCCATTACTTTGTCGTTGCCTTCTTTGGGGCCTGTTACCATTTCGCCGAGTATTTCTTTCTCTCAAAAGTGGTATGGACAAACGCTCTTTAGACGGTGGGATGCTGTGAATAGCAAGATTGATACCATTGTGCATAAAGGATTTTATACGGGTAGTCAGGTGAGTATGGGCATCAGTGCGAATACTCGTGTTTTCGGAACGTATCTGTTTGGAAAGAAAAGTGACATTGTTGCCATCCGCCACGAGATGCGACCCAGTATCAGCTTTAGTTATGTGCCAGATCTAGCCAGTCAGAACTACTACAAAGTGCAGGTAGATACAGCGTTTGGAAAAGGGCAAGGGCACGTTGTATCCTTCTCTAAATTTGATGGCGTTATACCTGGAGCCTATTCCGAAGGTAATTCGGGTTCTGTTGGCTTTGGTATAGATAATACACTGGAGATGAAATTGAAGGACAAAGACAACAAAGATTCTACTAATGGGCCACCTACCAAAAAGATAAAGCTGATAGATGGATTTGGCTTTAGTTCTTCTTACAACCTGTTGGCAGATAGTTTTGCATTGGCTCCATTTACTTTTTATGCACGGAGTACCTTATTCAAGATAATCAATATTACATCGGGCTTTACACTCGATCCCTATGCGATAGATCAATACGGATTTGAAAAGAAGAACTATTTCTGGGATGGAAAGAGTTTGAACTTTGGCCGTATTACCAGTGGGAATATTGCAATATCTACTTCGTTGAAGAGTAAGACGAAGGATGGTACTAAAAGTAAGGATAGCCTGCCTTCTTCCGATCCTTTCCTGACTCCAGAGGAGCAGCAACAACAATTGCAGTATGCACGTAGCAATCCCGCTGAGTTTACGGATTTTAATATTCCCTGGACGTTGACGCTTTCTTATTCCCTAAACTTTAGTAAGCAATTGCAAGCAAACTATGTGTACAAGAACGTATTTACCTCTAGTGTGAACTTTAACGGGGACTTTAGCCTGACCGAAAAATGGAAGATGGGTGCCACTGGTTATTATGACTTTACTGCAAACAAACTACAACAGTTAAGTATGTTTATGACGCGGGATATGCACTGCTGGCAAATGGCTATCAATGTAAGTCCGATAGGCTATACCCGTTCATTCAATATCACTATTAGTCCCAAAGCAGGTATCCTGAGGGATTTAAGAATCAACAGGAGCCGTTACTTCTCCAATTACTAGCAACTCAAATTATTTATGGAACTGGATCATGCCCGTGTCCTCCCCATGGGTGGCAACTGCTTATTCTTTTTATTGCCAGCCACAATCCCTTTATCGGGCCATACTTTCTAAAAGCTTCCAATGCATAGTTGGAGCAGGTGGGGGTGTAACGGCATTTGGGGCCAATGGCTGGAGACAGTACGTATTGATAAAATTTTATCAGTAAAATAAAGGGAAGGTTAAGCAGTTGGCGTAGACGTTTCATTGAGTTCTTTTATCAATTTATCAATGATTAGTGGCATCTTTCTCTGTAGTAGTTCATTCTCGGGCAGTACCTTGGCTATATACATAAAAAATACAGCTACCTGCTTGCCGCTATCCTTTATATATTGGTGCAAAGGATGTTTGTTGAGGCGATAGTTTTCTTTCAGTAGCCTTTTAATTCTGTTTCTATCCACTGCAGTCTTAAAATTCTTCTTACTGGCGCTTACGCCAACTTTAATCGGAAAGTCCAATGGCTCATCCACCAGCATATAAACAATTTTAACAGGGAAAACCAGAAAGGTGGTCCTGCTTTTAAAAAGCTGTTCAATCAGTTTCCTGCTCTTTAGCTTCTCTTGTTTATTGAAGTTGTATGATAAATTGTTTTCCAATAAAATTTGCTATGCTTTGAAAAATAGTATGGTTTTGTATGTGGTTAAGTCTGTTGAACACAAATAAAAAAAGACCGTTCCCCCAAAAGGAAACAGTCTTTGTAATATGATTCTTTTAATAACCTTTACTGTAATTATTTTAAACCTTTCTCGCTGGAAACAGTAAGGTATTTACGACCTTTTGCCCTACGACTAGCTAATACTTTACGTCCATTAGCAGTTTGCATACGCTTACGAAAACCGTGTACTGTTTTACGACGCTTTTTATGTGGTTGAAATGTTTGTTTCATCTTTTAAAATTTTACTTATCTGATAATAATTTCCAACTTTATAGCAGTCACCATCACCACTATTTTGCGAAAGGACGGCAAATGTAGGAGTTTCATTGTAAAGTAGCTGAATAATAATTGACTTTAATGCCAGATTATCTAAATAAATATAGATTTTAGGCAAAAAAAGGTGCAATTGAGGGCATTGTTTTGATGAATTCGCAACTTTCGGACCTTAATGGCTTTTCTAGGAAGCCAATTACTTGCGGATAAGTCTTAGCTTTTAGCTTATCGCTACTGTCCACAGAAGAGGTTACAATGATTACAAACAAATTGTTTGCAAACCGCTCTGGTTGTATCGAGTCCAGAAATTCCCATCCATTCAAAACAGGCATATTAATGTCCAGTAAAACAAGATAACGTTCTTCGGGGTTGTATTCGCTCAGCAAAAACTCCAATGCCATCTTTCCATCACTAAACAGGAGAGGAGGTGTTGTGCAAATTTTAGTTTTTACCACCATTACTTTGTGCAATAGGGTAATCATTTTATCATCATCTACAATCAATACATTTAGGTTCATAAGCTTGATTGATTTTGAACGTTCTCGGTATTCTGAACAATCTTTCTAATAATATTATCCAGTTCATTGGCCGAGGAGGCAATGGCTTCAATTATTTGATTGTTGCTCAGTTCTTCGCTATCGTGGTGTTCTGAAAGTAAATCGACCAAACCCATAATCCGCGCCAAGGGGGCACGGACAACATGCGATTGGATCCAAGCAATTTCTTTCAGCTTTTTATTTTGTTCTTCCAGGGCCTGCAAGTGTCTTCTTCTGTTGTTTACGTCGCGCTGAATGTAAACCCAATGTTTAAAACCGCCACTTCCATCGGAAACGGGTGCTACCGAAACGTTTACCCAGTATTTTGTACCATTCTTTTTACTTGTTTTTACAACAATATTGCAAGGCTCGCATTTATCTATGGCATCTTTTAGCTTAGCCAATTCATCTGATGAAGCATCCGGGGCAAAGAAACCAATGGGAGAAAGTCCAATAATTTCTTCCTTGTTATAGCCAGACATTTTGATGAATGCCTCATTAACAAAAACAATTTTAGAGTCTTGATTGTGGTCGTTTTCGGCAATCAAGACACCATCGGTAGTATTAAGAATAACCGATTCTAGTAGCCTCAATCTTTCCTCATCTTCTCTTGTGGTAATCGTCATTAGTTAGTGTAGCTTTAGCGATTTAATAAAACTTTCAAGTCCGAAATTAGATTTAAGCACGTGTCATGAGTAAATAAATAAGTCGAAAACCTTGCAAGACAGCCTCCTCTGGTTCATCATCTACTTTGTAAAGTAAATTGATTTATCTGAAATCATTCGTTTTTTTTGTTAAGTTTTTATCAACCGAATGTTAAACCAACGATTTTGTTAGATATTTTGCTTGTTTAAACGCTTTCCTTACGATTCAGATTATCAAAACCAGTTATTTAATTAGTTAAAATTATTTTCCTTTTTTGTTATTTCCCCTTTTTTGATTGGTTTTAATTTATTTCGTGCCATGAAGAAGATAGCAGCCTGCTTAGTTGTATTGGTAATTGTTAGTTGTTCGCACAAAAAGAAAATCCCTGATGTATCTGATATAAAAGTTAATCTGCAAACCATCCGTTTCGAGAAAGACTTTTTTGCCATCGATACCAACAATATGCCTGCTAGCTTGCAAGCTTTGTACAGTAAACAGAAAGGGTTTTCGCAGGATTTTTTCTTTAATATTCTGGGTATCCCTCCTTTTCCAGACAGTGTGGCGCACGATGCCAAATTGTTTTTATCTACTTACAAGGGAATTTATGCCTCTTCTATAAACCCTTTCGAGAACTTCGAGCCCATTCAGGAGGAAGTAAAGAAAGGGCTTCAGTTTGTTCATTATTATTTCCCAAAATATCCCCTTCCTACCAAAATAGTTACGTTTATTGGCCCCCTCAACAGTTATGCGGGCATCATTACGCCCGACAATTCGCTTGCCGTTGGTTTGCAACTGTATCTGGGCAAAGATTATCCTGTTTATCAGTCGGATGAGGTTTTAAATATGTATCCTTCTTATGTTTCCCGCCGTTTTGAGCCTGCATATATTCCTGTAAACTGTATGAAAAACATTGTGGACGATATTTTCTCCAGTAATCAGCCTGCAAAAAAGAGTACGCAGCTGATAGAGCAAATGGTGGATGAGGGAAAAAAACTGTATGTGTTGGATGCATTTTTGCCGTACACCCCCGACAGTTTGAAAACTGGCTATACGCAGCAACAACTTACCAATAGCTTTGCTGCCGAGAAGGAAATATGGACGTATTTTGTGGAGAACGACTTGCTTTACCAAACCGATCCGACTACGGTGGGGCCTTATGTGAATGATGGACCAAAAACGACCGAGCTGGGTGAATGGTCTCCGGGCAATGTGGGGCAGTTTGTGGGTTGGCAGATTGTGAAGAAATGGATGGAAAAGAACGATAAAACCACGTTGCAGCAATTGATTCAGACGCCAGCAAAACTAATTTTTGAAGAGGCAAGATATAAACCGCACTAAAGGAGTTGGCGTTACTTTGAGTTTCATGCTTTGAATTCAAAATTAAGAAGCCATTCGTTTATCTGGTAGTGATTTAGAATGAAATCTTTGTTTTCGCCACAAAGACTCAAAGGCTCGAAGTGGCACAAAGGGAAGAATGAAGAAAAAAAGTAACGCTTAGTGCTTCTTTCTGTTTTTGTGTCTTTGTGTCAATAAAATATAACCAAAAGGAGAATTTTACCAAAGCTAAAAGTGCAAATCGCTTCCTTCTGTTTAATTTAAAACTTAAAATTCAAAACTTAAAACAGTTAATTAAACTTACTAGGTGCTATCATTTCGAATGCGGGGATTTGCACTTGAAATTGTTGTTTGTTGTTTTGGTTTTCCATAAAGTAAACCCCGTGCATCTTGCCCATTTCTGTTCGGAGGTTGCAGCCACTGGTGTACTGAAACTCCTGTCCTGGCTCAATCACAGGTTGCAAACCCACCACACCTTCGCCTTCTACTTCGCGATATTCGCCATTACTGTCAAAAATATTCCAGCGGCGGGTAAGGAGTTTTACGGTAAAATTATTGTGGTTCTCAATCATAATCCGGTAGGCAAACATATACTCATTGCCGAGGGGATTGCTGTAGGCAGGCTGATAAAAAACCTCCACAGTAACAGATATGCCGGATGAAATTTTTGATACCATTCCTTTGAATATTTCGCTAAAGATAATTACAAATCTAATAGAACTAAGTTTTGTGAAAGTAATTGTTTGGTGGTACAAACCGCTGTTTACACTACGTACCTCAATGTTTGCACTGCGTACCCCAATGTTTATACTGCGTACCCCAATGTTTGTACTGCGTACCCCGATGTTTGCACTGCGTACCTCAATGTTTATACTGCGCATGTCAATGTTTGCTCGGTCGATACCATAAATCCAACTTTGCCAATCATTAAACGGATTAAACGGATAGTATCCAAATAAGTGTGTAAGTCATAAACTTGCAGATTTATTATGAAAGAGAAAAACGAGTTATTAAAAGGGTTACCATCTGACTTCTTCAAACAGTTCAAGAGTGGGGAAGATTTTACTGGTTTCATGGATGCGTTGTTCAAGCGTGGTGTTGAAGAGCTTCTGTCAGGGGAGTTGGATGCTCACTTAGGCTATGACAAGCATGGGTCTTCGAGTGGCAGTAACAAGCGCAATGGTTATAAAAGCAAGACCATAAAGACGACCAAAGGCAGCTACAGTATTGATGTTCCCAGGGACCGGGAAAGCAGTTTTGAGCCACGTCTGATCCCCAAACGTAAACGGATGATAGACCATATAGAGGATGTTGTGGTCAGTTTCTATG
>CAITVK010000100.1 GCA_903895845.1 uncultured Chitinophagaceae bacterium
CAGGCAGCATGTAATTGTAAAAATATTACAATCTGGCGCTCAGTTTAAAATTATTTTTTCGATGCGAGAAGCAAAGGCGTCTTGGCGTATGCGCAAGCGAAATAGGATATGCTAGGCTTTGTAGATTTTAGTGAGTTTGACTAGCGGGGAAGATGGTAATTGCTAATAAGGATTAGCCCAATTCCTGAATCCTCCAAATTGTTTTAGCGTTTTTTGCTAATTCTTTTTGTCTAGCAGAAATTTTATCTTCGTTCCAGCTATCAAAATTATCTGGAATAGATTGGGTTAGCAAACATTTGCTCAATCTGTAAAGTGATGTTTTATCCAAATACTTCTTTGTATCAGCCTCTCTGTTAAGTTTTTTCTCTAAAAGGGCCAAGTTGCCAATTCGATATATACTCCTATTAATTTCTTCGTTGGTAAAATCACCCCAATTCTCATCAGCACTTTCTGGCAAGATGTGTTCAATTGTAAATAAGTCACTATCAGGACTTATCTCGTTTTTGAATTCTTTTTCCTCGATTTTGGATAAGATATACTTTACAATTTTATGATTTCTTGTCGTACTCTTGAAGTCTTTAGTAGAGAAATCATTTTCAAAATTTGAATCAGAAACATAAATGGGTTGAAAATCTTGAACCGAAAATTGCTTGTTCAAAAATATTTGAAGTGCTACAGAATTGTAAACATCCTCCTGTGCATTTGGATTTAATCCGCCTATAATATTGTATCGAAAAGAAATAACTGTACAAATTTTTGCCAAATATTTAAATCCCTTTGGTTCTAAATATTTAAACCCAGCCATCAAAAGAGAATTTGTTTGTCGAATCTGAAATAGCTTTAAATCTTTCAAAAACTGTTTAATTTCCGGTTGATTTTTCCAAAATTCGTCTTCTGGGTTTTGAAGAGCAATAAATAAGTCAGCATTGTCTTTTAGATTTCGCACCAGTTCAAAAACTTGTTCTTTAGTTGTAATTGCGGTCTTTATAGTTTTGAATAAATTCTTTTTCCCTACAGTTTTGTGTTCGCTATTCCAATAGTAACGTAAATAATCCTCAAATTTCTGCTCACCCAACTTTCCAACAATACTCACCCAAATATTCTCAAGCTCTTCAATTTCAGAAATATGAGGTTTGGTCTCATCTACAACAGAAAACAAATAGTTCTTCAATAAATCCGATGCAGAAAGCTGAACACCACGCGCATTTAATGTTTCAAATACTTTAAACGCATTTATTTGATCGGTCACTTCAATCACTGTGAAAAAAAGCTTATCGACTATCTCATCAATAAAAGCAGCTAGTTTTTCCCCATTATCAAATTCTTTTCTTATTCTCTCATAATACCAGATTTGACATTCGCGCATGTGCTTTTCAGAGGTATTTGTTTTTCTCAATGGCAAATCTCTGAGTAATACAAGATGTTGCTTATAGTAATCATCACTATTTCTATTAAGTTTAAGTTTGTTATTTGAAATTAGTGTAACAGGGTTTATATAGCCGATGTAACTATTTTGAAGATTATCCTTTCTTAATATATTTTTATCTGAGTCAATCCCGTTTTCGGCAAGTTCTTTTAAACATTTTAAAGTAGCCAAAATGATAATACTAAGCGTAGTTAATCTTTGCTGACCATCTATAACAATAAAATTTTTATTATCAGAAGTTTGTAAAACAAGATAGCCCATGTAGTGCTCATTCTCTTCATTTGACAAGAGTAATTTTATATCCTGCCACAAATCATCCCACTGTTCAGAATCCCAAGTATAATCCCGTTGAAATTTTGGGATCTCATACCTCAATCCATTTCCCATTAACTGGCGGTATGTTTTACTTGATGTACCTTGAATTCCCTTCATGATTAAATTTTACAATCAACTTATTATTTAAAATCAATTAAAATGAAATTATAATGACTTCAAAAATAGCGATTACAATCTATTATCTCTGGAAATTGCCTTGAAAGACATATTAAAAGGCAAAACAAGGAAATTATTTAGACTGGTATAAGTACTAGGGCAACAAAAAAAGGTCAGAAGCCTACAGTCTTTCAACCTCCAACTTCCAATCCCTCTAAATCATCTCTTCCACCCACAAAAAAATCCCCCAACAACTTCACAGTCATTGGGGGACTTCTATGCTTTTCTCTCCCGCCGCTTGCTTATCCCTTGCAGGACTGCGACACCGAGAGGTGACTCCCTTAAATGATTTGCCCTACGTAATGTTCACCGTTATCGGCACAGTAAACCCTCCTTCATTTCCTTGCGCATCTACATAACAAGCCGCAATGGCTATCGGCAGCCCTGCTTGTTCGGCAGGTAGCGTGAGGATAATAGGGTGTTTACTATAGTCGCGCATCTTGCAGAAATCAGCGGGGTCAGCTGGTGGCGTCAACCCGGTTGTAATTACAAAATACCTAACCCTGATGAACACAATGTTTACGGGCTTTGCTTCGCTACCCAC
>CAITVK010000101.1 GCA_903895845.1 uncultured Chitinophagaceae bacterium
CGTGTGCTCTTCCGATCTACATAATTGCTAATTTATGCTTTTTCAGATTCCATTTTTTACCATTCAAAACCTCATTTTTTTAGTAGAAAACAAGTTTTGTTTTAATAAAACAAACTCCAATATGTGTTCGATAAACTTTGTTTTAATAAAACAAAGTTTGTGATGACATAAATAAATTTTGTTTTAATAAAACAAAACGCGTTATGTGTTCAACAACTTCTGTTTAGTATTAAATAAGTTTTGCCGTAATAAAACAAACTTTGTCGAGACATAAACAAAGTTTGTTTATGCCTTTTATTTTGTTGGTGAGGAATAAATTTTATCCAAATTGTTTTAATATCTTCTCATTAATCTGTCTTCTTTCTGAGTCAAATATCCAACCCCACTTGTTGAAATATTTAATCATATTGATACTATGTATCCACAACATTTTTAAACTTTTGTACGAACCCTTTCCATGTTCGTGATACACTGTTACCAATGGGTAGCAGATGGTTTTATAGTGCCGATGCATCCTCCGTGTTAAATCGATATCTTCGGGATACATAAAAAATTGTTCATCAAAAAGCCCTACTTTTTCTAATGCCTCCATTCTCAAAAACATAAAACATCCCGAGAGGTAAGGTGCTTCGAATGGGCAAGTATAGCTAGACATTTGGAGCTCGAAGGTATATTGTCTCTTTTTATATAGAAATTGGGGGGTAAACCGTCTCAACAATAAATCTATGGGCGAGGGCAACAACTTCGCTACGTATTGTATATTTCCTTCGGGATATAGAATCTTGGGCAGAAGCTGCCCAATTTTTTCATCCGATTCTGCATATTGAAACAGTTTTTCTATAACAGTTGCATCAAAATAAACATCTGGATTAATTGCTACATGATACTTCGATTTACCCATTGCTTTTCGGATAGCAATGTTATGTCCCGAACCAAAACCAACATTGGCATTGTTGAAAATATACTCAACTGCAGGATTGTTTTTATATTTTGCCAACTCTTTTTCTGTTGCATTGGTTGGCGAATTATCTATCAAAAACAAATGAACATTCAAAGGACTACTAAGAAAACAATCAATTGTTTTAAAGAAGTCGTTGTTGGTTTTATATAATACTATCGAAGCTGTAATATCAAACACTAGCGGTGGGTTATTAATTTAGGTGCAAAAATCATGGTTTAGAGAGAAATATGTTGTCTAAAAGGAAAATTCTTTTTTAACTAAGCTATTACTTTACTTCTACTCTTTTGCAAATTTCTGCTGTATTGTTTGTGTACCTCTTACTCGCAGTGTATAACTGCCTTTAGGCAATGAGGATGTGTTTACAGAAAAACTATTACTACCAACTTGCAATTGTATTTTTTCTTGCAGCACCAGCTTGCCTCCAATATCTAATATCTGAAGTATTCCTTTTTCTACTTTTTCGCTTTGCAATGCCACCTGCAAAGCAACATTCGCAGGGTTGGGATACAAACGTAAGGATGCATTGGTATTAAAAATTACTGAAACAACTTTACTAAACCGATAGCTAGCATCTTTATCCACCATCTTCAATCTGTAATAGCAAATGCCGTTTATGGGTAAAGCATCTGTAAAATGATAATTGTTTGCGCCGCTGCCAAAAGCACTAAGATTACCTATATCTGTAAAAGAAGAGCCATCAGTACTGCCTTGGATAATGAAGTAGACTGTATTTATTTCGTCGGATGATTGCCATTGTAATAATACCTTATCACTTTTTGTGATTGCGCTAAAATTAATTAGTTGCAATGGGGTTACTGTATTACTATTATAGGTATATACAAATGGAAAGCCATCTCCATTAACAAAAGTACCACCAGTATATAAATTACCACTAGCATCTGCAACTAATGATAATATTTGCTTATAAGGGCTAACTTGAAGAACTTCATTCCAGTAGTTGACACCCCATTTTTGTATACCTGTACTGTTTTGATAAATCCCAGGCACATAACCATTATAACTTCTATATAAGTAGCCATTATTATCGACACAAATTGCATTAAAGGGTTGATAAACTACATTTGGGAACGAACTTGAATCATACAATCCACTCCAATTACTTCCATCCCATTTCATTATATAATAATGCCCTTTACTATCTGTAAAGTTTCCACTAGTAAACACATTACCATGTTTATCTGTACAAATTGCTAGGATATTTCCATTTGCTTTAAAAGAATTTTCTCCTCCAAGCTCTCTCCAAGTGCTGCCATTCCATTTTGCTACATAATAAGAACCACTATCATTGGTAAAATTTCCAGCAGCATATAAGTATCCACTACTATCCATACAAATAACATTGATATACCCATTAGCGGCAAGTGCATTTGTACCACCAAGTTCGCTCCAGCTAGTACCATCCCATTTTGCAACATAATATTTGCCATCTCTATTGGTGAAAAAGCCTGCTGCATACAAATTACCACTACTATCTAGACAAATACAACTTATGGGATTCACCGAAGAAAAATTACCTAATTGGCTCCAACTACTTCCATTCCATTTAAGTATGTAATTGTTGCTAGTGCTACTTTTAAAATTAGCAGCTGCGTATATATTGCCCATCTTATCAGCACAAACAGAACTTATAATACTATCTGCTATATTTAATGAATTAGTTCCGCCAACAACACTCCATGCATTTCCATTATACTTACCAATAAAACATCTTCCATAAGCATTTTGACTTTCACTAGCATATACATTGCCCATATTATCTGAGAATATAGAGTGAATAATACCAGTATACATCGCTTGGGGTCCTAGCACTTTCCAATTTTGTGCATACAACCCAATTTGTACTAGCAAGTAGAGGGAGGTAAGAATAATGGTCTTTTTCATAAAATATATTTTGTACAAATATTTAGAATAATATTTTAAATAATCCATTCCAATCTTCACAAAAAGGGTCTTGTGGTCGATTAAATTCATTTGGGCTATACACCAACTCTTTATCCATCAATTGCTGCATAACAGTAGCCAAATGAGAAGCATTGGTTGGATTGAAAAAATGTATTTTTTCATAACCCATTGAGGTTTCGTGGGCATAAGGTAAATCGGCAGCAATGATTGGTTTGCCAAACTGAATTGCTTCGGAAATAGGCAACCCCCAAGTTTCTAGCTTTGATGGAAAAATAAGGCAATCGGATTGTTGATAGTACTCAAATACCTGTTCTCTTGTAATCTTCCCTAGCCATTTTATGCAACTCACCCCCTTATATTTTTGATATAAATATTCGGCATACTTGTTTTCGTTTCCTGAAACGGTAATATAAATTTCAAAATCGTTCCTTGTCTCTTGCAAAAGCATTGCTGCCGAAAGCACGACTTCAAAATTTTTAAATACACGCGGAAATGCTGGGTAAAAGAAAATAAATTTCTTATCAACCTTTTTTCTATCTGGGAAAATAGAAGTCGTCTTTTCTAAAATTTTAATTTGAGGATACGCGACAACTACGTTAGTGATACCAAAGGTTTGCTCAAAATATTGCCTCATCCAATCTGACTGAACTACTACAAAATTGTTGGTACTAATATTTATTCTGTATAGGTATTTGTAGAACTTGTTAAAAAGAAAAAAGGTTAAATCAAGTTTACTTTCCGCCAAAGTTGCTTTGTAAAATGGTGAAGGATTGTGACAATAAACAACTTTTCGTTCCGAGAACACGTTTGGGGTAATATCATGCAAGGAAAACCAGAGATAGGGGTTTAATTTTTTAGAAATCTCTTTGCAATCGTAATATTCAAATTTCAATCTTTTAATCCACGATGTCCTGATTAATGGATATTCAATCAACTCAATATTTTCATACTTTTTATCCAAATACTGTTTTGACGAAATCAGCGCAATTATTCTGAACTGATTAGCAAAATTGGTATTTAGTTCTTCAAGACATTCTTTTAAGATACTCAATGGACCACCTTCAAAAAAATTTACTGCCGATACTACAATTACTTTTCTATTGGTACTTTCTCCCACGTGTTGTTTTTAAAATTAAATCTTTTGATGATTTTGGCAGGATTACCAGCAGCAATGCAATTGGGAGGGATATTCTTGGTTACAACAGATAAGCTGCCAACTATAGAACCTTCGCCAATTATTACTCCAGGTAATACACAAACATGCTCGCCTAACCAAACTCTATCACCAATAACAACTGGATTTGAAATAATTTTTCTATTATATGGAATTGTTGTGGGCGCATCTTGAGGGCTCCCCTCTGCATAATTACCATGATTGTGGTCGGTAATAAAAACCTTACTGGCAATAAGCACATCATTTCCTATCGTCACCTTATTTACAACTGCAATATGAACACTATCATTCATCTGCACATTGTCTCCAATCGTCAAATCTGGTTTGTTAGTTTTATCTAACACAAGCACTTCTAAACGGCAATATTTGCCTGTAGTAAATCGTTTTCCTACCTCTATATTTTTTTTCCCTCTGATGTCTATAGGAAAACGAATTAGACGTGCATTTTTAAAAACGAATTTTGTTTTAAAAAGACAAATCAGCAAATAGATCGACCCCAAAAATCCGTATCTCATATCAATAAAGTATTTTCTGCACTATCATAGTGGGTATTATTACCAATCAAATTATACATTTTTGGAAATATTACAAAATAAGAGAGTATCAATAATGGAAGGCTAAAGATAAAAGTATCAAAAAGAACACTAATAAATAAAGCAGAATCTTGTGTAACTCCGAATAAAGATAAATTAACAAAAATAATGGACAACCCACCCACTATTCCGTATTTGCCAAAATCTAGTTTGGACATTAATAATCTTATTTTACCTATAACCATACCTAATAAAAAGGAGTAAACAATAGCCCCTACGTAACCGAAATAAATATGGCCCTTTACGTAAAAGGGTACATTGGGACCAAATACAGGAACTGTAGATGTATTTGCCTGAAACATTTCTAGTTCATAACCTAAAGGTATTTTGTAAGGAGCTAGCCTAAAAAAGCCAAATATGCCATTTAGTTCATTGTAAATAAAATCGAAAATAGAATAGGGGGCAAAATGTTTTATCGAAAACTTATCGTAATAATATCCCATTGCATCACCAAACAACAAGAATCTGGTTCCAATTGCAATAAAAGTACTGCTCACATCTCTCCAGACTGCAAATAATATATAGAATACAAGAATTGCGGCAACTGGAATAAGGAGGAATGTTACTTTCTTTAGAACTTTAAAGTTTTCATTTTTTTTAAAGTTAGCAATTAAGCTAATAAATGAAAAAGATTGTATAAAAAACAACAACGCCCCTTTTGAGCCGCCAAATGAAGAAAGTATAATAAGAAGCAAAATAGCAAAAAGATGAATCTTCTTTCCATTTTGCAAGAATAGATACATATAGACAAGACCTACAAAATAAAGTAGCCCCCAATTTATTCTACGAACAATACCAAGACCACCTCCGGAAGAAAAAGAAGTTACTTTAGACTCTGATGGGTCATCGGAAAAAAGTGCAATACCCTTTTGGGAAATGAGATAAACATTTGCAATAACAATCACAATCATTGCGATATTGCAGAAAATGGTTAGAAATTCAGTTTGCATTTTAGGAATCTCCAATCGGTTTGTATTTAGTCCCAAAACAATCTGTTTGTTTTTAGGTGCAATTAAAACAAATCCCCAAAAAAGGGCAAACTCGCACAGTATGATATTTACAATGTACTGAGTTTCCTTTAATACAATAAATGAAAGCTGAATAGAAAATGCCTGTATTACCAAAAAGAAGAATAATGGATCCAAGATTGATAAAACATACTTTCTGTAAAGGAAGATAAGAACAAAAAAAATTCCGAGTGTACTTAGTACAACTTTCAATAACTCATCTAAAGTATCAATCATGAAAAATATTTTAGCGATTTATGCTTGATACTGTTCTTTGCAGAAGCAGCAATGTTGTATATAAAGACCAACAAACTAGCAAAGTGGGTATCGTCATACAATTTTTTTCTACCCTCTTTAGCTTCTTTAAAAACAGCTAACCGCTTCATTTCGTCAATTGTGTCATAAAAACTAAGACTGTGATTGAAGGAATAGCTCAAAATATGTAGATATTGTTCATTTTGTCGATAACATTTCATGAAGTAGCTATCAGTTCCATAATTTTTAAACCAAGTGTCGTAATGAAATTCATATTTTTTGAAATAAAGAAAAGATATCACCATACCACTATTGATAGCTGTCAAATACTTTGAACTCCTCTGTCCGGCTTTAATAGAACTAAAACGTATTGGTTTGATGATATAATCCTTTTCCGGGCTTTTTATTAATCCGTTATTGTAAACAACTGGTAAAAATAAACTACACTTCTCATTTGTTTTAATGGCATTAAATACTGAAGAAAAGTAATTTTCATCAATAGCTGAGTCATCATCCAACAGTACTAAATATTTATACTTATCTTGATTTTTATAAGTATCTATAAACCTGTTGTAAACAACTGAAAGGGGTTTATTATCTGGAAAATGATGATATTCAAAGCTAATTATTGTTTTCTTTAATATAGTAAAGTCTTCATCTGATAATTTCTTTGGGCTATTATCGGCAACTATAATTTTACAATTATTCTTATTCAGAGTTTCATATGAGTTAAAGATTCCACTTAGACTAAGAGAACTATTAAGAGATTTGTTATATAAAACTACAAGGATTACTAGCATGATCTATTTAAAAAGCCTATATCTGACACCTCTTAATTTGAAATAAATAAAAGAAAGTAGAAACCAAAAAAAGCCATTTTCTTTATGAACTAGCGAATAAAATTCACCGATACTTTTTTTGCTATTTGATACTCCATTAGTAGAGTGTGATGCAACAATAGGCGATTTAAAACATTTCACTATTTTTTTGCTTTGATAATATCTAAGATTAAGATGATAATCACTAAAAATAGGGTAGTCTAAATTATATTTTACAAACCCATCATTTAGATAAAAGCAGCCTTGATGGGGTAGTGTATTTTTAATGAGAATAAAAGAATTAAAATTAGGAAGAAGCCTTTTCTTCTTATTAATGAAAACTGGAAAGGATAGCAACTGATCGTTATTTGAAGTTAACAATATCTCTGCTGGAATATTCAATAGTTGATCTCCAGCATTTATAAAATACAACCACTTACCTGATGCTCTTGCAATCCCCTTATTCATAGCATCATAAATGCCACTATCAGGTTCGGAAATAAATTCGTTTATAAAGTCTGTATAGTTACCAACAATTTCTATAGTCCCATCAGTCGAACCCCCATCAATAATTATATACTCACATTCGCTTGTTAAGTGTGCAATAACACTTTCAATCGTTTTTTCTATGTTATTTTCTTCATTAAAAACAACTGTTATTATTGAAAGTAATTTTTGGTTCATCTTATAATTTGGAAAAGAAATCGTCTATCTGTACTTTTTTATCTTCTAGACTTATACTTTCAATACAAGGATATGAATTTCCATGTTTATGACCTTTAGTACAATTCCAATCACAGTTAAAACAATCCATTGTTTCATCTAACAAAAGTGTTACACCGTTTAAATGAGTATAATTTACAAACCTATCAAAATGCCCACCACCAGCAATACAGATGATTTTTTTGTTCAAAGCAACCGACAGATGATATATTCCGGAATCATAGCAAACAACTGAAATGCTGTTTTGAATAATATATGCTGTCTCTAACAGTGTTGCTTTTCCGGTCTTATCAATAATTCTTATATCATCATTAAATTTAGACTTAAACATTGCTGGAAATTCTGAGTTGTCACTGGTACCGACAAAAACCATCTTAAAGTCATATTTGAAATACAAAAAAGACATAAAGTCAAGCATTCTTGAATCAGTCCAAATTCTGTCGGATACTCCAGCGCCATGACAAATGACTATATAGTTATTAAGAGATTTATCTAAGTTACCATCATGAATTTCTAATTTCGGTAAATTAAAACTTGGAGACTCATGAGTTATAAAATTGGCAAACCCTTTAAATATGTTGAACTCATGATTAGGAAGCGATGGTTTATATTGAGTATATAAATTGTTACAAAATCTATTTAATTTTTTAGAGGACGCTTCCAAAATGCCTGTAATTGCAAATCTCTTTTTGGTTGGAAGCGATGTAGAGATTATTTCACTAAGTGGATTTCTGAAATGATGAAGACTTATGATTGTAGCAATATTTTGCTTGTTTAATCTAACTAATAATTTGACCTGTTTTAAAATATTATCATTATACTCTGATGGGTTGATAAAAATAAATTCATTTACAAAGTCCTCATCAGCAAGCCGCGAAATATCTTTCCATAGCGAATTGCCTACTAAAACTACTTTATGTCCTTTAAATCTTTCCTGATTTCTAATAAATTCAATAAAATTTCTTGCAATTACATAGTCACCAATAGCATCTAGCTTTACAAAAAGCAATGTCTTTTGAACCGTTTTCTTGCAAAACAGGTTAAACACCCTTAGTATACAATTAGCTAGAACAATTAAAATAATATTGCGTAAAGTTTTCAAATAATAGAATTATTCTTAAATTCAGTTTATCGATTCCAAATACCACTTGCCTTATTATTAATCAATTTGTAGTACTGTATAGGAGCCCAAATTGATCCTCCAAAAAGGCAAGCACTTGTTGCGAAGATTACCCCAGAAGGACCAAGATGCGTATATTTTATTAAAAAAATAGACAATGGTATATTCAGAATTCCTATCAAAATCGAAAAATAATATTGAAACTTAATTTTGCCAATTGAGTTTAAAAAAGTTACATAAGTATTATTCCAACAGGAGATAATTATATATAAAAACATACCCAAATTAAGAATAAAAGGGGTAGAAAAGTCTTTCCCTATCCATAAATGATATACATAAGGGGAAATAAATAACATCCCGAAACCAGCAACTATAATAAGTACCCAAATAATTTGAAGATGTTTAATGGTTTTTTTAATCCAAGTGTAATCGTTTCTAACAAAGGCATCGGTAAATGCTGTCCAAAAAGGAGTTAGTATAATTAAATGAAGAAATGTAATTAAACCAAAGTACCTATAAGCAACATTGTATTTAGCCACTTCCTCGTAATTAAAATATTTACTAATGATGAGACTATCAGTAGTAAAAATGATAATTGCTGCTATCTGAATAACAAAAAAGTTTCCACTTAATTTAAAAAGATCTTTCTGATTTTTCAAATTAAAGCAAGAAAAAGTAGGGCTAATGTTTTTGTACTTGGTTAAAAAAAGAAAAATTGTGAATGCTAAGATGCCTACTACTGGAATTACATAATACCCACTTGCATATACTCTTAAGTCTTTGGAATTATAAAAGTATTTTATGGAAACCATCCATAGGTATACTAAA
>CAITVK010000102.1 GCA_903895845.1 uncultured Chitinophagaceae bacterium
ACGCTTATTCACTAGATTTTTTACTGCGGATTTCTTCAAAGCATCAGAGAATATCCTTCGTTCCCTGACCACTAACTTTTCTTTCGTAGACTCCTTCATAAGTTGACTTTTTTGTCAACCTATATCAGGCAGGAACATCTATTATCTACTATCTCATAACTACTATCTACTATCTAACTATCCAGCTTTCATCATTATTAAATTGGCTTACAATGACAAACAGACAAGCGGCTCAGGAGACAAGGAATGTTACGGTATGTGCATTTTTGCAAGTTCCGGCAAATGCGGCTATCTATGCGGGTAGTGTTGCGTTTAGTACGATTGCTACTAAGATGCAAACTGATAGTGATGCGGCTGTGGTGGCTGGCAATAACGCCTTGGCTGATAATACGGGGTATAGTCTGGATAAGGTTGTAGCTAAGGAAGCGGCTAGTGAAGTAGCTGCACAATTGTGTGCCAGCAGTAAAGTGAAGCTAGACCTTTTGGGTAATAATGCTATTTCTGATTTGTTGCATAGTGCTGTTACCTATTACTCTACTGCCAAAGATGCCATTTGTGGTAACAGGTTGATGAGCGTGTACAATGCTATGTATACTAACCTGGAAATGATTACAGCAGATTATTTGACTGAAACTGAACTAACAACTTTACTTACTAAAATAAATAGTTATACCGCACTGAAGGGATCGAGCAGTTTGGTAAATAACAATAGCCCTGTGCTGACAAAGGAATATAATACTGCTATAAAATTGACTAGTACCGATGTGGCAACCATTAAGGAACTAGCGAAGTTTTATAAAAAGCCCCAACCTCTTTTTTATGCTGGCATTATGAAGGCTTGTAAAATGCCGGCCGTTACGGTGCGTCATACGCCGGTAATTATTACTATTACGGATGCTAGTACCACTGGTGTATTGGCTGGCGTGACAGGCACATTGACTAAATCTGCGGAGACACCTGTTAGTAATGTAGCAGGTATTATGACTTATGCCACAGTTTCGGCTGGTAGTGCTACTGGAACATTTGCGAAAACGGGTTTTATTACTACCATCAGAACTATTAACATTTTGAGAGGCAAAACAAACTCCTATTCTGTTGCATTGGTGCCGGGCATAATGACTGCTGAACAGGAAGAAGCGATTAGCACGAGATTGGCACAAGTTATTGCTGATGACAAGGCAGCAATAGCGGCAAAGAAGAAGGCTAGAAAAGATGCGATTGATGCTGTAGCCGCTGCTAAATTGCTTGAAACAGAAGCAATTACAGTGAACAGTGAGGAGTGATTAATGATAAGTGATAAAGAAGCCCTTGAAACTGAAGTTTCAAGGGCTTCTTTATGTGTAGATTTTAATATCTAAACAACTTTATATACCTAATCTCGTCAAGTTCCAAACCAACATCAATCTTTTAATAATCTTACAACCTATCTTACTTTCAATTACAAGAACTAGATGTTAAGCTTTCCTCCCATCTCCCTACTACATCCTTCCCGTTTCCAAAAGTGCTACACTATAGAAGTGCAACGCCAATGCAAGAGGTTCCAAAACCAAATCCAACAACAATAAAGCAGATAAACCCACTTCAATTGCGCCCACTTCTTTTGATATCCGATATTGGTAGGCCGCTTTTCGGCTAAACTTACTTTTGCTTTCTGCCAACACTTAACTTCGCCGCGTATATGAAGGCAAGGACAACAAAAAAAGACAAGGTAAACATCATTACGCTGGGTTGTAGCAAAAACTTGGTGGATAGCGAGGTGCTTAGTGGGCAACTAGCGGCAAACGCCATAGATGTGGTGCACGAAAATAAAAAGCTAGATCACAACATCGTGGTCGTAAACACCTGTGGCTTTATTGATAAGGCAAAAGAAGAAAGTATCAACACAATATTGGATCAGCTGGAACTGAAACGCAGGGGCAAACTAGACAAAGTTTATGTAACTGGTTGTTTGAGCGAGCGTTATAGGACCGATCTGGAAGTAGAGATGCCCGAAGTAGATGCTTGGTTCGGCACAATGGAACTGCCTTTGATGCTAAAACAGTTTGAAGCCGACTATAAAACAGAACTTATTGGAGAAAGATTGCTGAGTACGCCCCAACACTATGCTTATTTGAAGATAAGTGAAGGTTGCAACCGTACTTGTTCCTTTTGCGCTATTCCATTGATGCGTGGTCAGCATGTGAGTAAGCCTATCGAAGAACTAGTAGCCGAAGCAGAAGGATTAGTAAAGAAAGGAGTGAAAGAAGTGATGCTGATAGCGCAGGAACTTACTTACTATGGATTGGATATTTATAAAAAGAGGGACTTGCCGAGGTTGTTGAATGCATTGGCAGACGTAAAAGGGCTAGAATGGATACGGCTGCATTATGCTTACCCATCTAAGTTTCCGATGGAAGTATTGGATGTGATGCGCGAAAGGGATAATATTTGCAAATACCTGGATATGCCGTTGCAACATGCTAGTAATAATATGCTTAAAGCGATGAAACGCAATATTACCCGTGAAGAAATGGGTGAACTGATTGCACAGATAAGGGAAAGAGTACCGGGTATTTGTATCAGAACCACTTTGATTGCTGGCTTCCCGGGAGAAACAGAGGAAGATGTGGAAGAGCTAAAAGAATTCTTGATAGAACACAAGTTTGACAGAGTGGGTATATTTACTTACAGTCACGAGGAGAATACTTCTGCCCACCTATTGGAAGATGATGTAGACCAGGAAACAAAAGAACTGCGTGCGCAAGAAATAATGGAAGTGCAACAAGAGATTAGTCTGGAAAAGAATCAAGAGAAAGTAGGAAGGATATTGAAAGTAATGGTTGATAAGAAAGAAGCTGGGCGTTATTTGGGAAGAACGGAATTTGATAGCGTAGAAGTGGATAATGAAGTGATAATTAATACAAAAAAGAAACTTTCTATCGGCGAATTTGTAATGGTAAAGATTACAAAAGCTTTTGATTACGACTTAGAGGCAGAACTTGTATAGGCACTTTTTACAACAGTTATGGTTAATCACGTAGAGTCTTCGCATCACATCAATCAAAAAGAGACAATAGATGTTTCTTATGAGTCCACAGGATTCTTTTCTAAACTAGTTGCAGATTATTTATCCGGTAATGAGAACCTGCGTGAATTTTATAAACATCCTGTTTCCATAGAAGGAATAAGGGCATCGATACAGGAACGGAAAGCTTTCAAGACCAACCGGAAGTTATTGGTTGCTTCACTAACAAAACAATATGAAGGGATACATTTAAACGCCCTACAGGAGCAGAACTTACAATCGCTTTTAGGGGAAGATACTTTCACGATTACAACGGCACATCAGCCCAATATTTTTACTGGACCCTTGTATTTCATTTACAAGATTCTTCACGCTATTAAGTTGGCAAATGAACTGAAACTTCAATTGCCAGAATATGATTTTGTTCCGGTTTATTATATGGGAAGCGAAGATGCTGACTTAGATGAACTTGGATATATTTATCTGAATGGAGAAAAGCGCATCTGGGAAACAAATCAAACAGGTGCGGTTGGAAGAATGAAAATTGACAAGGCATTCTTGCAATTGATAGATTCTATTGAAGGTCAGCTAGGGATTCATCCATTTGGGAATCGGTTGATTGCTGTTTTTAGAGAATGTTATTCAATCGGTAAAACTATCCAACAAGCTACGCTGGAATTAGTCAACAATCTATTTGCTTCTTATGGCCTGTTAATAGTGATACCAGACAATGCTGCACTCAAACAAAGTTTTAATAGCTTTATCAAGAAAGAGTTGGAAGAACAGTTTTCCAATAAAGCTGTTTCCGAGACTATCCATGAACTAAGCAAACATTATAAACCACAAGCAGGTGGAAGAGAATTGAATTTATTTTACCTGATAGAAGATAAGCGAGAAAGAATAGAACTTTCAACAAAGGGATATACAGTTACTAGCCTGAACAAAAACTGGACTTTAAATGAAATATTGCAAGAGCTGGAACAATACCCAGAAAGATTTAGTGCCAATGTGATTTTAAGGGGTGTATTTCAAGAAACCATCCTGCCTAATATTGCTTTTATTGGAGGAGGAGGGGAATTGGCCTATTGGCTTGAATTGAAAAAAGTGTTTGAGGCAGTACAAGTTCCTTACCCAATGCTTGTTTTGCGCAATTCTTTCTTGCTGGTGAAACAAAGTTTTATTGAAAGAATCAAAAAACTTTGTTTTAAGATAGAAGACTTTTTTGCAGATGAAATGGTTTTGATAAATAAACTGGTGAAAAGAGATTCTGAAAATAGATTAACTCTTGACGATGAAATAAAAGCCATTGAGTCGACTTATAACAGTTTGAGAAATACTGCCGCCACCGTTGACACGACACTTTTGCTACACATTGATTCTTTACAAAAAAATGCTTTGAAAAAAATAAATGAACTAGAGAAGAAATTGCTGCGGGCTGAGAAAAGGAAATTCAAAGATGAACAGCATCAGATTGCAACAATTAAAAGGATACTCTTCCCCAGAAACAGCTTGCAGGAAAGGATAGACAATTTTGCACCGTTTTATGCTATAGGGGGTAAAGAATGGATAGATTTCGTTTACAACCATACATTTGCATTTGAACAACTATTTCGCATCATAGAATATTAGCTTGTTATTGTAACCAATTTAGATTAAACATATTTTTCAACCCCTTTCTTAATTACACCCCATTTATGAGTACAGCTAGTTTATGGCCTTCTTTTGGAGAGACCCCCATTGTTAAGACACCCAAAATTATTCTTCAAGAACAAGCAAAACACCTGGAGAAGATTACACTTGGCTATATCAAAGCAGAAGTTATTACTACTAAGCATCCTACATTATTAAATAAAATATCCCATCTGTTAAAAATAACTGCACCACATGTAGAAGGCTATAGTACAATCATTGTTGAAGTAGATCATGATGTAATAAAGCTATACCCCTTAACTGTTGTTTCGAGAATTAAACCTATGCCAGTTACTTTTACCGCTACAAATGATGCTGAATTTTTTGCAATGCTAAATAGGGTTTTTGAGGAAAGGGAAACAATTGACACCATTCAAAGCTTGCTGGTTCAAAGTAAGTCTAATGAAAGTTATATAAAAGGCACATTGGTTTAGAAGAGCTTTATACAAACAAAGCGCGCAGTACAATTGTACTGCGCGCTTTGTTTGTATAATCAGAATTGTTTAAATTACAATCCTAGAAACGTACTCTTCTTTAAGGTTTTCACACCTTCTCCAATCTTAAATCCGTTATTGTAAATTGATATTTTGTAATCACCAACCTGATACTTGCCTGTTGTATTTTTCCAATCAGCCTTAATCGTTTTTCTTTTGCCTTGTTCGTAAGTTGAATCAACTCTAAGAGTATAAACTTTCGCACCTTCCTCCCTACTAACAAATGTTGAACCGTCTGTAATTGCCTTCCCATCGGGGCCTGTAACAGCGATGTAAATTTGTTTTACACCACTCGGAGAAACCATATTTTCGTCCAAGTCAAAAGTGAACCGCAGTAAATCGGCTTTCTTAGCTGTCGAAGTAAGGACTTCCTTACCGCTACTTTTCTTTTCTATCGCTGCAATTGAAATATTAGATGCATGAAGTGTTGATGCAAGATCTTCTACATTTCTTTTTGCAGCCTCTGTATTACTTAGATTTTGCTGTAAAGTCTTTGTTGCTGCATTCAAACTATCCTTTTGTGTAGTTAGTTGAGCATTTGCGGAAGTCAATACCTTATTTTCTCCCTTTAGTCTCTCAATTTCCGCCGAATAGCCTTCTATTTCAGTTTTCAATTGTCCTATTTCATCTTTTGCTCTTTTCAATTCCTCATCTGTTGCATTCCTCTTATTAAGGATGCTACTAATGTCTGACTTTAGCTTTGATATCTTATCATTTTGTTCAGCCAATGCCCCTTGAAACTTTGTATTACTTGTTTGCAAAGAATCCAATTTAGAGCTTGCACTGTTAAAAGCCAGTTGAATAGAATCCTTCTCGGAGTTCACAGTCAATATTTGTGAGTCTCTTTGTGCGATAGTTTCCTTAGTTTTACTTTTATCATAAATAATATAGCTCCAGGTGCCAAGCAAAAGGGCTATCAAGATTCCGTACCATAATTTACGGCTATCTGTTTGTTGTGAATCATTTGCAGTACTCATTTTTTCTGTTTTTTAGTGTTTTTTTAAAATTAGTTTATGTTAAGCAATTTGTTCCTTTTAGATATAGAAACCGTACCACAGTTGGAAGACTACGATTCTCTATCGCCGAGTTGGCAAACCCTTTGGATTGACAAAATATCTAAAACCGTGCCTGAAAACACGCCAGCTAAGGAAAGTTATCGGCAAAAAGCAGGTATCTTAGCTGAATTTGGCAAAATTGTTTGCATATCTACCGCTTTCTTTTTTGATGATAAAGACAGAGAAACTTCTTTGAAGGTAAAAAGCATTTATGGTGACGATGAAAAAGAGCTTCTGCAATCCTTTGTTTTATTGTGCAATAAAGTATATTCCCGTAACCCTCAATTTCAGTTTGCTGGACATAATATCAAAGAGTTTGATATCCCCTTCATTTGTCGTAGAATGATAGTAAATGGTGTATCATTACCTGAATATTTACAGCTTTATGAACGGAAACCTTGGGAAGTAAAAATGTTTGATACTCTCAATTGGTGGAAATTTGGTGATCACAAAAACTATATCTCACTTCATCTGCTTGCAAATGTACTTGGTCTGCAAACATCTAAAACAGATATGGATGGCAGTATGGTTCAAGATGTATACTATAAAGATAATAACCTAAGGCGAATTGCGGATTACTGCGAAAGGGATGTGATAGTAACTGCCAATGTTGTTTTAAAATTTCTCAACCTTCCAGTCATAACAGAAGGAAAGGTGATTATTGTACCCTGATTTGTCCTCCAATTATCCAAATTAGTTTCCTTAACAGTTACTTTTGCGCTAATGTCAGCAGAAAAGATACTTTCCGATTTAAAGAATAAGAAGTTTAAACCCGTTTATTGGCTGGAGGGGGACGAACCATACTTTATAGATGAAATAATGAATTTTGCCGAACACAAAATTCTATCGGAGAGTGAGGCTAGTTTCAACCTGACCGTTTTCTATGGTCGTGATGCCAATTGGGCAGATGTACTGAACGCTTGCAAACGTTACCCCATGTTTGCCGAATTGCAAGTGGTATTGCTGAAAGAGGCGCAGTACATGAAAGACATAGACAGGCTGGAGAGTTATATAGACAATCCGTTGGTATCTACTTTGTTTTTTGTAAGCTACAAAGAAAAGAAAATAGATGGAAGGGGTAAACTTGCTAAGATATTAAAGACAAAATGTGAGTTGCTGACTACCAAGAAGATGTATGATAACCAACTCCCCGATTGGGCTGGGCAAATGATTCAATCTCTTGGTTTGAGTATCAATCAGAAGGCATTGTTGTTGTTGGTAGATCATATTGGCAATGACCTAAGCCGGATGCAAAATGAGATTGAGAAACTCGCCATTAACTTAAACGGTCGCAAAAGCATTACGGAAGATGATATTGAAAAGTACATCGGTATCAGCAAAGAATTCAATGTATTTGAATTGCAGGATGCCCTTGCAAAGAAAAATTTACCCAAAGCTATCCGTATCAATCAATATTTTGCTGCCAACCCCAAAGCTGCCCCCATTCAGATGGTTTTGCCTGCGCTATACAACTTCTTTAGCAAAGTGTACATGATTTTTGGTGCAGGCACCAATGACGAAAGGGCTATTGCAACTGCCATCGGTATTAATCCGTACTTTATAAAAGATTATATGGCGGCGGTTAAAAATTATGGTCAACAAGGGGTAGAAACAATTCTTATTTTGTTGCACGAATATAACCTACGAAGTATTGGCATCAACGATACTGGCACAGACGACGGTGAATTGATGAAAGAATTGATTGTAAAAATGATTGCCTAATTATTAGTCGCGACTTTTTAGGCAAGCTCAAGTTCTGGAAACAGACTTAGATACTGCCTGATAATTGTTTCAATATTCGAGTAACTATTGGTCAGAAAAGTTGGTATTGCATCCACTGATACCCATTTTATCTCAGTAATATTTTCCTCTAGTTGTGGATTCAGCAATTGATTGCTGCTGGTTCTCATTGCATACCAATGACTTTCTTTTATTGCTTGGGAATTTATAAACCGATCGTGGTATTCATGTTTTGTGATGCCTATAAACGCACCCAACGTCACATCTTTTAATCCTGTTTCTTCTCTTACTTCTCTCACCGCACATGTTTCTATCGACTCGCCTTCGTCTAATTTCCCCTTGGGCAAATCCCATTTTTCTTGTCTAAAAATCATCAACAATTCATTCTTCTCATTCCACACAAGCCCACCTGCTGCAACTATAATCGGTATATTCATATCATAAAAATAACAAAAATGATTCCAAATTAGTTCAAAAAGAATTGGGTTCACAATTTCCGCTTTACTTTCGTGTGATGACTAATAAGAAATTGGTAGCAGAAAAGTTGCTACAAGTAAATGCGGTAAAGCTGCGACCAGAGCAGCCTTTCACTTGGGCCAGCGGTTGGAAAAGCCCTATTTATTGTGATAACAGAAAGGTTCTTTCTTTTCCTTACGTCAGGGAGTTTATAAAGAGCGAATTGTGTAATGTTATTTTCTCCGAGTATCCCGATGCAGAATGTCTGGCAGGGGTGGCAACGGCTGGTATCGCTTGGGGTGCCATGGTGGCCGACCAATTGAAGCTTCCTTATATATATGTTCGTCCCAAACCAAAAGAACACGGATTGGGGAATCAGATAGAAGGTGCCTACACCACTGGGCAAAAAGTTGTAGTAATTGAAGATTTGATTTCTACAGGTAAAAGTAGCCTGCAAGTGGTTGAAGTGTTGCGTGCTGCCGGAATGGAAGTAGTGGCAATGGTGTCCATTTTTAATTATGGGTTTGATGTGGCCGCGCGAGCTTTTGCGAATGCAGGTGTCCCGTATATTTCATTGAGCGATTATAAGACATTGATCACATTGGCCTTGGAAAAAGGGACTATCTCAGCTGAAACAGAGAAAATTCTGTTAGAATGGAGTAAAGCCCCGTCTGAGTGGGGTATCTAATTGTTTTTAAATCATTGATATGAAAAAGATTATTTTTCCAGCCTTATTGTTGTTGCTGTCAGCTTCAAAAATCAACGCACAAGTGATGTCCAATAAGCCACAGTGGATTACCATCAAATCGGAAAACTTACATTGCTGGGAATGCAAAGAGCGGTTGGATGCCTATCTTCTTGGTGAAAACAGGGCGAATATGGACAATGGAATGCTTCAATGGAAGTTCAACCTCATAAATGGAGAATTGAAAGTGCAATATCTCCCAGACAGGGTAAGTGTAGATGAAATTCGTACTGCTATGAACAATGCTGGCTTTGATGCAGATACTGCCAAAGCCGAACCATCTGTTTATGCCAAATTACCTCCTGCCTGCAAGCGAATTGCAGATGGCGGTGGTCCCAAAAAAGGTATCCCTTGCCATTTGCAACCAGATTAGTAACAAGCTATAATCAAACCAATAACAATCACCACGTACCTCTATTCAGAGTGAACTATCAGTTGATTGTTTTGAACAAATAAATATTGGTGATTAAAAATAGCCGGTGGCTACACGGAGGTGTAGTCACCTTTTTTGTTTTAAAACTTTCAAAATTTAAAATCCCAGCACTCATTATTATCAAATTGTTACCATTTACTAACACCGATTTTAAGATATTCTTAGCAGATACTTTTGCAGCGTAATAGAAAAATCTACTCGTATGCATTATTTGAAATGTCTGTTATTTACAGTGTTTCTTGCTTTTGGTTATGTTATTGCATTTGCAGGAACAGTAAAAGGCAAGGTTACTGACGCTAAAACTGGTGAGCCGCTGATAGGTGCAACAGTAACCCTGACAGGAAGTGGCAAAAAGCTAACTACAAGTGTTAATCTGGATGGTTCATACATATTCAGGAACGTACCTGTTGGAAAGTATAAGATAAAAATAAATTTTGCTGGATATAAAAGTCAAGAAGATTTAGTAGCAGAGGTTAAATCTGCTTACGATATTGTTGTTGCTGGGGCTGAATTAAAAGAAGATGTTACAGAACTTAACGGTGTTGAAGTAACTGGCTATAAAAGTAAAGAAAGTGCAGAGGCAGCCAGAACAATCCAAAAGAATAGCGATATTGTTACCAATATAATGTCTGCCAAAACAATCGAATTATCACCAGATGTTACTGTAGCAAACTCCCTACAAAGAATGAGTGGTGTTTCATTTGCTTCAAGCAGAAGTGGAGAAGGCAGATTTGCTATCATCAGGGGTATGGATGCTCGTTACAATACAACCTTGGTTAATGGTATAGAAATACCTAGTCCCAATGATCAGTCTAGATTTGTGCCAATGAATGTTTTTCCAGCCGACATACTTCAAAGATTAGAAGTTATCAAAACATTGACGCCAAACATGGAAGCCAATGCCATAGGAGGAGTAATGAATCTGGTAATGAAAGATGCTCCAAATAAAGAAGAATTCAAAGTATTTGTAGCTGGTGGAACGAATACATTCTTTGGAAATAACGGCAGCTATACTGGTTTTTATCACAGCACAATCAACAAAACCTCTCCTTATGAACAAAATCCTACACAAGCAGTTTCTCAATCTAATTTTCCAGGTAGTAATCTAACTCTTTACTCAAAGTCTAGACCTATAGATTTACAAACAGGATTAACTTATGGCAATCGCTATCTTAATAAAAAGCTGGGCTTTGTATTAAGTCTAAGTTACCAAGACTTATTTCGTGCTACAGATCAACAGTTAATTGCTCGGGATGCGAATTCAACAGCTATACCAAATTCTTATGGTACACATGGAGATACTTTAAATAATTATCCTCTGTTCGATGATGTTTACCATAACAGAATTTTTACAGAACAAAAGCGTTTTGCTTTAAATAATAAGATTGATTATGTAATTAACAATAGAAACAAGATATCCCTGTACAACTTATATGTTCACATGGATGAATTTCAAACCCGTTTACAATCTGATACAAACATAACTACTGGAGAATTGGATTATTCAACTAGGACTTTATGGATTATTCAATCTATTTACAACAGCACTTTACATGGCGAACATCAATTAGCTCCTAGAGTGTCCCTAAACTGGTCTGCAGCTTATTCTCTAGCAAAACAAAATCAACCAGACTATGCCTCTTTCACTTACAAAAACAGTTATGATGTTGCTAACTCAGTTGCAAATTCACACTTCTATGGACAAGATACGGGTACTTCAGGCTCAATGAGTAGATCCTGGGAACATAACAAAGACCAAGATGTTGCAGCATACTTAAATCTGATTCTTAAAAGAAGTATTGCAAAAAGAGAAGTTCAGTTTGATTTTGGAGGTATGTATCGTCATAAGAATAGAGATAATTTCTATTGGGCTTATTCTTTAAGTCCATCTTCTAAAAAAGTTTATGACTACAGCAATAATTATAGCATTAATGATTCTGTTCCTTATAAAACTTCTTCCAATGACACCATTGGAAGTGGCGGTCAGGCGAGAAACTATTCAATTGTAGAAGATGTTTCAGGTGGTTATGCCCAAGCTAAATTTATGGCTACTCCACAGTTACAAGTATTAGGGGGTGTTAGATTAGAAACAACAGACCAGACATACTCCACAGATTTAAGTGTATTGGATAATGGTAAAACTGGGCATATTTATTATTACGACATCTTACCAAGCTTGCATCTAAAATATGACATTAAGAACGGACAAGAAGTAAGAGCTTCCTATTTCAGGAGTCTAATCAGACCAAGTTTTGGAGAAATTATACCATACAATATTCCTGCAACTCAAAATGACGCTTATGCATCTCAGGGTAATCCTTACTTAAAACATACTACTGCTGATAATTTTGACATTCGTTATGGATATTATCCTGCTAAAAGTTCCGATGAATTTTTAGTAGGTGCTTTCTTAAAGAATATCTACAATCCCGTTGAAGTAGGTTTTCAGGCTAAAAATGTTACCATACCCGATAATCTTACCTCCAACCTTGGTTCCATTATCCTAACTCCTATCAATGTAGGCACCGTTACCAATGAAGGGTTAGAATTTTTAGGGGTAAAATACTTTGGTCATTTCGGTATAAGCGCCAACTATACCTACACGCACAGTGCTACTACCCAACAAAAGTTATTTGTTTATTATGACCCGTTAAAAGGACAACAGTCTAAATTTATAAACCAAGTACGCCCATTACAAGGTCAGGCAGCTAATATTGGCAATGTATCTCTATTATTTAAAAACAAAAAAATTGGACTAGACATGCAACTGGCATATGTATATACAGGAGAAAGAATTCAGTATGTAAGCAATTTTTACAACCTTGATACATGGCAATCACCTTTTGGTCAATTAGATTTCTCTTTTACCAAACGCTTCAATAAACGATTTGAACTTTATGGAAAGGTGTTAAACATTACCAACGAGCATACAAGTTATTATATTAAAACACCTTACTACAGTTATAATGGCTATAATAATTCTATTCCATTCCAGGATAATCCATCAAAACACATTTTGGTTGAAAAAGACGTGTTCAAAACATCCATATTCTTAGGAGTAAGATATAAATTTTAAATTATAAATAGTATGAAATACAAATTATCAATATACGCTTTATTAATCTGTTGTGCTTTTTATACAAGCTCTTGCACAAAATTCAGCACAGACAACAATATCATTTCTTCCGCAGTTACCCCACCTGTTGTACCAATCAGCGATTCGGTACCATTGTGTGGAAGTATTAGTGGTACTATGCTAGCGGGGAAAACCTACAATATCAATGGCGATATAACAGTGCAAGCTGGTGATAGTCTGGTAATTCAGCCTGGTGCCAAGTTGATTTTTAATAACCAGTCCGGATTAATTGTACTAGGAAATATGTTTTCATTAGGTACTAAAGCAGCACCAATTTATTTAACCGTTGCCAATCAGTTACATACAGATAACCCCGTTGCAAACTATAATTATAAAAACGATTCTGCTTTTGTTGGTCATTGGAAAGGAATTGCGGCTGGGCCAACCTGTCAATATTTGATTATGAAATGGACGCATGTAGAATATGCTGGCGCAAATGCAGGTGCAGGATATACTTGCACTGCTGCGGGTGAAGTAGCTTCCAATTTTTATACTTATCAAAGTTTAAGTAAAGCTTCGAAAACCAGTTACCCAATTTTCTTTGGTGCAACTGCAGGGTTGTTTGTTTTTGAAGACTCGTGGATTTATGGCACCCCTGATGACGCTATTCGTGTATTTAGTAATGGTGGGGCAGCTTATTTTGCTATCATGAGAAGTACGTTCGAAAAATGTGGCACTACTGGTGGTGATGGGGTGAATGTAAAAGCAGGCGGAGTGGGCATCATCGCCTACAACCTTTGTATTGGTGGAGCTACCAATTCACTCAAGGCATCCAACAAAGGGACTGCGCCTGGATTACCAACTTGCAATATAGATTGCTATAATAATACTATTATTAACTCAGGATTCAGAAATGCCTCTTCCGGTAAAGGCGGGTCTATCAACTACGAGCAAGGTTCAAGAGGACAAGCGTATAACAACCTGATTGTAAATTGTAAGTATGGATTAAGATTAAATGGCACTTTGATTCCAGATACTTCTTATATGTATGGCAACTATGGGTATAATTATTATTGGGCCGATAATGTTTCAATAGCCAATGGTTTTATTCCTTTCACGCCAATCTCCGTAAATAAGCCAGTACCTACAGATATCCCGAATATGACCAATCTGTTAGGCCCTAATTACGTCTATTCCCCACAAGATGCACCTTATGATGGCACTTCTTTGGTACAGGCACCAGGAACTAACCCAACCTTTGTAAATTATCCTTTACCTACTACTGGCGGGTATGCAGTTACAGACATCACCGCAGTAGGAAACTTTAACTTTAACCTGCAACCAGGCTCACCTTGTCAAGGAAAAGGATATTTTGGATTTACGCCTAATCTACTTTCCTCGGCACAACCACCTTTCCCAATAGTTGATCCTAAATATGGATTAACTACATTAACCTTACCCGGCCTAGACATTGGTGCATATCAACTTAATGGCTCTGGTAACCAACATTAATTCTTCATTCATCAATCATAGTTGTCAAGCTCTGTAGTCTTTACTACAGGGCTTTTTTTATTCTACACTACCCTTACTCAATGCCATTGTTTATACTATCGATACCAATGTTTGAACTCCCGATGCCATACATTATTACGCATACCCCACTCCTATCCTAATGTTTTGCCTAAAATGTTTAAATCAAATGTTCAAGTATAGTTATCACTTACTTTTGCGACCTATGAAACAACTCGCTTAAAGATAAAAAGTTCAGTTGCTGATTGTCGGGTTGTTTTGCTTGCTTAAAGAATGAAATTATGGAAAGAAGAATGGTGTACCTGATAAACCCAATTTCAGGCACTTATAAGAAGGAAGACATCAAGAAATTAATACACGAAATAACCACAGAAAAGAATATTCCTTTCGAGATTGTTCCAACAAATGCAAGCGGCAATTACGGATTCCTCAAGGAGAAAATAGAAGCAGAAAACATCACCGACTTAATTATTGTTGGAGGCGATGGCACAGTCAATCAGATCGTAAATTCTCTTCACAAATTAGTCGACGTAAACTTCGGAATTATTCCTGTTGGTTCAGGTAATGGTTTGGCTTATGCCGCAGGGATTCCCAAAAAGCCAAAAGATGCCATCCTTCACTTGTTCAAAGGAACCCCTCAGTACATAGATGCATTTCGCATCAACGATAGGTTTTCTTGCATGCTTAGTGGGTTAGGTTTCGATGCCAAAGTAGCGCAAGATTTCTCTACAAGTGCCAGTCGTGGGCTGCTTACTTACACACAACAAAGCCTGCTGAACTTCTTTAAGGCTCAACCCTATCAGTTCGAGGTCACCGTAGAAGACTTTACTTTCTTCACCGAATCGTACTTCATCAGCATTGCAAATGGCAATCAGTTTGGCAACAATATAACGATAGCACCTCAGGCCAACCTTACCGATGGTATGCTGGATGTAGTCATTGTGCAAAAGATGAGCAAGGCGCAATTGCCTTTCGCGGTTTTACGTCAGATTCGTGGCAACAACAAATTGCAGAACCTGGTAAAAGAAATAAGTACCCAGAATATACTGTACTTCCAGACGCCAAAGCTTTCTATCCGCAATTTGAAACTTGCCCCCCTTCACATAGATGGCGAGCCTACCGAAACAACCGATTTCTTTGAAGTAAATGTGCTAAAGGATTGTTTCAAATTGATACTCTAATAAATACAATCTGAAAATTACTAAATAAAAAAAGGGCAGAACGAGTACATATATTGATAAAATCCCCCTATATTTGCACTCCTTTACGGATGGTGCGGTAGCTCAGTCGGTAGAGCAAAGGACTGAAAATCCTTGTGTCGCCGGTTCGATCCCGGCTCACACCACAAAAAGACTCAGAGTAATCTGGGTCTTTTTTATTTTTATACGATTGCAAAAGACAGAAGCCAGAAAATAGTTTGATTGATTGATAACGAAACAGAAAAGCGGTATCGGTGTAGAGAAGGATTACAACCTGTCTCTAATTCAATAAACAAAGATTATGAGCCTTCAGTTTCTCAACTTCCAACTTGTAACTCTAATCAATTCTAATCTCAAAGCTAATTTAATCGTTAATAATCAGGCTTTGTCAATTGTAGCCACAAACCTGTGAAGCCCTTTACTATCAAGCATTATAGCTTTTTCTAGTCCTTCTTTTATTCTTAAATCCGGCTTTCTTGCACCCGAGTGGGACTTAGAACCAAGTGAGGGAACGAAAGATTCACGTGAGTGAGGTGCTTATTCAAGTGAGTCAGCGCCTGCCGCACGTGAGTGAGGCGCTGACTCACTTGAGTGGAACCCCGCCCCACGTGAATCTTTCGCTCCCTCACTTGCGGCTGACTCTGCCGCACCTGCGGGAAGCTCAGACTCAGGTGCAAGAATTGCCCACTTACGAGGGTGAGGCTATCTCGCCTGTAAAAACTAACAGGTTGTGCGCAATTGGAAAGGCAACTTTATCGAGAGAGGGAAGAGTTGAGGATATGTCTCTACACAAACTGAGAAGTTGAAAGCGGTTGCTATTTCTTTTTCAAATCTTCTAATTGCTTCTTGGTGGCATCAAGTTCCTTTTTCAAGTCGAGAACATCGAGGGTGAGTTCTTCAATTTTCTTTAGAAGGATGCCATTCATTTTTCCTAAATCCAACCCATCTTTCATAACGGCTTCGGTTGTAGGTACATCTGGCAAATGCCTATGCTGCTTAATGTAATTGTCCAGGTCATTCATAGACATTCTTTTGTAGGAATCCTTAAAAACATTGTCATACCAATCATCCGAGTTCTTCACAGCTACTTTCACTTTCTCGGTCAATATGCCTTCTTCAACAAATAGCTTGTATCCATCTATCAATTCATTCACATTACCAATTTTCACTTTTCCTTGATAGGAATTAATGGAGAAATATTCTTTGTCATTGTCTTCGCCGGGAGCTTTGAAGCAAACCTTGAATGTTTGCGGTGTTTTCAATACATTATCTCCAGAAACCCGTGCGCCCACAGTCCAGTAGCTTGTGTTTTTGGGGTCACTCAAATCGCCGTTGGAAAACATCATTGAAGGCTCATTCTGACCAGCATCTGCCCATACATTGCTCAATTGCAACAAAATGTTTTTACCTGCAATATTTCCTACACCTTTTTTTATTTCCAAGGGTGCCTGCGGAATTTTAGTCCCGATTCCTGCGTTGCCATTAAGCGGAAACTGATTCTCGCTATTGGGGAAAGTGGTATCGATATACTCATAAACAACTTGTTGCTTGATAGGATTTGTATTTGGGAATATGGCAGGCGACTGACCAAGCATCGACTTAGTTTTTGTAGCAGAAACCTTTGTAATGGATGTAGACTTAATTGCAGTTGGCTTTTGAGCCGTATGCACTTTGTATTTAATACTGGGTGTAAGTTGGACAGGTGGGGTAAGCTGTGCAGTGGCAATGCAACTTCCGCCCGCCAAAAGCATCATCAACAACCCGATATTCTTGTTCATTTGCAACTAATTTATTCAGGGTATAAACGAAACATAGATGCTAAAAAGTATTAGCATCTATGTTATTTAAAAAATATTAAATAATTCAATCACAACCAAAAGGCAAAATCCTCTTATTTGTGGTTCTTTTGGTAGTGATCTTCCTCTTCTTTATGATCTTTATCGTACGCCTTGATGATTGCTTTCACCAATTTGTGCCTCACCACATCCTCTTCATCAAGTATTACATGTGCTATCCCATTGATGTTTTGCAATATACGTGTTGCTTTTTCAAGACCACTACGTTGATTTCGAGGTAAATCTATTTGTGTAGGGTCACCCGTAATGATGGCTTTTGCATTGGCACCAATACGAGTCAGAAACATTTTCAATTGTAGGTCGTTGGTGTTTTGCGATTCATCCAAAATAATAAACGCATTATCCAATGTACGGCCTCTCATATACGCCAACGGGGCGATCTCTATGGTGCGGGTACTCATATAATACCCCAATTTGTCGGCAGGTATCATATCGTCCAAGGCATCATAAAGAGGACGTAAATACGGGTCGATCTTTTCCTTTAAATCACCCGGTAAAAATCCGAGGCTTTCACCTGCTTCAACAGCAGGACGTGTCAAGATGATTTTCTTTACGACTTTATTTTTCAATGCCCTTACTGCCAAAGCAACAGCTGTGTAAGTTTTACCCGTACCGGCAGGCCCAATAGCGAAGACAATATCATTTTTGTCTGCAGCCTGAACCATTTTCTTTTGGTTGGCAGTCCTTGCCCTTACGGTCTTTCCGTTTGGACCAAAAACTAAAATGTCATTAGGGTTTTTCTCTACAAAATGATCCACTGTTTCTGCATCATCCCCACCAAGGATTTGTTCGAAATAGTTCTCACTCAAATGCCCATTTCTCTCTAGGTATTGAACAATGAGATCAATCTTTTCTTTTGCAATGTCAATCTGTTCTGGAGAGCCGCTGATCTTTAGCTGCGTCCCTCTGGATAAGATTTTCAATAGTGGAAACCTTTTTTTAAGCACATCGAGTTTTCCATTGTTTACACCAAAGAACTCTATGGGATTTACTGAATCTAGATTGATAATTGTTTCAGTCAAAGCAATGTGATTTAATGATGAATAAATAAAACAGTATTATTTTTCAAATTTATCGAAATGGGCTACAAGTGTGATTAAGGGTTATACACAGTTTGTGGATAGATGTATTGACGACTTATCAAGAGACATCAATTCCGTCTTTCATGCAATGATGTGAAAAAATTCCTCCGCTTAATTACATCTTCACAACAAGATTCCGTAAACATTAAATGATATGGTATAATCTGAAGGTGTTCGACTTTATTATTTTTTACTTCCATGATCTATATTATTTTAACTAACGATAGAGAAAATAATGAAATAAAAGCCGTTGCTTTGCTGAAAAGTATAATCCTTACTAAAAGATTCTACTTCGCTAAAATAAATTGAATTATGAAAAAGTTATTTTCTATCACTTGCATCCTATTTCTCATGGTTGTAGTGTCAAAGGCGCAGTACACACAACAATTAACAACCGTACGTGAACAGGCTAGGATTTTTACTGAAGCAACTATAAAAAGAGATTACAAAACAGTTATGCAATACACCAACCTAGAGGGCTTCCCAAAAGGCAAACTCAGTAAAATGACGGAGGAAAGGGTATTAAAAATATTGCAAACCTCCGATGAACAGATGGTTCAACAAGGGCGAGAAATAAAATCAATTCAGATTGGGGATGTTTTATCCATTGTAAAAGTTGGTTTTGAATTCCAATGTACTTTAGAGCAAATAACAGACACCAAAATGCAATATGGCAGCATTATTTCCAAAACCACATTGCTTGCAATATCTGAAGACAATGGTAAAACATGGAAGTTTACCGATGGAACAGGACGCGACTTAAATGATATGAGGAAGATTATTCCTCATTTGAGTGATAAATTAGTATTTGCCAGAACAGAGTCCCCCAAGTTAATTAAAGATCCAGTTATTAAAAAACAGCCATAACACAATATCGTTAACCATGAAAAAAAATAACCCTGCAACAACTGTTTCAGATTCAAAAAACACTGAACCTTCTATTATAAGTTCATTCACTATCCGCGTTTATGGAATCTTAATGGATGACAAGAAACGGATTCTTGTAAGCGATGAATTTATTAGAGGAAATTACTTTACAAAATTCCTAGGCGGAGGATTGGAGTTGGGAGAAGGCACAAAAGATTGTTTAAAAAGGGAGTTTAAAGAAGAAACAGGGATGGATGTTATCATTGGAAACCACATTTATACAACAGATTACTACCAACAATCGGCATTTAATAGTAGCCAACAAATTATAGCCATTTATTATTTTGCAAAAAGTGTAGATACAATCCATGTAGAAGCTAAGTTGACTCCATTCGACTTCACTCCCCAACAAACAGCAGATCCAAATGGGCAAAGTGAAGTCTTGCGCTGGGTTAGTTGGGATGATCTGACAGAAGATACGGTTCACTTACCCATCGATAAAATAGTAGTGCGCCTGATAAAAAAAGAGTACACAAGTTATTTAGAAAAAAGAGTATCACTCTAATCCTGTTGGTTCTTCGTATTCATTAATATTCTGTACGAAATCAATTAAATACTGCAAATGATACCTAGCATCCGGAAAAGTTTTAATGATAAATTTACGCTTGGTCAATATAACGCTTTTTTAGAGGCAATTAAAAGCAAATTCCCTGGCTCTATTGAATTCCGTCTTGCCGAAACCCCTGTTTTTATTGACAAAGGATTCAAAGAGAAGATGATTTCGACCTGTGAAAGCATCATTGATTTGATAGTAGCCCCCAGCTTCAAATCCTTAACAAGTAATTCCGTTCCAACAGGATTTAATATTCCTGCTGAAAGCAATTATTCAGACTTCATCGCTTTTGATTTTGGCATTTGCACTAATGAGAAAGAGGAATTAGAGCCACAATTAGTAGAAATGCAAGGTTTTGCCAGCCTATTTGCTTTCGAAGTATGGCATGATGAAATATTTAGAGCACAATTTGAGATTCCAGATCACTTTAGTCCCTATTTAAGTGGCCTAAATAAAGAATCTTATCTCAAATTATTGAAAGAAATAATCACAGATGGGTGTCCGATTGAAAATGTGGTATTACTAGAATTGCTACCTGAGGAACAAAAGACTAAAGTTGATTTTTATTTTACCAAAGAGTACATTGGCATCGAGACAGTCTGCTTAACAGCATTAATTAAAGAGGGCAAACAATTGTTTTACCTGAAAGAGGGAAAGAAGACTCAAATAAAAAGGATATTCAACCGTATCGTTTTCGATGATTTATCTCATCAACCAATAGAAATACAAGAAAAAGGAAAGATTTTATTAGAAGATCTGGAGGTTGAATGGGTTCCTCATCCTAATTGGTTTTATAGAATCAGCAAATACACATTGCCCTTTATCAAACATCCGTATGTTCCTGAAACAGTCTTTCTAAATGATGCTATGATTAACCCGTCTACATTGGAAGATTACGTTCTAAAACCCCTTTTCTCATTTGCAGGGCAAGGAGTAGTGATAGATGTTACCCCAGAAGACATTGCTGCTGTTGAAGATCCTCAGAATTGGATATTACAACGCAAAGTGACATACGCAGATGTGATAAAAACGCCGAATGAACCCGCCAAGGCGGAAATACGTATCTTTTATTTCTGGCCTAAAGGAGCAGAACGCCCCATTCCAACTTGCAATCTGACGCGAATAAGTAAAGGAAAGATGATTGGGGTTCGTTATAATGCCGACAAAGACTGGGTTGGTGGTAGCATTGCCTATTTTGAAGAATAGATTCGATTACTTTTTTGTTGAATCTATCGTCCTCCTTGCAAGTGAATGATAAAATAGGTGATTATACTCAAAAATAACACAACAACTACTGCAAGCATCGCCCATTGATTGGCTGGCAGCCTACGCTTCTGTTTTCGTTTCGTTTTATTTTGTACAAGCTTATTTAAGTGCTGATTTAACTCTGCTATTGATTGATTAATCTGGTCTTCATCGGTCACTTCATTCAGTCCTTCAACTGCATCCATCAAAAAAGGGTCTTCCGCAATATTCTTCTCCACCATTTGTTGCGCCTCGGTTGACAAATTATGCTTTACAAATTCAAGCAGTTGCTGTTCGTCCACCACTTCCTTTTCGCTCTTTATTATTTTATGTAAATCTTTCATCGCTATTGTTTCAAATGATTCTCTACCAAAATCTTTAGGTTCCGTTTTCCGTTTTGTATGTAGCTTTTCACTTCCAGCATAGAGTAGTTTGTGATACTACTTACTTCCTGATAGCTCTTCTTTTGCAAATAAAACAATGTAAGGCAAGTGCCTTGCTCTTTATTTAACAATGGCAGGCAAAGTTCAATTGCTGTTAAGGTTATTTCGTTGTGTTGTAAGGCAAAAAAATCTGTTTCTTCAGCCAATAACGGCAATTCATCCCCTAACTGCAACGTATTGTTTTTATTTCGTAGCAACAACAAACAATGATTCTTGACAACCGTGTACAACCAAGTCTTAAAATAGGTGACCCTATATCTTTTCAGCTCGGTAATTGTCTTTAAAAACACTTGTTGGCTAATGCTTTTACCCCGATAGCAACGTCTGCATTCAGGTCAATTTTATTGAGGACCAACATCTCCACAATGGGACTATCGTCCCCATCCATCTTCATTTTAGACACTATGTTTTCCAAAAAAGCGGTTTGTTCCTCGATAGCTGAGGGATAATTGATGCGTGCCATTCGTATGTACTTATATGGAGCAAAAGGGCTCTTGTTAAGAAAGCACACAAGCTACCACTAATGCGGGATAATCAATGAAAAGGGTATATTATTCTGGATTAATATCCCTAATTGTATGAAATGAGCGTTTGAAAACAGAAAGTGCAAACGGAATAATCCTGAAACAGCATTTGTGGGTAAGCATCCCTGCCAAACAGTTATCTTTACGCAACAATAAACTAGCAATGGAATTATATATAAAGAACATGGTATGTCCCCGTTGCAAGATGGCGGTTGAAACAATACTGAAAGAGGAGGATTTGCAATATATAAAAGTAGAATTGGGGGAAGTATTGTTGAAAAATGAGGCGGCAGGATGGCAACTGGAACGATTAAAACGCAAATTGGAGGCAGTAGGGTTTGAATTGTTGGACGATCATCGGAAAATGTTGATTGATAAGGCAAAAAATCTACTGATTGAGCTTGTGCAGCAAGGTAACATAGACGAACACTTTGCCTTGAGTGTATATATCTCCAAAAACATTCACAAAGAATATTCAACAGTGTCTAAATTGTTTACACAACTGGAAAGTATTACGCTGGAACAATATTTTATCCTTCAAAAAATAGAAAAAGTAAAAGAATGGCTGGTATATGACGAGTTTTCATTGTCTGAAATCTCCTATAAACTGGGATATAGCAGTGTTGGTTATCTCAGTAATCAGTTTAAGCGAATAACGGGGCTTACACCATCGGCATTTAAGGCCAATCATAAGGGATTGAGAAAAACATTAGATAATGTGAATGAGAATAAGTAGCAAGTTGCAGTTTGAAAGAATGTAAAAACTCGTTTAACTACAAATCATTTCCCTAATAGTGTAACAAATGAGGGTTTAGAAAGGGTCATCTTTGCGGTTGATTAAAAAAGATAAGATGGAAAATAAGCTTTTCAAGACGAATATTAATTGCGATAGTTGCAAAGCCAAGGTTACAAATACGCTAAATGAATTGGTTGGTGAGGACAATTGGACTGTTGATACCACTACCCCCATAAAACTATTGACGATAGATAATGAGGCTGTTTCTGCTAGCACAATTTCGGAGGCATTGAGCAAGATTGGGTATTCGGCGATTGCGATTTGATAAACAATTGATAATAAAAGTAGGAGATGATGAGAGTCACTAAAAATAATTAGATCAGCAGTTACTTTTACACTCATAAAGAAAAGAACATACAGAAAAAATGAAAAAGGTAGTCGTCATATTGTTGTTATTTGCTTACGGTATTTCATCGTTTGGCGCGACTATACACGAGCATTACTGTATGGACAAACTAGTTTCGTCTAGTTTGGAAAACAAGATAGGCGGATGCGGTAGCAAAGGCACGATGGGCGGGATGCAGAAGGGCAAATGCTGCAAACATGTGTACAAACAAGTAAAAGTTGAGAACCATTATAAGGATGCTGTAGCCGGAATGAGCTATGAAAAATTCATCGCGTCAGCTATTCCTACTTATTATGATCCGATTACTACCGAAAACATTACCTCTACAAATAATAATGCCTATCTAAAACAACCTTTCAGGCGAAAAACCAACAATAAAATCTATATCCTAGACTGCGTCTACAGAATTTAATACTTAGCATATTTAGTTTAGTACTTATCAAGCATAAAGCTCACCGTTTTTGCTTGTGACAAGTACGTTATTAATTTATTCTAACTATTAAATAAAATGAAAACGATATATCTATTGTTGTTGTGCTTGTTGATTGGCGTTACATCTGCCATAGCGCAAAGGAAACATGCAAAAACAGATTCATTAATGGTCTATGGCAACTGTAGCCAATGCAAAGACCGCATAGAAAACGCATTAAAAGACTATGGCATTGCCAAAGTAAACTGGGATATTGACACAAAAATGCTCACCGTATCCTTTGATAGCAGTAAGTACTCCCTTGCGGGCATTCAAAAGCAATTGGCAGAGGTGGGGCATGATACAAAGACCATAAAAGCCACAGATGCAGCCTATAATAAGTTGCCAAGCTGTTGTAAATATGAACGTGAATTGAGTGGATTGGGTACAAATGCTACGATTGATACTGCGCACGCATCCATTGCTGCACCTATAATGGGCGTTGTATTGGAAGAGAACAAAAAAGGGATGTTTTTACCCATTTCGAATGCAACAATAAGGCAGCTAACAAGCGCTTATGCCACCGTTACAGATAGTTTGGGGGTATTTAAATTGCCTTATCACACACTGCCCACCAAAGTAGTGGTGAGTTTTGTGGGATATGTGTCTGATACACTCACGATAACCAATACCCGTGAGGTAAAAGTGATTTTACGCAACGATAAAACCCATACGTTGCAGGAAGTAACCGTGAAATCGGGGAGAGGCTTCTCCTCTTATGTATCAACTGTCAGCACACTGAATACTTTGAACATTGGTTCGAGGGAAATTGCCAAAGCAGCGTGTTGTAATCTCTCCGAAAGCTTTGAAACGACGCCATCAGTTGACGTTTCTTACAGTGATGCCGTAACAGGAATCAAGCAAATACAACTTTTGGGGTTATCAGGCAACTATACGCAGATAACAACAGAGAATATTCCCGAGATAAGGGGACTAGCAGGGGCTTATGGGCTGACATTTATTCCTGGGCCGTGGCTAGAATCGGTGCAAGTGACCAAAGGAACCGGCTCTGTTGCCAATGGATATGAAAGTATTGCAGGACAGATAAATATTGAAGAGAAAAAGCCCGATGCCCCTGAGAAACTGTTGGTAAATGGGTATGCTAACATGCTGGGAAGGCTAGAAGCAAGCGTGAATATGGGACATAAAATCAGTAACCGATGGGCAACCACTTTGTTGATGCACGCAAACAACACTTCTGTGAAAACAGATGACAATAATGATGGCTTTCTGGATGTACCAATTGGTCATCAGTTGAATTTTTTGAACAGATGGCGTTATGCCGATAACAAAGGCGTGATTGTTCAGTTTGGGATAAAGGTATTGAGTGATCATCGGCAGGCTGGTCAGGTAAGTTTTAATCCAGACAATGATAAATTAACGACCAATGCGTATGGTGTAGGTATCAACATCAAACAACAGGAGGCATTTGGTAAGGTAGGGTATATATTTCCGGGGAAAAAGTATAAGAGTGTAGGTTTTATCTTTTCGGCGAAGGATTATACCAATGATTCTTATTACGGACTGAATGGGTATAATGGCAAGCAAAGTTCTATTTATGCTAATTTAATCTATCAGTCCATCATAAATACAACAGCTCATAAGTTTAGAACAGGATTCAGTTTCGCAAATGATACGTATAAAGAAACTTTTTCTGCAAACAGCTACAAAAGGACAGAAACGGTGCCGGGAGCTTTCTTTGAATATACCTATTCTCCCAATGATAAGTTTACTGCGATTCTAGGTTTGAGAGAAGATTACCATAATCAGTTCGGTTTTATCACCACGCCACGTTTACACGTTAAATATGACCTAACACCTAAAACGAATGTGCGGTTTTCGGCAGGTTCTGGGTTCAGAGTGGCAAACATCTTTGCAGAAAATACAGGTTTGTTCATCAGTAGCAGGCAGTATGCGATACTTAATCCAACCAATAGTTATGGCTATGGTTTGAATCCGGAGAAAGCGTGGAATTATGGCATCAACTTCACCCATCAGTTCCAGATTAATAAAAGAAAAGGCTCTTTTGGTGTAGATGTGTACCGTACTGACTTCACAAGTCAAACAATTGCAGATGTAGATGCCAATCCGCAGCAGATAAACTTCTATAACCTAGATGGAAAGTCCTATTCAAACAGTGTTCAGGTGGAATCTAACTACCAGTTGGCAGAACGGTTGGATGTTCGATTAGCTTATCGGTGGTTGGATGTACAAACGACCTATCATGGGCAATTGATGGAGAAGCCATTGAAAGCAAAACACCGTGCTTTTGTGAATCTGGCGTATGAAACGAAGAATCATTTCAAGTTCGATTTCACCACACAATGGTTTAGCAGCAAACGATTGCCCAATACCCAAAGTAATCCTGCTGGCTTGCAGCAATCAGCCAATTCGCCTTCCTATTTTCAACTGGCAGGACAGGTTACGAAGGTTTGGGGAAAGAAATGGGAGGTTTATGTGGGAGGAGAAAACCTGACGAATTACAAACAACAACAATTGTTTATAGATGGTGCGCATCCATTTAGTAACTATTTTGATGGAAGCATGGTGTGGGGGCCGATTGCGGGAAGAATGTTTTATGTAGGGTTCAGATTTAAAGTATTGTAACCGGGAATAGCATTCGACGGGGAATTTATAGAGGGGTTTTAGATTGTTATTCCATGGGCGTAGTTAGCAAAAAATGATGGGTGGTAATTTCATACAACATTTTTTATGAATAAAATCATATTTATGTATTGTGAATACCATTACCTTCATTTTTTAAATTAGGAACTATATGAAACATTTGAAGGTTTACAGTAAGCAGGATGTATTGGCAAACACAACGATTCGTCGTTTCGAAACTAAGATAGGCGAACGCATACAAGTGATTAAAGATGCCAAACAATTGGAAGAATCACTACAAAGTTCGAATGCACGGTATGTGATTGTTGGGGTTTTGGAGGCAATCGGGGCTAAAGGCAACCTGAGTACGATAGAAACGGAGAGTGTGTGGCAGCCATTTCTAAAATCTTTCTTGAATGTGCAGAGTAATGACTTTCTGGAAGGGGGAGAATTGTTGTTGTTGGGACATTTTGATTTTGGAGATGTGGCAAATATTATAGAACAATCGGCACAAACCTTCGATGAAAAGGTAGACGCGTATCGTCATGCAGTGAATATAATAGATGCTGAAGTAGAACAGATTGTGCACATGATTACGCAAAATAAAAAGTTGCCAATTATAATAGGAGGGGGGCAAAACAACGCATATCCTTGTATAAAGGGTTCGGCCAAAGGGTGGTTTAAGAGCGGGGTGATACCATTTGCACAGATTAATGCCATTAATGTTGATACCTGCGCAGACTACAGACCATTGGAAGGCAGACATAGTGGGAATGCGTTCAGATATGCTGAAGAAGATGGGTATCTGGAGAAATATTGCGTAGTAGGACTCCATGAAAACGAAATACAGCAGAATGTATGGTTGGATATTGTGAATAATCCGTTTATGGATTGCATCACTTTTGAAGATATTTTCTTGCATGAGAAAAGAACTTTCTTAGAAGCAATCGATCATGCCACCGAATTTACCATTGATACCTTGTGTGGAATAGAACTAGACTTGGGAAGTATAGAAAACAGTGCAACTTCAAATACGCATTCAACAGGAATTACTTCTATTCAAGCAAGACAGTATTTATATTTTGCTGCATTGGATAGTCAACCAGCTTATTTGCACATTTGTGAGGGAGGTCGAAACGTTGCCAAGGACGGCGACGGAGCAGCAACCGGATCATTGGTAAGTTATCTGGTAACTGATTTTATAAAAGCCTTGTTGCAAGGATATTAAAAAAAAGGTTGTGTCCCTTTATGGAAAAGTATGCTTAGTGTATCTAACTAATAATCAACTTTTGTTTTGTGCCAGCAGAAAAATATAATAACCTATCGGACGAAGAATTGCTATCCTGCTATTACAAAGACGGCGATAGTGAATGGTTGGGCGTTTTATTGCAACGGTATACACTTTTATTGTACGGCGTTGCAATGAAATACCTGAAAAATGATGCGGAAGCGCAGGATGCTGTGCAACAATACACTCTTTCTGGCATTGGATAAGAAGGCGCATAACCATCGCCAGCAGCGCGATAAAGTGATGAAACCCATTCTTAAACACCTGAGGGGCTGCTTCAGATTCCTAAAAGAATGGTCAATGCCCAACTTTAAAGCAATAGGCGATTGGGGTGGTACTATTACGGATGGAGGTAAAATTACTTACCCTTCAGACACAGAAGAAAGAATCAAATTGTTATTATTATTGAAGAAAAAACATGATAGTTACACCGATTCCGACAGCCCTTTATTGCCTTTTCTCACTGCAAACCAGATTAGTCTGGAGGATGATGCAACAAGTGGGGCAACAGCTATCGAAAATAATTTTGCTTTTAATGCGTTGATGAAAGAAGCCCTGAAAGCACGTGAGGATAGGGATAAAGATTGGAAGGACCCAATGAAACACATCCGGAAAGTGGGACAATACCTAAAAACTTCATACCCAAAAAACGTAAATATGCTCGGACTTTATGGCTTTTTGGTTGTTTTGGCAGCAAAAGTTGCCAAAAAGAGAAGCATCAAAATGGGTATTTCAGCTAATAAGCTAGGATTGAGGACAAAAGTGGGACGCATAATTGAAAACCTAGGCACGGGCGACTTATACATCTACAAAGGAAAACTACTGACAGGCACTCCCCTCCTATTAAAGGCCGCAATCAAACTCAGTATGACAAAGGGATACAGCATTTTTTCGGTCAGCAATCCTTCCACTACCGAACCAGGAAAATTTCTGTACTTTCCATTGTAATTTATTGCTCAACAAGACTTTATTTTAGCCAATAATCTCCCAATTATTACTAATACGCCTCCATTTCTTACACAAACGAGCCATTTTCTTACCCATTATTTAACTGTTTTGGTGCGTAATAACCTGATTCTTGCTCAAATAAGCCCCTTAGTTTGAGAAAACCCCTCTGTTTCGGTAATATTTGGAGGGTATTTAGACGAAAAATGCCTCGTTTGTGTAAAAACAGTTGAATAATGAGTAAAAAAAGAAGGGGGATGATGACAAAAAGGGAAAAGATTAAGTAAGAAATAAGCGTGTTGTTGCAAGAAATAGGTCGTGCTATGCCGTGCCTACGGCACTATTCGCTGTTTATGGGTTTGATTGCTACCAATAGTTCGTCCCTAGTGGAACTTTTTAAACTGCATGAGGAAGGAAGGTTTGGTTTATTGAAGGAGGAAGGATATATTTGATTTTTACTTGATAATTTTATCAACTCTTAAATAATTCCAAATTCAAAAATTCAAATTATGGCTAGAATAAAAATAAGAATTGGAGATATTTTTTCTGTTTCAACCGAAAACGACAAAAAAAAATACTTTCAATACATAACAAATGACTTATTACAACTTAATAGCGATGTGATAAGGGTATTTAAGAAGGAATATTCAATATTTATTGAACCTCAATTATCTGAAATAGTTACCAATGAAGTTGATTTTGTAGCTCATACTATGCTTAAAGTAGGTCTTAAAATGGATTTATGGAAAATAGAAGGGAACATTGCTTATAATGAAAAAGAAAAAACTATTTTCAGAAATACAAACGACTACGGCTCAAGACCAGGAGAGCAAATAGAGACTTCTGAGAGATGGTACGTATGGAAAATTGGTGATAGTGATTTTAAAAGAGTTGGAAAATTGAATGGAGAGAATAGGAAATCTGAAATAGGTGTAGTAATAAATCCTTTAAGTATTGTTCATAAAATGAAAACTGGTGAATATGATTTTTTTTATCCAAATTATGACTAGGCTTTTCTCATTCCATCCAATAAAATACATTTACTCTTATGATTTCTAAGCTTCCCAACGTTGGTACCACCATTTTTACGGTCATGAGCGCGCTAGCGGCAAAGCATCAGGCCATAAACCTGGGACAAGGCTTTCCCGATTACCCCATGAGTGAGGCTTTAACGCAACTAGTGGCAAAAGCAATGCGGGATGGCTTTAATCAGTATATGCCCATGGCAGGTTATGGCCCATTATTGGAAGCTATTGCCGCCAAAGTGGAGTTATTATACGGCACACAGTTGAAAGCACAGTCCGAAATAACCATTACGCCCGGTGGCACATACGCTATCTACTCCGCCATCACCGCAATGATTCATAAAGGGGATGAAGTCATCGTTTTTGAACCTGCTTATGATAGTTATATCCCCAATATTGAAGTAAATGGTGGTATTGCTGTACGGATTCCGCTGCAACATCCCTCCTACTCCATCAATTGGGAGGCCGTGCGGGCAGCTATCACGCCCCGTACGAAAATGATTGTCATCAATTCGCCCCATAACCCAACGGGGGCAGTGCTTTCAGCCTACGATATAGAACAATTGAGGCAAGTGGTGGCGGATACCTCCATTACTATCATCAGCGATGAAGTATATGAACACCTTATCTTCGATAACCTGCCCCATCTGAGCCTTTTGCGGTATCCTGACCTTCGGGAAAGGGCGTTTATCTGCTTCTCCTTTGGTAAAGTCTACAACTGTACAGGCTGGAAAATGGGTTATTGCATTGCACCCGAAGCCTTAACGAAAGAATTTAGAAAAGTACATCAGTTTAATTGCTTTAGCGTGAATAGTCCCATGCAAGTAGCACTGGCAACGCACCTTTTTCAGCAAGAAGACTACCTGCAACTGTCGGGAATACTCCAACAAAAGCGCGATTATTTTAGGGAACTGATGCAAGGAACACCTTTTGAAGTGCTTCCATCCTACGGTAGCTATTTTGAGCTGTACAGTTATGCCAGTTTTAGTGAGGAAAGTGAGCAAGCATTGGCAGAACGACTAGTAACGGAATGCGGTGTGGCAACCATCCCTGCATCGGCATTCTACAAAGACGGCACCGACCACAAAGTATTGCGTTTCTGCTTCGCAAAGAAAGAATCTACGCTAGAAGAAGCCGTATACAGATTGAAAAAAGAGCTAAGTTGATTAGTGTAGATAATTGATTACCAATAAACAAAGAATAATTTCATCCATAAGCCTCTTTTAGTAAACAGCATTGGTTATCAGTACCTAACACTAGCATTATTGGAAAATAAAAATCCCTTGAAGCGAATCTTCAAGGGATTTTATATAAGTTCACAACCCATCATTCAAAACAACTATCTATCTTCTTACTCGCTGATAAATCGACATAAAGAAACCTAGTACGGTAATGATTACGCCTATCCATAGTACCAATATCATCGGGAACTCATATACTTTCAGGGTTACAAGGTCTGTGATAGCTGCGCTTTCTTTCACGCCTAGTTCCAGTTTACCTTGCTTTTGATCGATTACTTTATTGAATTTAAAGATAAGATTCTGTGAGATTACACTATCAGGCAAATCTCTCAACTCGGTACCCTTCAACGCAATACCCGGGAATGCCTTATAGCGCCTGCCATCTTTTGCAATCACTTCCAAGTTCATAAACAAAGAAGTCTCGCCCTCTTTTACACGATCTTTCTGCTCTGCAGGATTCACGTCTACCTTGTGCAATATCATCAATCCACTACTATAAAACAAGGTATCCCCTACCTTCAGTTCACGCCCAACAAACTTGGCAGTATCTGCGGCATTATTCTCTTTGTAGGAAGAAATGTAAACGAATATATCTTTATACCAATAGTGTTTGCTGGCAGGATTAGCGGCAAACCCCTCTGCACCCTTGTTATTTTTAATTAAATCGGGATATAGAAAGAACTGCTCATCGGATGTTTTAGAGGCAAATTTTATCTCGAAGAAACGCTTACGTTCTTTCTCATTAAAAGTATCTCTGCCATACGTAACCATGTACTTACCCATGTCTGTAGCAACTCCTTTAAAGAGGGTAATATTCTCGGCGGGATCTTCTTTTTTATCCTTTTGGAAAACAGAAATACCTGTTGTATTCCAACTAAGCACTGTCTTCTTGCTTGAGGAGATTAATATACCAACGAGTATCAATCCAAAGCCAACATGTGCCACAGATGCACCAGCCGCCTTTATTTTCCCTCTCAAAACCAACAATATATAGCCTGCATTGGCAACGGTTGCATAGACAGAAGCGAAGATGGCCACATGGATTGCACCTAAGAAACCCGCCCCTTTCTGGTTGTAATTGATAGAGCCGAACACGCTGATTAACACACTAACCAATAATGCAACAGCAGTAGGCAACCATATCTTTTTGGTAAATTGTCCACGAGGGGTATCCTTATATTTCAGGTACTGCGTTACGGCAGTCAATAATCCAAGAATAATACAGACAAAAACCTGTACCTGGTTATAAGCAAAAACAGGATCTTCGGAAGAAGCTAATGTTTGATCGAATAGTTTATTGTAGATAGGAACTGAGGTTTTAAGGATAATTAATATGGCAGAAAGGAATAGTACCAACGAGCCTATAAACATCCAGAATTCCCGACTGTAAGTGCTTTCTTCTTTGACAATAGTGGGGATTGATTTGTAGCGGATACCATAAATGAGAAAAGCTGGGAATACAAATATCAACAGGAATATAAGCAACTGTGTGTTCATACCAAGGTCGGTAAAGGCGTGTACAGAAGTATCGCCCAATACGCCACTACGGGTAAGGAAAGTGGAATATAATACCAGCAAAAAGCTGAGTGTATAAAACAGATAAGTGGTGCGAAGACTATAGCCTGTTGTTTTGTAAATCATGTTGGTATGCAATCCGGCCACCATCACCATCCAAGGTACCAGAGAAGCATTCTCTACAGGATCCCAGGCCCAATACCCCCCGAAAGTTAAACTTTCATAGGCCCAAGCAGCCCCCATCATGATACCCAGACATAGGATACCACCACTAAAAGCAGCCCATGGCAAAGCAGGTTTCACCCAACAATGGTCTCTATTATATAACCCTGCCATGGCAAAGGCAAAAGGCACGATTGTACTAGCGAAACCCAAGAATAAGATAGGGGGATGTATCACCATCCAATAGTTTTGCAATAGGGTATTCAACCCCTGACCATCTTTTATCAGTGTAAGATAATCACTACGTAATCCTCCATTTATTACATCTTGAAAGATGGGTGCGTTGTCAAGGATTCCCTCATTACGAAGCAAAGCAAAGGGGCTGCTGCCCAACTTGGCTCCATAAAAATAGAAGCCAACAAGCATACTAGCCAAACAGAATTGGGCAAAACTGATAACAGTCAATGTACCCGCTTCCCAGTCTTTTGCACGCCAAATCAATAACCATCCAAGAACACAATTCCAGAAAGTCCACAACATAAAGCTTCCTTCCTGACCTTCCCAGAAACAACTGAAAAGATATTGCACTTGCAAGCCTTTGTCGCTATGCTCCCAAGCGTATTTGTATTCGAATAAATGATGAGAGATGATATAGTATAACGTAGCAAAGCCAACAAGTACAGAAACAGTTTCTATAAAGAAACAAAGCCTTGCAAAACGTAACCAACTTTGTTTTTCTTGTATGAGTGAAGCACTTTCTGCCTTTATATTATTTGACCAAAAGAAGGCGATAGTGGCTAACAAAGAGGCTATAAAAGAAAGAATATTGAAGAAATGACCAATCTGACCGTATAATAAATGTTCGTCCGTATAATGCATAAAGCGTGTTTAAACTATTCCCCCTTGGGTGCAATAAATTGAGAATGTGTAATTGTGTGCGGTAGGATTAATAAGCAGAATTCGCTTTTTTAGCAATACTGTCTGCACTTGTATAACCACCATTTGTAGCAGACTCGCCAGCAGTTTGGGCGGCATTGGTAGCAGCAGCAGCATCGTCTTTATATTTGCTAGGGCATTTCAAAAGAATGTCTTTACATTCAAAGTGGTCTCCTTGCATTTTGCCTTTCAACACAATCCTTTCGCACTTCTCCATATCCTGCGGTTTGGTATTACGGTAAATCACTTTCACCTTGCTTCCCAAAGTATCTACCGCAGTAAATGTGAGATAGTTAGGATCTTTTGCAGCATCATATTCCATTGGTTGGGACTTATCTAATTTGGCGATCAGATTTACGAACTTACCATCTTTTTGTTTGGCAGATGCGATGGTTTCATAAGTAGTTAGATTACCTGTGAAACTTATCAAAACTGTGATAGCAACCACTATCAAAACCAGCATTGCAATATGTGTCTTTTTCATTTATCTTTTTTATTCTGTCGCAAAAGTAACTTAAAATAATTTCTTTAAAGTTGATGATTGTTAGCTAGAAAGGATAAAACATAAGCAATTAACAACAATTGTTGAGAAATGTTAATGTAATTGCGCTGTTGAGATATTACCTAACATCTTATTCGCTGCTTTACTATTTTTTAAATTCGCTCATCGTTTACAGCTTGTAGCACTTAGTTTTGCCACATGACATTAGCTGATTTACGTATTATTTTCTTAGGGACACCCGATTTTGCAGTAGCATCTCTTGATGCATTGGTCCAAGCGGGATGTACTATTGTTGGCGTAGTTACTGCACCAGACAAACCAGCGGGAAGAGGAATGAACCTGACTGAAAGTGCCGTTAAGAAATATGCAGTATCGAAGGGATTGAATGTATTACAACCAGAAAAACTAAAAAATCCCCTATTCTTAGAAGAACTGAAAGCATTGAAAGCAGATGTACAAGTAGTAGTTGCATTCAGGATGTTGCCTGTTGTTGTCTGGGATATGCCACCAATGGGTACCATCAATGTCCATGGGTCTTTATTGCCGCAATATCGCGGTGCTGCCCCCATCAATTGGGCAGTTATCAATGGGGAGAAGGTGACAGGAGTAACTACTTTCAAGTTGCAACATGCGATAGATACCGGAGATATTTTATTACAAACCCCAATTCCTATTGGAGAGAATGAAACTGCTGGCGAACTACACGACCGCATGATGTTGGTTGGAGCTTCCACCTTAGTAGATACAATAAAGGGATTGTTGGATGGCAGTATTGTTGCAAAAAGGCAAGAAGAGGTAATACCGTCAACCGTTTACCGTTTACCGTTTACCGATGAAGGACAACCGATTGTGGTTGACGGTAATCTGTTAGCGGAAAACGCACTTAAACATGCCCCTAAGATATTCACTGAAACTTGTCAGATAGATTGGAATCAATCAAAAGAAAGTATTCACAACAAGATAAGGGGATTGTCCCCCTACCCTGCTGCGTTTACCTTTATTAATGAAAAGAAGTTAAAGATATTTGCTTGCACCAAAGAAATCGCTACACACAACATTGTTGTTGGAACCATCTCAACAGATAATAAAACTTACCTGAAATTCAGCTGCAAAGACGGATATATTTATGTTACCGACTTACAACTGGAAGGAAAGAAACGTATGCCTGTAGAAGAATTCTTAAGAGGCTTCAGGCTTTAGTAGGCTCTGGCAAATAATACTCTTTGTGAAGAGTGATTGCCCGTAAGAATACATCTACCATTTTCCAAAGGATTATTTAAAGGAATACAACGGATTGTAGCCTTAGTCAGTTCCTTTATCTTTTCTTCCGTCTCTGGTGTGCCATCCCAATGTGCAGAGATAAACCCTGTTTTATTATCCAACAAGTCAATAAACTCTTCCCAAGAATTGGCGGGGGTAATATGATCTTCGGTATATTGCTTTGCCTTATTGAAGATGTGCAATTGAATTTCGTCTAGCAATTCTTTTATATAGAAAGAGATACCATTGATATCTACTGTAACCTTGGCTTTTGTATCCCTCCTTGCAACTTCCACCACATTATTCTCCAAATCTCTGGCACCAATAGCTATCCGAACGGGTACACCTTGCATTTCGTATTGCGCAAACTTCCAACCTGGACGCGTATTCTCATTATCATCATACTTCACACGGATGCCTAACTCTTTCAGTTGTTTTATAATCTCCCTTACTTTGTTATCTATCATAGCCTTTTGTTCGTCACCTTTAAAGATGGGAACAATCACAACTTGCAGAGGCGCAATCTTAGGAGGAAGCACCAATCCATCATCATCGCTATGTGCCATTACCAATGCCCCAATCAAACGGGTGCTTACGCCCCAGCTTGTTGCCCACACATAATCTAGTTTATTTTCTTTATCACTAAACTTCACATCAAATGCTTTGGCAAAGTTCTGTCCCAAGAAATGTGAGGTACCTGCTTGCAATGCTTTGCCATCTTGCATCAAAGCTTCTATGCAATAAGTTTCTTCTGCGCCAGCAAAACGTTCATTCGGGCTTTTAATCCCTTTTATAACTGGCATTGCCATATAGTTCTCAGCAAAGTCTGCATATACTTCCAGCATTCTTTCTGCCTCTTCTACTGCTTCTTTTTTTGTTGCATGCGCAGTATGACCTTCTTGCCAAAGAAACTCGGCAGTACGAAGAAATAAACGTGTACGCATCTCCCAACGAACCACATTCGCCCACTGATTGATTAATATTGGCAAGTCGCGGTAGCTTTGAATCCAGCCTTTGTATGTACTCCAGATAATAGCTTCACTGGTAGGACGTACTATCAGTTCTTCTTCTAACTTAGCCTCTGGGTCTACTATCAATTTTGCTTTGTTATTAGGATCTGTCTTCAAACGGTAGTGTGTTACCACTGCACATTCTTTGGCAAAGCCTTCTGCATTCTTTTCTTCTGCTTCAAACAAGCTCTTAGGTACAAACAAAGGAAAGTAAGCATTCTGATGTCCGGTGTCTTTAAACATTTTATCCAACACATCACGCATATTTTCCCAGAGGGCAAACCCGTAAGGCTTAATTACCATACAACCACGCACAGCAGTGTAATCTGCCAAGCCGCCTTTTATTATCAAATCGTTATACCACTGCGAATAGTCTTGTTCTCTCGATGTAATTTCTTTGCTCATTCGTTATTTTCTTTTGTTAACCCAAATCCTTGGGCGGTAAAAGTAATGACTTAGCATTTATCTAACTCGTTAAACGTACTGCTATTTGATAAAGAGGCGATTTTCTATTCAAAACACCCTCCTTTACAATTGATTTTAGTACTGTTTCTATTCTTATTTTAAAGACCAGAGAAAAGAATATCTTACTACCTGACAAAACAAGGCTGTTGATTAGCCTTCAATTCATCATTTTGAACTTATCTATTCCGAAACCCACTAATTTTAGCCGCTCTTATCATTTAAGTCATAGATAGTGAGTACTTTGATTATGCAAATTCAATTAAACAATACGGGCAAACGTTTTAACAGAGAATGGATATTCCGTAACTGCAATTATACTTTCAATGCAGGAACTGCTTATGCCATTACTGGCCCGAATGGTAGTGGGAAAAGTACATTATTGCAAACAATCGCAGGAGCTATCAATGCGAGTGAAGGCAGCATTGAGGTATTCCGTTTACCGTTAACCGTTAACAGAGACGGCTCATCGGTCAACGGTCAACGGTTAACGGTTGACAGCGCCTCGCTCTACCAACACCTCTCCATTGCGGCGCCTTACCTGGAATTGGTGGAAGAAATGACTGCCACAGAAGCCCTTGAGTTTCATGCGGCCTTTAAACCTTTGTTGAAAGGGATTAGCATTGAAGAGATTCTGAACATTATCGGACTAAAAGCTGCCGCGCACAAACAGATACGTTACTATAGTAGCGGGATGAAGCAACGGATGAAACTGGCACAAGCCATTTTCTCGGATGTGCCTATCCTTTTGCTCGATGAACCTTGTACTAATTTAGATGCCATTGGTTATTCTTTGTATCATCAACTTATAAAGGACTATTGTGCCCACAAATTGGTGATTGTCTGTAGCAACGACCCGCAGGAATATGACTTCTGTACCGAGAAACTAGATATTATGGATTATAAACCGACTTAGTTTTGAGTTATAAGTTATGAGTTATGAGTTAACCTATATTAAATCGTGATCATCACTCATAACTCATCACTCACAACTTTCTTCTCTCTACACTATCGGCAATCTGATGATGAAAGTTGTCCCTTTACCTATCTCTGTCTGGAAGCCGATGTATCCCTTTAGCTTCTCTACGATGCCTTTACTGATTGCCAATCCCAAACCCGTTCCAGATGTTTTAGTAGTGAAGTTCGGTTGGAAGATATGTGCTGCCATTTCTGGCTCAATCCCCTTTCCATCGTCCTTGATGGTGATAGTCAGGTGACTATCAGTTACTATCTGTGTAATATCTATCGTAGCAATGCGTCCTTCCACAGCCTCTATCGCATTCTTTATCAGATTAGTGAATAACCGACTTATCTGCACCTTATCTCCCAGCACAAAAACGGGAGGATGGGTTTCATAATTAATAATAACAGACTCCGATTGCCTGTACAATTGCACGATACTCTCCAGTTTTTCACTGATGTCTACTTTTTCCATCTCCACATTGTCAATATTAGCAAACTGAGAGAAGTCGCCTGCTATTTTTGCTAACTCATCAATCTGTGTGATCAATGTTTTGGCAACACTCTGCGTCAGTTCTTTGGCATTTGGCAAATCATTGTCAATAGCTCTTTGCAAATACTGAATACTTAGTTTCATTGGTGTAAGCGGATTCTTAATTTCATGGGCAACTTGTCTCGCCATCTCCCTCCATGCGCCTTCACGCTCACTTTGGGCAAGCGCATTGGCACTCGCTTCTAGCTTTTGCACCATCTTATTGTATTCTGCAACCAATCCGCCTATCTCATCATTCTTTTTCCATACAATCGCTTCATTCTTTTTGCCGATGCTTACCTCTTTCATCTTGTTGGCGATGATGCTAAAGGAAACAACCACGCGCTGTGTGATTAAAAATGAAATGGCTCCTGCAATCAGAAATATAAAAGCATTCAGGTTAATGATGGTTGCGATAAAACTAGAAATCTCCTGATTCAACTCTAGCTGCGAATTGAGATAAGGGATATTAATATACGCGTACGCCTCTCCTGCATCATCCAGAACAGGCATATACATACTCAGATATTCGAGGTTTCCAATCCTTTCTTTCTGTACATAATGACTACGTCCATCATATTGCAGATGATAAAAGGCTTTTGGGTTAATTCTGGAGTTCAATATTTGCTTGCTATAGATATTGGGTTGTGTAGACGCAATCAGACTGCCTGTAAGACTATAAAAATTGATGTCTACATTGTGCGTTTCGGATACTTCTGCAATGTTACGTTCCAGATTATTGGCAATACCGGCATCGTTGCTATATAAACTATCATCCAACAGCTTCTGCGATTCCACTTGTTGCAATCTTCCTGATATTTCGTTGGCAATTGCTTCGATAGAAGAAGATAATCGCTGCTGACTCGTTTCATCAAACCGGTTAATGAAGTACGAAATGGTTGCTGCCCCAATTACTACGAAAGAAAATACACTGATAAAGATAACCGTTGCATGAATCTGCGACTGCATGTCTACGCCAATGATGTTTCGCAAAGACAATTTATTGAAATTGGCCCTCAATACGTAATTAGCCGCGTACAAAGAAGCAATCAACACCAGAAAAGTAAAAAACAGGTATGCAAATAGGGTCACCAGTTCTATAAAACGGTTCTCTGTTTGGGCAATCACCACCATTTTCCCCTTACCTGCGTTGTACCAAAGCTCGTTTGAGTTATCATTATAGCTTTCTGCGAACTCATGGGGCAACAACTTGGTATTCTTTACCTTTAAAGGGAAATCATAGTCGTTCGATTTGCTGATTAGCCGCCCATTCAGGTACAATGCTTGGGCATAATCGTTCTGTCCCGTAAAATTATTGTCATCATCCGACTGACTAAACAACACCGGATACAAGGCTTCACTCTTATACTTCTTTGGTTTTGCAACTAAGAACATATAACCCATCGGATTATCCTGCGAACCGATGGTAATGGAATAAATATAACTTACCTGATCGGGACTATTCTCCCAGGTGTACAGGTTTGGCACATCTGTCTGCTTACTTCTGATGAAAATGATAGAAGTAAGCGATGGATAATTAAATGTTGTGTCCTCATTAAACAACGGTTGGTAGAACTGATTGAATGTATAGATACTTGTCTCGAACCGATTGAGGTAACCCGTAAAATTTTCATTGAGAATGCTGTCCTTTATCTTCTTATTGGTGGCTTCTTGCAGCAGGCGGGGAAAGTTGTTCTCCAACGCCTTCTCATTGATGTTCGACAGGGCAATACTTAGCACATTTTCGCCATTGGCATCGTTCTGCAGCACCACTCTTTCCGCTATTTTCTTCCGTTGTGCTAGGTCGAGTGTTTTGTTTTGCCAGCTAATGAGCAGGGTAATGCTCAAGGCAAAAAACATAATCCAGAAAAGAAAGAAGGATGATTTCTGAATGGATATATTGATGTCTTGTTTGCGACGATTAACGATAATCAGGTAGACAATTACCCACAATAAAATCAAAAAATAGAGCTCAGTGGCCGTACTGATGGTAAAAGTGATATAAAATAGCCCTGCAACCATTGCTGTCAGGAGCTGAAAGTGCAAAGGTGTGTTGGTATTGAGTACCGGACGCAACATTACGTGCGACAAATGGTAGAATGTTACTCCCAAAAAGGCGAGAACAATAAAACTGACCACACTAAACAGTGTAAGGCTAAAGAAATGGGTTACATCGAAGGAAATTTTGGAATCTAGTATCAGCGTACTGATGATACGTGTGAGAACAAAGGCCAACGCCACCAGCAAAACGATGTTCAGGTACTTTACAAACGCATATTTGGCATACAAATAAGACGGTTTGCTTTTAAGGGTACTGAATTTCCAGAAGCCTACCAGCCAAAACAGCAAGATACTGTTCACCAATAGCTGCCCTAACGACGAATGCAGTGCATTAGAAGCATAAACCGACGGATCGAACAGGCTTAACCGACTAAAATCGAACGGAAAAGGGAAGTAATAAGTGATTATCCTTATTGTTCCCACCACACTCACCAGCAAAATCATGGCAACACGCGCTCCATGCACCCTAGAGATATCGATGGCGCTTCTGTTGAGGAACATAATGAGTGCCAACACAAAAAGTACCCGCAGAAATATCGTAAAGAAGTCGTATCCTGCATAAATATGCCCCTCTTTCTGGCTTATCTTAAACAAAGTCTCCCCTTGCGAATTAATAATCGGCAAGGCATTGGTGTCATTACTTATCTCATATTGCTCACTCAGCTTAGGGAAGCCGTCAAAGTCTTTGTGCAGGTAATCATTGTCTATAAAATAGCTCCATCTGATGGGGATTACTGCCATCAACAGTATCTTTTTGTTTGGTAAGTTGATGGTTTGCTTTACAACTTCCTGCTCCCCGTTCTGTCTGGTGGCAAAGTAATAACCATCTCTCTGCAACAGGTCTTCGGGAAGTATGGTAAAGGTATTATTGTTCCAATAAGTGAGTATGGGGCTGCCTACATCATTTGTTTTGTACAGAAAAAGGCCAAAAGATTGCTTGGTAAGGTCTAGTTTTTTCTCGGCAGCGGTATCGGTTATCAGCAATTGCAACAAATCGGTATCGACAGCAATGCGTTGAATGCCCTTTTCGGCTTGAGTAAGTTTAAATTCCAGTTTATCCTTCACTTTGGCAGGCGAAGAGTCGTACGCCCAATAGTTAGTGATTACAAAAGAAATGGTGTACAGCCACGCTGCTATGATAAGCAGGTATCCATGTTTATAAAATGCTGTACGTAGTGTATTAATCAAGTAATTCTATTTATCTATTTACTTATACGCAAAAACATAACCAAAGAGGACATAAAGGGTTATTTTCTGCCTTACTGTAAAACAATTTTTTTTGAGAACCCCTATCCTTCGTGGAGAATTCTTTCTTTTTTTCATGGCTGATTGATATTTATTTTCCTCAATATTCTTCGGTATAAATCTCAACATTCCCTTTACTTATTCTGCTCCCAAAGATGCAATAAATAAGTTAATAACTTAAGAATAGTACGAAACCCAATTCAAGTATGGGGTAAAAAAGGTGCATACTCCTTAGCTATGCCAAGCCAGAGGATTACAATGCAAATTCAGAGAAGTGCGATGCTGAGTAAATATGCTGCTGATTGAAGTTAAAGTTTCTCAAAATGCCTGATGACTTTATTTGAATCCCCCACCACTTCCAAGTAGTAGCCACCATTTGCAAAGTGAGAAACATCAACATCAATCGTCGATTGAGTAGTTACATTGTAATGGGCAATCTTATTTCCTAAGGCATCATATAAATTGATAGATTTGGTTTTCAGAGGCAATAAAACATGTACTTTATTGTTAGCAGGACTCGGATAGATACTTACAGCGGCAGTAGCACGATCATAAATGTCTACCACCTTAGAAAAAGTAAAGCCTCCATCTTCATCAACCTCTTTTATTCTGTAATAGTTGATGCCTTCATTAGGGGATTGATCGATAAGTTGGTATTTACCACTTGTTTCATCGGTTACAATACCAATGCGTTCATAATGTTGTCCATCCAACGACCGCTCTACTTCAAAATGATTCGTATTTATTTCGGCAGCAGTTTCCCAATGTAGGGCAACCTGGTTATTGGTTGTGATACTCGCATCAAACGAAACCCAATTTACCGGCAAGGGTGACACACAGGCACTACCACCATTTACAGTAATATCGTTACAAATAGATTGATAATATTGGTTGGCAATAACAGAATCGTGCACGATAACCATGTTTTCGTCATTGATGTTTTCACCAGCCGAAGTCCAATCGAATGAACCAGTTGCTACCTGAGGATCTGACGAGGGTAACAATGCATCAACTACCATTATTTTATTATGATACAATGAGTTAGCCCCTCCGTTATAAATGATAAAGTCTTTGCCCAACGGACCACTTAATGTGGTATATGGTGAAAAAGTTTGACTATAAACATCTAAAACACACCTAACATTTATCTTACTATTAAACTTTTTTAGAACAACCTGAGCAAGCGTGTTATCTGTAAAAGTATACATGCCGATGGTAAGGTCGTTGTTAGCAGAGTTGGCAACTTTAGTTATATAAGCCCCACAAGAGTCTTTTGGACTAAAGTGTACATCTACAAGAGTGCCGTTCACATTAAAATAGTGGGTCGCAGAAGCTAATTTGTGTGTTCCAAAAGCACTAGTGGTTGTATTAGGTACACTGTCTGTACCACCCCACATCTGATTGAACTGATTATAAAATGCAGTAGCAACTTGTTGGTTTTGTATAATTAAAAGATTATTATAGTCTGAAGTCGTTTGTTCTACAGAATAGTTATACGAACCTGTAATAACACAAGCATCATTTGAATCCGGCGAATTCACATCTACAACTAAAAATTTATTGTGCATAATTCCATAGCCAGAACCTTTAGGGCTACTTATCCGTGGTATCGACGTATTTAACAGGCTCATACCTTTATTGCTGGAGGAACCATTGTTGATCCAGCGAATCTTTACCCCCCTTTTTAAAGCATTATTTGCAGCAGTTGCTATTTTAGAAACCTGATCATTGGCAACAGAAGTAAAATCGTAGACAGCGAAGTCTAGTGTGTACTTGGCATTGTTGATATAATATACAATTGTATCGGGGAATGTTCCCTTTAAATAAGTTGCATTTACACCGTTGGACAAGTTATTGTTCACAGGATGATTAAAGTAACATCTTATCTTGGGATTCTGAGCAAAGACTTTAGTAACCGCGACAAAAGATAAGGCGACAAAAAGAAGTTTTTGAGGGTGTAGTGTATTCATTTGTTAGTATGTTGAGAGATTATTTAAAATAAGACTTTAGTGAGTTAGGGTGATTTGAAAAAATATTTAAATGCTGCCTAAGTAACTACCATCAATTCTGCTGAGTATAACATCAAAGCGAAGATGCTGAATAAAATTAAATATTTTATCGAGACAGTGCAAATATTGCAGAAATATCGGCTAATTTTCCACTTTAAGCAAGTTTTTATTCACATTGATAACAATTTGTTAATACAAAGTGTTTTTTCTAAAAAGAAAATACCCTATGTTTGTAAAAATAAACAAATTAATTATGAAGCAAAAATTTACACTCCTCCTCTTCACAATCTTTACTACTTTACTAGTAGTAAACAAGTCGTCAGCACAAATAACAGACTTGAATGTTATTAAAGCTTTGTACACTGGTACAGCAACTACAATCCCTAGTGGTTATTTTCTTAATGGGGTTGTTATTTCTGACACCATCAACAAGAATGTATCTGCTGCCAACACTATTGTTCAAGCAAATGGAACTGGTATTATCATTTATTTCGGTAAAGGTGCTGGTCATTATTACAATGCGGGTGATTCTATCTCCTTAGACCTTACTGGCTGGGGGCTTACTGCCTATAATGGTGCAGATGAGCTTACACCACCAACCGGAACCACCAGTTTTCCTCCACCAGTTGCAACTGGTGTTGTTGTTACGCCAATGGTTGTTACAATCGATTATTTAAACAATAACTACAATCAAATTGCATACACAATGTTATTGATACACCATGCGATTATTACTTCTACGTCTGGTGTATTTGCGGGTTCTAACAACCTTACAGATGCAACAGGAACAATAGTGCTATATACAGGTGCAAACGCAACCTATGTAGATTCTACGCTTCCTGCAGATACGATGGATTTTGTAGGTTATGCAACTATCTATAAGACGGCTCCGGAGTTTGACATCAGAAGTTTTAGCGAAATCCATTGGGCGTTACCTCTAAGCTTCAAAGCTTTCTCAGTTGAGGCAAAGGGAACTACTGCTTTACTTAGCTGGAGCACTGCAAATGAAGTGAACACCAGCAAAATTGCAATCGAGAAAAGTTTAGATGGAATAAATTATGCCTCTTTAGGTACAATTCCTTCAAAGGGTAAACCTAGCAATAGTTACGTTTTTACAGATGCAAGTAACAAAAGTGGAACTGTGGCTTACTATCGTTTGAAATCTATAGACAATGCTGGTTCTTTTGCATACAGCAGTGTACAAAAAGTAGCATTCTCTGCCGCAACCAAACTTACTGCTTATCCTAACCCTACATCAGGCACAACTAAATTGTCTTATGTTGCCTCAACTACAGATGCAATTGCACGTGTTTTGAGCATAGATGGCAAAGTTGTAAAACAAGTTAACCTAAAAGCAGGTACAACAACTACAGACTTGCAACTTGCTGGTTTGGCAAAGGGAATATACACTGTAGAAACAGGTAATAATACTATTAAAATAGCAAAGAACTAAATTATATAGGTTCTTTAAACTAAAAGACCTTGTCTGATAAATTGATTTTATCAGACAAGGTCTTTTTAATTTTGCAAGATTCTATCCTGCAATTAATTATTTGCTTTCCCCATTTTCTTAACTGTAAATACATCCTGATCGGTGGAGTCTCCCATTTCTTGCAGTTTACCAAAAGCGGCTGCGGTAGCATAGTTAAGTACTTCCTGTGGTGGATTTTGATTGTATAATCCATATATTAACCCAGCCATAAAACAATCCCCGCTCCCACTTCTGTCTACAACACCTTCGCACTTAAATTCTGGTGAAGCGTAGTGCTTTCCTTCCGTATACAATCCAGTATAGTAATGCAAATTATTTCCATTGCTATCAAACCTAAATGTATTTGCAACCACTTTGCACTTGGGAAATTGTTCGATAATGGCTTTCGCGGTCTTTTCGGAATGACTCAAGTAAGCTTCTTTACTTTTCTTGTCATGAATATGTTCGTCCAATTCAATACCCAGTAATGTATGTGCACTCCAGATATTACCCATAATAACGTCGCAATATTCTGCAAGTTTAGGCATTACTTCAACTGGTTGTTTACCATACTTCCAAAGTCGCGCACGATAATTTAGGTCCAATGAGATTGTAATCCCTTTTTTGGAAGCTGCTTCAACTGCCTCCAAACAAACATCTGCAATATTTTGATTGAGTGCGGGGCTGATAGCTGTAAAATCCAACCAAGACACGTCTCTAAATACCTTATCCCAATCAATTACACCAGTTGTTAACTCTGAAAAGGAAGATCTATCCCGGTCATAAACCATTTTCCCCTTTAAATCTGCCCCTCTTTCCAAGAAATAAATACCTATCCTGTTTCCTGCATACAATATGGAGGATGTAAAAATTCCTTTATATTCCAGATAGTCTACCACATGCCTACTCATAAAATTATCTGGCAATACAGTACAATATTTAACAGGAATATTCCAGCCAGCCAAAGCAGTTGCAACATTAGCTTCTGCACCTCCCATATACAATAGCATAGGTTGCTTCTCTGAAAACTCATCTTCTGTGGCTGCTGGGGATATGCGTAACAATAACTCTCCAAAACAAAGTACTTTTTTCTTGTGCATAGTCCATTCAATTAAGTAGAAACGATAATGGTATAATCCTTTGTGCGAAGTAACGGTTTTTGAAGGATTTATAACTGTAGATCTGCCCTTTAACCACAAGAATTAAAAAAAACGATGTCGCTGATATCATCAGATTACCCCGAGAATTCTACACATCAATCACAACACTTCTACTAAAGCTTTCCTCCAATGAGATGAGGGTCTCTGTGCGTTCTATACCCTTTATTTTTTGCAGTTCATCATGCAACACATATCTGAGCTGAACAATATCCTTGCAAACAATTTCGGCAAACATGCTATAGTTACCCGTGGTATAGTTTACCCTTACTACTTGCGGTATTTTCTTTAGTTCTTTTGCTACATCATCATACAAAGAACTCTTCTCCAGATAAATGCCAATAAAAGCAATAACATCATAGCCAAGCGCACGAACGTCTATCGATAATTTTTTGCCTGTAACAACCTTCAATTCCTCCAATTTTTTTATTCGCACGTGAATAGTTCCTCCCGATACAAAAAGCTTTTTACCCAAATCGGCATAAGAAATCTCTGCATCGTTCATCATTTCACGAATAATCTGAAGATCAAGTTTATCAAGTTGTAGTCTTAAAGAAGCCCTGCTATCCATATTAGAAATTATTTAAAATAAAAGCTAAAATACTGCTTAATTTCTAAACTTTCAAAAAAAAGTTTAAAATATTTGCAACATATCGAGAGATATACTTAATATTGCACTCTCAAATCGAAAAACGGTATGAGAACAGTTCTTAATACTGTGGGGTGATGAAACTTTTGGCAGACATGCCCTCTTGTCTCGGGGGTGAGGATTACGGGATAAACATAGCATAGAGCCGGATTGTAGCAATACTTACTCGACCAGGGTGGACCACTGAACTTTGTACTATCGCTAACTGCCTCGTGGAGGTTCGACCCCTCCCCCTACAGCTACTCACTAAAGTGAAACTCTTTATCAATAAGGGTTTCACTTTTTTTATTGCCCTAAACAGCGCCTGCTTTGTAAATGCAGCCATATTGACATTGGCTGAAAGTGTGTTTTACTCCACATTGATAACTTTTGGGGCGAGTTCCACCACTAACATCCATGGCACGAATCAGTTTTTTCATGGTTCGGTTCAGTTTTTTCATGGCAGGTACTACCACTCCTCATGGCACAGATGAGTATTTTCATGGTTCGGTTCAGTTTTTTCATGGCAGGTACTACCACTCCTCATGGCACGAACCAGCTTTTTCATGGCACGGTTCAGTTTTTTCATGGCAGGTACTACCACTCCTCATGGCATGAACCATCATCAGGCATGGCATGATCAGTTTTTTCATGGTAGCCACAATGAAAGTTGATGGCACGGTTCAGTTTTTTTATAGGTCGAATCAACTACAATCATGGTTCTAATCAACAATGACTATGGCACGGTTCAGTTTTTTGGTGGCAGGTATCTACTGAATCATAGTACGAATCAACTAAGACTACATTCCTAATCAGCAATTAAGATGGGCTATTTCAAATTATGATATATAAGAACCAAATAGAAACCTCTTATCGCATTGTGAGTTGAATTGGGCATAAAAAAAAGGCGATTCAATAAAGAACCAACCTTTTCAAGTATCAATTAAAAAATCATCCATTCATTTACGACTGTATAAACAAGCTGAATGCGCCTTCGGCCAATGCACTCACATTGGTAACTACAATTTTAGCCCATCCTGTAGGCACCAATACGCCCGCACCAGGGAAAATTGTAATAGCGTCAGCAACTAGCCCCCCAACTTTTAGAAATGAGAGGATTGTTACACCACTATTGGTGAGAAACTTGCCTGTAACCACTCCGCTGATGGTAATAGCAGCAGCAGGGGCTATGGTATAACCGGTGGGCGTTTTTTTGGCGGCTGCTGATTTAGAAAAGAATTCAGCCGTTATTTCATCGACAATTGTTTGGATAGCGGGTACTGTTTTGCCCATTAACCTAGCGTTATCCAAACATTGCAAAGCAAAAAACATCCTGTTATTCTGCACCACCTGCCCATGTCCGCCAACGATGGCAGCCAATGCCAAAAGCATCGCTTCGAGCGTATCGGAGTCGATTGCTTCCTGGGTAAGCGCATCAAAAGAAGCCAAGGTGAAGGAAGAAGTAATTGTTTCGGGATGACCTTTAATTAATTTGGTGTAAATGGTTGCTATCTCCGACATCCGGATGGGGCCTACCTTATATAGTCCTTTGGTTTGAAGCTCGGTAAGTGATATTTTTATAATATCCAATATGGTATGAAGCCCAGTGATACCTGTTTCGGTACTAGTAACCATTGCTGGGGTAAGTGGATTGTTGATAGCGATGTTTGCTGTCATAATAAATAATTTAAAAGTTAACTGAATAAAACTAGAAAGCGATGTGGGAGATGCTTCGTTTTAAGTGGATGCCGTTGTAGGCAGTTGTTAACTTTAAACTATATTACAAATCTTCGGGGCAATAGCGAATCGTTTTGATATTTGCTATCTGATGCAATGATACAGCAAGGGAATGACAGCGATGATATGATTATAATCATAGGTATTGTGGTTGGGAGGAAATACTGATTGAAAAAGGGGGTTAATTGGGGAATTGGGCAGTTGTTGAATTAAAAATAGACGGATAAATATTCGTCTATACATAATTTCATCATAATCCTCTGTTTAGGTTCTCTGAGCATGGTGATAGCATAAATCCGATACTGCTTAATTTATTGATTTATGCTGAATTGGATTATAGAAAACTAAAAAGAGTCTGTTTCGGGTTAATACCTCAAAAAAGACTCTTTTGTTTTCTAAACCGACAGTTAATGATTAAATGTCAATCAATAATCATTAACCTTTAAACATTAATCACTAATTCTACTTTCCGTTAATACCCATTGAGTAGATGCATTTCTTTAAACTGATTAACCAATCGGTCAGTTTAATCTCAAAATCTTTTGTAATAGATTCTTTGTCTAATACCGAATAGGCCGGACGTTTGGCTGGAGTGGGATAATCGGACGTGGGGATAGACAAGACATTGCAGTTGAACCCAGCAATTTTGTTGATGGCTACCGCAAAATCGTACCAGGAGATAACGCCGCTATTGCTGAAGTGATAGATGCCATAATGGGTAGCACCACTCTCTAATTGCTCAATAATTTGTATGATTGCTTCTGCTAGATCGGCAGCATAAGTGGGTGAACCTACCTGATCGCCCACTACTTTTATTTCGGGACGCTCCTTCATCAAACGAAGCATCGTTTTTACAAAGTTGTTGGCATGTGTACTATACACCCAAGAAGTACGGATGATGATAGTCTTTGGATTGTTTTGCAACGCCAATTGCTCGCCTTCTTGTTTAGTGAGTCCATAATAATTTAATGGATCGGTCGCCTGATTGGGCAAATAGGGAGAGGTTCCATTACCATCAAACACATAATCGGTAGAAATCGTAATCAATGTACACCCGATAGCGGCACACTCGGCAGCAATCACGCCCACACTAGTTGCATTGATGGCACGCGTGAGTTCCCTCTCTGTTTCTGCCTTATCTACAAGGGTATAGGCGCCACAATTGACAAAATATTGGGGTTTGTGCTGCTTAAAAAAAGCAGGGATAGACGCGGGATTGGATAGATCCAACTCTTCCTTGTCTATAAAAAGGAAATCGAACTGAAAAGTGTTCAGTGCTTTTAGCTGCGCTAATTCCCAACCCAACTGACCATTCTTTCCGGTAACTACTACTAAAGGCTTATACATATAATTTTCTGTTTATTTTTATTTTGTTAACCGTTAACCGAATTACCGTTAACCGTAAAGGGAAACGAAACATTTGGTTGATGGTTAACGGTAATCGGTTAACGGTTAACTGCTACAGACTCCAATATTGTCTACTGCTTATCTTCCCCCTATAAATTCCTTTTATATCCGCTATCAACGCATCTTTCTTTGTGATGGAAGCAAAATACGTATCATCGAAATCTTTGTAGGGACTGTGCGGCACGATAACAATAACCGCGTCATAATCCGAAGCAATATCACTGATTAAGGGGAACCCATACTCCGCTTTTAAAGCATCGCTATTAGCGAAAGCATCCGTAACATCTACATTAAGATGGTAATCGTTGAGCGCTTTCACCACATCTGCCACTTTGCTGTTGCGGATGTCGGTAACATTTTCCTTAAAGGTTGCCCCCATCACTAGCACTTTAGCAGCCTTCACATCCGAACTATGCTTAATGATATGCTGAATAACCTTCTTGGCAACATAGCTTCCCATTCCGTCATTGATGTAACGCCCCGCCGCAATAATCTTGGAAGCGTATCCCAGCTTTGCAGCCTTATAAGTAAGGTAATAAGGGTCTACGCCAATACAATGTCCGCCAACCAAGCCCGGCATAAACTTTAGGAAGTTCCATTTAGTGGCAGCAGCCTCCAAGACCTCGAAAGTATTAATACCCATTTTATCGAAGATGATGGAAAGCTCATTCATCAAGGCAATGTTTAAATCGCGCTGTGTATTCTCTATAATCTTAGCAGCTTCCGCCACTTTGATACTCGATGCTTTGTGAATGCCTGCCTTTACAACGATAGAATAGACCTTGGCAATCACTTCCAATGATTCTTCATCGCAACCAGCTACTACTTTGATGATATTCTCTAGTGTATGAACTTTATCTCCCGGATTAATTCTTTCAGGAGAATAGCCCAACTTGAAATCTATGCCAACTTTAAGTCCGCTTATCTTTTCGATGATAGGAAGGCAATCTTCTTCGGTACAACCGGGGTAAACAGTAGATTCGAAAACTACATAATCACCTTTGCCTATTACCTTTCCTACAGTTTCAGAAGCTCTTTTTAAAGAAGTAAGATCAGGGATATTGTGGGCATCTACAGCCGTAGGAACGGCAATGATGTAGAAAGAAGCTTGTTTTAAATCTTCAATTGAAGAAGTGAAGAGGATGTCGCAGTCTTTGAACTCTGCAGGAGGCAATTCGTTGCTAGGGTCTATGCCCTGCTTCATTAATCCGACCCTTTCATCGTTGATGTCGAAACCAATAACCGATAAGTGACGGGCAAAAGAAAGGGCTATGGGAAGCCCCACATAGCCCAAGCCGATTATAGCAATTTTGCTTTGTTTAGTTTTCAATAAGTCATAAGTCATAAGTGGTAAGTCGTAAGTCATAAGCAGTAAAATTTAATAGCTAGTTTATTATTTATACCCTTTATTACTCATAACTTTTGTCTTATGCTTTATGACTTATGACTTATGACTTATGACTTATGACTTATGACTTATAACTCATAACTTATTTATTACTTACAAACTCCTTTGGCAATTTCATCCACTCGGAGGAAGGAAGAGATTTGAAGTATTCATACGTAATCCTCAATCCTTCTGCACGACCCACTTTAGGCTCCCAACCTAATAGTTCCTTCGCCTTTGTAATATCTGGTTGACGTTGTTTTGGATCATCCTTAGGCAAGTCCTTATATACAATCTTCACATCAGAACCTGTCAGTTTCAATACTTCTTCTGCAAAGTCCTTCAAAGAAATTTCATTAGGATTACCAATGTTTACTGGGTAAGCATAGTCACTTAATAAAAGTCTATAAATACCTTCAACCAGATCATCTACAAAGCAGAAGCTACGGGTTTGAGAACCATCACCAAATACGGTTAAGTCTTCACCACGCAAAGCCTGACCAATAAATGCAGGTAAAGCACGACCATCATTCAGACGCATCTTAGGACCATAGGTATTGAAGATCCGAACGATTCTTGTTTCCACACCGTGGAAAGTATGATAAGCCATGGTGATAGCTTCCTGAAAACGTTTTGCTTCATCATATACCCCACGAGGACCGATAGGGTTTACATTACCCCAATATTCTTCCGTTTGAGGATGCACCAAAGGATCGCCATAGACCTCACTGGTAGAAGCAATCAACATTCTCGCGCCTTTTGCTTTTGCCAGACCCAAACAGTTATGTGTTCCTAAAGAACCCACTTTAAGTGTCTGAATCGGTATTTTTAGATAATCTATCGGACTAGCGGGAGAAGCAAAATGAAGGATATAATCCAACTGACCAGGCACATGGATAAACTTAGAAACATCGTGGTTATAAAACTCAAAATGCTCTAAAGGGAAAAGGTGCTCAATGTTCTTCAAGTCACCAGTAATCAGATTATCCATCCCAATGACGTGATATCCTTCTTTAATAAATCTATCACACAGGTGAGACCCAAGAAAACCTGCTGCACCGGTAATTAATACTCTTTTCATTTGTCTTATTTATCAATTGTAAATTATCTTATTATTATGGTCTACCAATACTTTCGTAATGATAGCCCTGTTCTCTCATCTGCTTAGAATCAAACAGGTTACGACCGTCAAACAATACTTTTGCCTTTAATAGTTTCTCCATGAATTCAAAATCAGGTGTTCTGAACTCCGACCATTCAGTAGCAATAATCAATGCGTCGGCTTTATCCAATACACTGTACTGACTTTTACCATAAGCGATTTTGTCGCCAACTACTCCTTTCACATTTTCAGCAGCTTCAGGGTCAAATGCAGCTACAGTTGCACCTGCCTCCAACAAGGCATCAATCAAGTACAAAGCAGGTGCTTCGCGAATGTCATCAGTATTTGGTTTGAACGCCAATCCCCACAAAGCAAAATGCTTTCCTTTCAAATCATTATTATAGAATGCTTTAATCTTAGGAATCAAATGAAGCTTTTGCTTTTCATTTACATCCTCAACTGCCTTCAATATCTGAAAGTCGTATCCAACTTCTTCTGCAGACATAATCAACGCCTGAACATCTTTGGGAAAGCAACTACCACCATAACCGATTCCCGGAAAAAGGAAACGTTTACCAATCCGATCATCACTACCAATACCGCGACGAACCATATCTACATCAGCACCTAGCCTTTCGCAAAGCTGAGCTATTTCGTTCATGAAAGAAATCTTAGTGGCAAGGAATGAGTTGGCAGCATACTTGGTAAGTTCTGCACTCTTCTCATCCATAAAGATTACCGGATTTCCTTGGCGTACATAAGGTGCATATAATTCACCCATTACTTTCTTTGCCCTGTCTGAACCAGCACCAATTACAACCCTATCAGGTTTCATAAAGTCTTCTACTGCAACACCCTCACGCAAAAATTCAGGGTTACTCACTACATCAAATTCACCCTTGTAATTAGCAGCTATAGCAGCACGAACTTTGTCAGCCGTACCAACCGGAACCGTACTTTTATCTACAATGACTTTATAATCAGTCAATATCTTACCCAAATGGTCTGCAACGCCCAACACATATTTCAAGTCGGCACTACCATCGGCACCGGGAGGAGTCGGCAATGCTAGGAAGATAACAGCAGCATCTTTGATACCCTCTTCCAGATTGGTTGTAAACGTAAGTCTACCTTCATTGAGATTTCTCAAGAATATCTTCTCCAAACCAGGCTCATAAATGGTAATCTCACCATTAGATAACTTCGTAACTTTTCTTTGATCAATATCTATACAAACTACTTTGTTACCAGTTTCAGCGAAACAAGTACCAGATACCAATCCTACATAACCAGTTCCAACAACGGCTATTTTCATAATTTATATTATTTTGCTTGTTTAAATTTAAGTAACTCGGAAGATATAAAAGCTAATTGTTCTTGTTCCAGTTCGGTATGGATGGGTAGCGAAATAACTCTTTCCGTTAGCCAGTCGGTAATTGGCAAATCAACATCATTCAACCCAAAGTTTGAAAACATTTTCTGTTTGTGTCCCGGAACAGGGTAATAAATCATGTTCGGAATCCCTTTAGAGGTCAGATAAGCACTTAGTTCATCTCTGTTTACCCCATTAAGTACAAGGGTGTACTGGTGATGAACGTGGGTAGAATAAGGCGCCGTATATGGGGTAGTGATCCAATCTATACCTTCAAAAGCTTTTGTGTAATAGGCAGCAGCAGATTGACGGGCCGAATTGTAACTATCCAATCTTTTCAATTTCACATTCAATATGGCAGCCTGAATTGCATCTAATCTCGAATTGCATCCAACAAGGTCATGCAGATAACGAACTTTCTGACCATGATTTGCCGTCATTCTTATCTTCTCTGCCAATGCTTCATCATTGGTAAAAATAGCGCCCCCGTCACCGTACGCACCCAAATTTTTGCTAGGATAGAAAGAAGTACAACCAATGTGGCCAATACTACCAGTTTTCTTAACCGTCCCATCGCTAAAGGTATAATCGCAACCAATGGCTTGGGCATTATCTTCAATTACAAAAAGATTGTATTCTTTTGCGATAGCCATTATCTCTTCCATTGGCGCTGCATGACCGTATAAATGAACTGGAACAATGGCTTTTGTTTTGGGAGTAATTGCTTTTCGGATAGCCTCTGGATCTATACAAAACGTTTTTTTATCTACTTCAACAAACACAGGCTTCAAGCGGAGTAAAGCCACCACTTCAGTAGTAGCAATGTAAGTGAAAGAAGGGGTTATAACTTCATCACCTGGTTGTAAATCCAATGCCATCATGGCTATTTGCAACGCATCGGTACCGTTGGCACAAGTAATAGTGAACTTGCTACCGATATAAGCATTCAAAGCATTTCCAAATTCCTGAACCGCTTTCCCTCCAATATATGCTGCTGAATCTAAAACTTCGTGTATTGCCGCATCTACTTCTTCCTTTATTTTAAGATACTGAGTCTTTGTATCTACCATCTGCAATGCCTTCATAAGCTGTGTAATAGGCGACAAATCTATGGTAAAATGACAAACAAATAGCTGCTTTTTGCTTAGTCGCAAGGCGTAAAAACCTTCTTTTGTCAAATAAACAAGACAATAAATAAAATAAACAAGCTAATAAAAACTTTTATTAAGCCAATAAAAGTTATTAATTAACGCAAGTTGCTAGTTATAAAATAAGTGAGCATAAAAAGAGTTTAGAAAGTTACCACACAATCAGACTCTATATTATGCTCACAGAAGATAAAGTTATAGGAATTTATTGTTTGATCGATGACTTGTTGAAATG
>CAITVK010000103.1 GCA_903895845.1 uncultured Chitinophagaceae bacterium
AAAAGAAAGGATAGTCAGTCGGCTTCATTTATAAAGTTGAGAATGAGAAAACAAATTGAGTCTAGTATCAGTGAAATAAAGGCATTATTCCTCAGAACAATACATGCTGTTACTCTAAAAGGATTCTTATTGAAAATTGTCTTGTTCTTATTTGCAATACAACTAAAGAAAATTAACTAGCAACTTGAATTATTTAATAGGAAGTATGTTTGAATAAAAAAGCCATAGAAGATTTTGCTTCGAAGACTTTTTTATTAATCATTATTAGCATAGGAGGCTTCTGAATAATTCTTGTTTTTGCTGTATAAACATTTATTTTTCAGTTTTTATCTAACTTTTCCATGAATAAAGACAATTTCTAGAAAAAGAAGGTGTTTTTTAAGTTGTAGAATTAGCCCTTTAGTAATAGAAGGTTCTTTAAAAGTTTTTAAAATGCTTCTAGTAGTAGACGGTGTCTTTTATCGCGATAAAACATACAACATGTTGGTTTATTGTCTCCTCAGTATGCTATTCACATACATCCGCTCCACTTTTTCTCTTGCCCACGGTGTTTTGCGAAGAAAGGTCAGGCTCGATTTGATGCTTGGGTCGTTCTGAAAACATTTGATATTTATCCGTTCCCCCATTTCTTCCCAACCATATTCTTTTACCAAATGATTCAATATCATTTCCAGCGTTACGCCATGAAGTGGATTGTTGCTTTGTGTATTTTCCATTTTGCAATGATAGTATGTATTTGTTTGTACGTGCTAATCTTTATAGGGTTTAGAACCTTATAAAGGTTTTATCCCAACCCAAATTCTTCGTGCAGTTTGGGTATTACCACTTCTGGGAATCCTTTCTTATATAGTCTTTCCTGAAAGTTCTGTTGCACTTCATATTCTCCATGTACCACAAAGAACTTCTTAACCTTCTTCGCATCCTGACAAGCAAGGAACTGACTGAGATCGTCATAATCTCCGTGTGCACTCAGGCTACGCATTACGCCTACCTCTGCAACAACATTGTGTTCTTCGCCATAAATACGCACCTTCTTTGCCCCGCGCATCAGCTTGCCACCCAGAGAAAAAGGTTCGCAGTAGCCAACAATCAGGATGGTATTTCTTTTATCGTTGATGGTATTGGCAATGTGGTGCTTAATCCTTCCCGCATCTGCCATTCCACTAGCTGCCAAGATGATACAGGGTTGCTGCAATGCATTGATGGCCTTACTTTCTTCTGCATCAGCGGTAAATGTAAGTCCGGGAAAATCGAATGGGTCTTCGTCAGTCTCCATTAGTTTATGAATCCTGTTATTAAAATATTTGGAGTAACTCTTTACAATCTTCGTCACCTTTTCGCTCAGCGGACTATCCACAAATACTTTCACGTGTGGGAGTTTCTTCTCCAAAAACATTTGATTCATATAATAAAGCAACTCCTGTGTTCTGCCCACACTAAAAGCAGGGATTACCAGCTTGCCCTTTTTCTTTACACAGGTTTCGATAATCCAATGTTCCAGCGTATTGAGGGTACCTGTAATCTGGTCGTGCAGACTATTGCCATACGTGCTTTCAGAAATAATATAATCTGCCTGCGGAAAAACAGCGGGGGACTTCAATATCACATCCCTATATCTGCCCACATCGCCTGTGAATGTGATATGTGTTTCTTTGCCATTTTCTTTTACACTTAAATTCACTACCGCACTTCCTATAATATGTCCGGCCTCTGTAAAAATAGTACGCACACCATCACACACGTCAAACCATTGGTCATATTCCTTGGTTTCAAACAAATGCAAGGTGGCTTTCACGTCATCCTCTGTGTACAGTGGTACTACAGGAGGCAAGCCTGTCAAAGCCCTTCTTTTATTTACATAACGGGTATCATCACGCTGAATCACGGCAGAATCTTCCAGTAATACTGCGGCCAAAGAGCTAGTGGCAGGTGTGCAATATATTTTCCCTTTAAAACCTTCTCTTACTAGCTTAGGTATCAATCCCGAATGATCGATGTGTGCATGGGAAAGAATCAAAAAATCTATCTCTGATGCAACAAAGCCAAACTCGGCATTCAAAGTATTGGTATCTTGTCCCATCCCTTGAAATAAACCACAGTCTAATAAAATCTTTGTATTGTTTGCAAGTGTCAATAGGTGTTTTGATCCTGTAACAGTTCGGGCAGCACCGTGAAAAGCAATTTTCATAAAAGACGCAATTGTTTGAAAATTGAAGGTAATAAAGAATAATGGGGTAGCAATATTTATTTTAAAGAGGGGGTATAAACTAGATTAAAGTACTTTTAAACTCATTATGCTTTGACAAGTATTTCATCTTTCACAAAGCACATCTTGTTTGTTGTAACACGCAACTTTCCTTTTACGGCTTACAACACATGAAATGTTTAGCGCAACTCGTCTATTGAAAGGTATATTTCTTGATAGTATACAAATAAATGTTTAAATCCTAAAATTGCAGAATTATTTATGAAAGTGAAAAATGAGTTATTAAAAGGTTTACCACTTGATGAAGGTTCTTTGGAGTTTTCCACATTTAAAGACGATAACTATCTCTGACGAGAAGGCACTTTTGATAAAAGAAATAAAATAGGCTATTTGAGATTCATTAATTACCATTTTTTGTACTCCTGCCCTATTTTCGCTGCACAACTTTCAACAAAATAATAATGTAATCATGGGAGAGATTGAAGAAACAATAAAAGAAGCAATAGAAAAGGCAGAAGAAAGCTCCATCAACTCTAGGGTGGCTATTATTGTGTCGTTGGTAGCTACGTTTATGGCATTGTGCAACATCAAAAATAGTAGCATGATACAGTCGATGTCTAAGGCGCAGGCGAGTAGTATTGATGCATGGTCTTACTACGAAGCAAAAAGTACCAAAGAGAACTTGGCTGTAAATACTGTAGAACTTTTGAAGCTACAAGCCAAAAAGGTAAGTGATGCTACCCTGAAAAACTATGCAGATAAAATTGCACAATACGAAAAAGACAAAGAGGCAATTAAGAAACAAGCAGAAGGGTACGAAAAACAATATGATGACATTCATGAATTTAATGACCAATTTGAAATTACAGAAGCATTATTATCTATTGCCATTGCCCTGTTTGGTATTACAGCATTGACACAAAAGAAATGGTTGTTTGCTTTTGCAGTTGTGTTGAGTATAACAGGAGTTGTATTGGGTACTACTGCTTTCTTTAAAATAAGTTTGTTGGGAGAATGGGTAGCTAAGTTGTTGGGCTAACCCCTTCGCTTCTAAATGAGCACTATGTACTTCTGTGTCAAAAGAATTAAATCACACTTCTCTCCTACTTTTCCCCACTATTCAATCCAACCAAAATAGAATAGTAAGCATAGTATATTTGTCGCTATGGCTAAGGAGACTTCTGAAACACCTTTAATGCAGCAACATCGGGCAATTAAACAACGATACCCCGATGCTATATTGTTGTTTCGTGTGGGTGATTTCTATGAAACATTTGGTGATGATGCAGTAAAAGCCTCTCAAGTATTGGGTATCACTCTCACCAAAAGGAACAATGGCGATGCCAATAGTAGTCAGTTGGCAGGATTTCCACATCATGCACTAGATACTTATTTACACAAGCTGGTAAAAGCGGGTTACCGAGTTGCCATCTGCGACCAACTCGAAGATCCCAAGCAAGCAAAAGGCATTGTAAAACGTGGCGTTACCGAACTGGTTACACCGGGTATTGCTACCAACGACAAGTTACTAGAACTTAATAGCAACAACTTCCTTGCAGCCTTACACTTTACTGAAACTGATTTGGGCGTTGCCTTTCTCGACATCAGTACGGGTGAATTCTTTGTGGCAGAAGGCAATGCAGAGTACATAGATAAACTATTACAAAGCCTTAAACCCGCCGAAGTAGTGTATCAGCGCAGCCATCAAAAGCAATTCAAAGAAGTATTTGGTAATAAGTTCTACACTTATACCATGGAGGCTTGGCTCTTTGACGAACCCTTTGCCACCGAGAGTTTATTGAAGCACTTTCAAACACATTCCCTAAAAGGGTATGGCGTTGAGAACATGCACAGTGGCGTGGTTGCCGCCGGAGCAATATTATATTACCTAAAAGAAACAGAACACCCTAACCTCGGGCATATTACTTCCATTCAACGGATGGAAAAGGATGATTATCTGTGGATGGATAGATTTACCATCCGCAATCTGGAACTATTGAATACTGGCGTGGGTGATGGCAATTGTTTATTAAAGGTACTAGACAATACCGTTAGCCCGATGGGTGCCAGGATGCTGAAACGTTGGGTGGTTTTGCCATTGAAAGACATTACCAAAATCAATGAGAGACTAGATACGGTTGAACACTTTATTCTGCAAACAGATATTCGCAAGCAATTAGCTGCTGCCATCAAACAATGTGGCGATGTAGAACGATTGGTGAGTAAGCTACCCATGAAGAAGATTAATCCTCGGGAAGTATTGCAACTAGCCCGTGGATTGCAACAGGTAGAACAGATAAAACTACAACTAAGTGTTAGCAATAATCAATACCTTAAAAGACTAGCTGATGCATTAAATCCTTGTCATTTCATTGTAGAGAAGATTATTGCTGAGATAAATGAGGCTACTCCAATTGCGGTAAATAAAGGTAGTGTTATCAATCAAGGTATCAATGCTACACTCGATGAATTAAGACAGATTGCTAGTGGAGGTAAAGAATACTTACTTGATATTCAACAAAGGGAATGCGAGGCTACAGGTATTTCTTCCTTAAAGATTAGCTTTAATAATGTATTTGGATATTACCTGGAAGTAACAAATATTCATAAAAACAAAGTTCCTCAAGAGTGGATCCGTAAGCAAACCCTTGCCAATGCCGAAAGGTATATTACCCCAGAACTAAAGGAGTATGAGGAAAAGATAATGGGTGCCGAAGATAAAATGTTGGCTATCGAGCTTGATTTGTATGATAAGTTACTTCTTGCCTTGCAGGATTATATTGCCCCGATACAAATAAACGGAAATATTCTTGCTATCCTGGACTGTATGCTTTGCTTTGCAGAGAATGCATTGCAGTTTAATTATAAAAAGCCTACAATTCACGACGGACTTACGCTCGATTTAACCGAAAGCCGCCATCCGGTAATAGAACGCAACCTTCCTCCTGGTGAACTATATGTAGCCAATGACATTTATTTAAGTCCCGAAGAACAACAGATAATCATTCTCACCGGTCCTAACATGAGTGGTAAGAGCGCTATACTCAGGCAGACAGCATTGATTACTTTAATGGCGCATATTGGTAGTTTTGTGCCTGCAACAGCAGCAAAGATTCCTTTAACAGACAAAATATTCACCCGTGTAGGGGCTAGCGATAACCTGAGTGGCGGTGAAAGTACCTTTATGGTGGAAATGAATGAAACGGCAAGTATCATCAATAACATATCTCAAAGAAGCCTTGTGCTATTGGATGAAATAGGGCGTGGAACTTCCACTTATGATGGTATTTCGATAGCATGGAGTATTGTTGAGTTCCTACATAACTCCCCTTTTGCGCCTAAAACCCTTTTTGCTACGCATTACCACGAACTGAATGAGTTGGAAGAGAAACTGCCGCAGGTTAAAAACTTCCACGTTACTAATAAAGAGATTGCCAATAAGATAATCTTCCTCCGTAAGCTTGCTCCCGGTGGAAGTACACATAGCTTTGGTATCCATGTTGCTAAGATGGCGGGTATGCCTCCAAAACTAATTGAACGTGCTAATGACATCTTGAAACAACTGGAAGCAAAACATGTAGATGATGAGTCTACCGTTGACGGTGAACAGTCTACCGTTGACAGTTTACCGTTAACAGATGGGGATACCGCTGCGGTTAACGGTCAACGGTCAACGGTAAACATTGCAAATACGAGAAAAGCAGCCAAAAGCATTACTGCGCCTCAGATGCAACTGTCCATCTTCGATGCACACTCACAAACATTCGATGAGATAAGGCAAATACTCGCAGCTATAGATATTAATAGGCTTACACCTGTGGAAGCTTTGTTGAAATTGCAGGAGGTGAAGGAGAAGGTGAAGTAGGAATTGTAGTTTTAAGTGGGTTTGATTTGAATAGTCCTGCAACATGTAGTAAATGAAAGGGTAAGATAAACGCTTAGCAGTTGCAATCTCGAACCAAAATGAGTCAAACCCTGTATTTTTCAGCGGATGTGACCCAGTAAACACAACGGAATTTCAATTGAAGCCTCTTATAAAACCTCCCTTCAGACTAGCACCTCACTCAATTCATCTTTTCCTTCATAATAACCAAAGAATCCCGGTTATTAATACGCCGCATCTTCTGCAATTAACTCAAAGTACAATTTATAGTATCTACTAACAGGCAAATCGCCATTCCTACTAAAGCTTAATAATTCAATCCCATGTGTTGTTTTCCTCATTTTCATCTCAACTTCCCAAACAATACCTTAGTAATCTCTTTCAGTTCCATTTGCATCTCCCACTGTAGTAATAATTCACTTTTTTGAGCCATCATCACCAATCATACATACATCAATACATGGGTACGGCTATTTTTTTCTCCGACTTTTCACTTCATTCCATATATCATCCATCTCAGTAAGGTTCATATCCGCCAGATTCTTGCCTCTTTCTGCTGCAATTGCCTCCATTTGTTGAAAACGATTGATAAACTTCACATTCGTTTTCTCCAGAACGCCCTCGGCATCTAACTTCAAAAACCGTGCATAGTTAATCAGGCTAAATAATACATCCCCAAATTCCTCTTCTATATGTGCTTGATCTTCTTCTGCAATCGCTTCATGCAATTCCCCTATTTCTTCTTCCACTTTCTTCCACACGTCTTCTTTATTCTCCCATTCAAAGCCCACTTGCATGGCTTTTTCTTGAATCCTTGTCGCTTTCACCATCGATGGCAGCGACTTAGGCACGCCTTCCAGCACACTTTTCTTGCCTTTTCCCTCCTTCAGTTTCAGTTGTTCCCAGTTACGCTTCACATCTTCCTCATCATTCACCGTAACGTCGCCATAAATGTGCGGATGACGGTGAATCAGTTTCTTACTAATCCCTTCCAGCACATCTTCCAGTGTAAACTGACCTTGTTCTGCCCCAATTTTACTATAAAACAACAGATGAAGCATTACATCGCCCAGTTCTTCTTTAATTCCTTGCCAGTCTTCGGCAGTTATTGCATCCGTCAGTTCATAAGTCTCCTCAATAGTGAGGGGTCGCAGTGTATGTATGGTTTGTTTCTTATCCCAGGGGCACTTTTCCCGCAGGTCGTCCATTATTCGTACTAGTTTTAAGAAGCTGTCTGAAAGCATTTGTTTAGTTATGAGTGATGAAAAATTAGTAATGAGTAGTAAGCATTAGCTGCAAATATCAACTAATACTTTTTTATTTAGGATTTATAGTAATAAGGAAAGAGAGAAATTAAATTGGCAATTCATTTCTGACTTTCACTCCATATCTCTCCAACATATCTTTCAACTCAAGCCAATTATTATTCCTCAATGTGCCTGCTCCAAATAGTTTTGTTTTGTATTGTTTAGTTATTACCCTTAAACAATAGGGTGCTTTGTCATGAGTTTCGAAAACAATTTCTCTAATATCCGACAATCTAAAAATATTTTTCTTCCAAAGTAAGGTATGATTCTTAACAAGTAAATAATCTTTAGACAACAAGAAAAAATGCATCTGTAATGATAATGCAAAGAATAGAAAAATAGCTAAAGCACTCAGAATACATTTAAAGCCAATAAGATTAGTGTTCTCAAGTTTGAAATCTAAGAAAACAATCCCCCCAACATAAACTAACATGAAAATGCCTCTGTAAGAAGTAAATACATTCCCCTTAATTTCATCACAAAAGCCATTTGCCACATCTGCTTCATCAATTGGTAAAAGAGAATTTTCGACTGATTCTTTTTTATTGATGATTACATTATCAATGAATGATTTAATTTCCGCTGTATTTGAATAAAAATTATCAAAGAAGACCTTTGTGGTATTGTCAATAAAGGTTATGGAAGTGCTTTCATATTTAAAATTCCCAAAACACTTAAACTGTTGCTTCCCGCTTAGTTTTATATCAGTAGCATCAATCCAATTATAAGTACTTTTTCCAATACTAATTGTGTTTTTATCAATAGAAACTATTGGTACATTTCTAAAATAGCAATAAACAAGATAAATTGTAAAAATGTAAGTTCCAAGTGAAATCAGCGGTAGAAAGTTTTGTTTAGATGTTAAGCTACCATCTTTGCAAGCATTAACATAAGTAACAAGCATAATCGTTGCTAGTCCCAATAAAAAAATACTTCCAAGCGTTAAAGTGAGATAAAAATACCCCTTGTGCCTTTTAGAGACAATCTTTTCCATTCAATAGTCCTTTTTTGTTTTAAATAGTTTCAAATTCAATCCCCCGCAAGTAAAGATAATTATCCATCCGTCACAAAAATGGGGTTTCTTTTCTTTTATCAAGGAAGGTTTCGCTAAAAGCGAAGCCTTCCTTATGCAAATCATCCAATAACCAGTGAAAACAGAGGCAAAATCAGTGCATTATTCGACTTTTCTCGTGCAATATTCGATTTTTGGACGTAAATAAATCGAATATTGCACGAGTTTTATCCAATTTTACACGGGTTTTGCCTCTGTTTGCACGAAAAAAGGTAAATACTGCACGCCTTTTGTCTCGGATTGCACAATATTTACCTTCTTTTCTAATGCTTCAAACTTACCTTACACTGACAACTTCTTTGGAATCAACTTTACCATTCCAGAAGTATCTGTTGTGGGGTTGTGAAAAGATATCTGACCATACCCCTTGGTTATAGTATAAGTAACACCCACAGCCAGCATAACGGGTGTGCCGCTGATGGTTGCCCCTTTGTAAATAGGCATTGGGATAGTCCCCGTATTTACAACCGTACTACCAATTGCCACACGTACATTCAATGAACTGGTGCTTGCCTTTATTACTTTGTTACGGGTTTTGATAACTTTTGGAGTAAGCACCACCGTAATGCCGTACAAACCAAGTTGTTTTACATTACCCGGATACAAAGTCATCAAAAACTTAACAATAGCACGAAGGTCAATCATCACCGGATTAAACTTATTGTCCCTATCCTGACGTGCCTTTTCCGAAGCACTTTTGTTGGCCACCTGCAAAGCTTGTTTTACCAGAGCCGCTGCACCATTCGTAGCATCTATCGTGAGACTAACACCTGTTGTTGTAATATAAGACAACAGCGGACTAACAGCCGGGGAAACATAGCTGTCATTTTTTGCCTTCAACAACGTAAACCAATCCATCCAACCTTCATAAGTAACCGGATAAGTGAACTTTCCGCCATCAGTAATGACTGCACCCCAATCGCCAACCTCCTTAAAATTCGGTTCGCACAATGATTTTAGATTCTGATACGAACCTGTGGTATCTTTAATAACAATCTTCATGGCCGCATCTACCTGTTGCTTCTGATTCTGACTTGTTTTACTCAATAATCTGAAATCATTATCAAAAACAACGGCAGCTGCTCCCTTCACGGTGTCTGCATCGAGGTCAATAGACTTTTTTGCCATCATTTCCAACAACGGACTTGCGCCTCCGTCCAAATCTACCTTGGCTTTAATGGTTTTTAACAGTTCAATTTTCTTTGAAAAATTTGAAGGAATCTGTGCACGTGACATAGCAGTTGTTTTATTGTATCAAATAACATTTCTGATACCTCCACAAAGTAGTCTATTTGAGGTATAAATACCGATTAAACAAAAGTATTTTGGGATTAAGTGACAATTAGTTTGCATTTTGGCAAAGTATTCTGTTAAATGTTAGTTTTAGTCCAGATTAAAGACTTTTTCTCTACAAAAATCAAAGTAAAATTGAGTGTTTTTGATTCTTTTACCTATTAATCAGAAAAAACACTTCTTCATTTGAACATTAATCGTAATTTTGCGATAAATAATAACAGATGGGCAGCACAAAGGCAGAAGAATTCTCCGTAAAAGATAACCGTATCTCTAAGTATGCAAAAGCATTGAGTCACCCGGCACGGGTAGCAATACTAAAACTACTGATAAAGAAACAAGCCTGCATCTGTGGCGACATCGTGGAGGAGCTTCCCCTCTCACAAAGCACGGTATCACAGCATTTGAAGGAATTGAAAGAAGCCGGATTGATTAAAGGTGACATAGAAGGTACCAAAGTTTGCTATTGTATAGACGAACAAGAATGGAAAGCAGCGCAAGCATACATTAATGAATTGTTTGCTGGGTATGTTCCTATGAAAAATAGCTGTTGCTAATTTTTTTATGGTTAATTATCGTAATAAAACGATATATAAATAAAAGAAAAAATAAACACATAGGCATATAGGAACATAGAACACAAAGGAGAATGAGAAAGAAAGAATAATTTGATTAACAATTAAAAATAAAGAGATGCAAACAGAAGCAGAATTAAAAGAAATAGTACGTAAAAAGTACGGAGAAATAGCATTACAGGATGTAAGCGTGAACCTAGCGAGCTGTTGTGGCGCCGGTGGATGCAGCACCGAAGTCTATAACATCATGACGGACGACTACACGGGCTTAGAGGGTTATAATACTGAAGCTGACTTGGGACTTGGCTGTGGATTACCTACTCAATTTGCTAAAATAAGCAAGGGCGACACCGTAATTGACCTAGGAAGCGGTGCTGGAAACGACTGTTTTGTAGCATTGGCGGAAACGGGAGAAACAGGTAAAGTAATAGGCATCGATTTTACGCCTGCTATGTTAGAATTAGCTCGGAAAAATGCTATTGCAAGGGGTGTTTCTAACGTAGAATTCAGGCAGGGCGATATAGAAGACATGCCTGTAGCAGGAAACAAAGCCGATGTGGTAATCAGTAATTGCGTGTTGAATTTAGTGCCTAATAAAGATGGAGTTTTTAAGGAGATCTACCGTGTTTTGAAGCCTGGCGGTCACTTTAGCATCTCGGATATTGTATTGGTGGGCAAACTTCCCGACGCATTGCGTAAAGATGCGGAAATGTATGCAGGCTGTGTATCAGGAGCGATTCAGAAAGAGGTATATATGGAACTGATTCAAGCAAATGGCTTTGTAAATATTACCCTTCAAAAGGAAAAAGCCATCATTATTCCGGATGATATCCTCTCAAATTACTTAGATACTGCTGCTTTACAAAGCTTTAAAACAGGAAACACAGGCATTTTCAGTATAACGGTGTATGCAGAGAAGCAAATGGAGGCTGCTTGTTGTGCGCCGGGATGTGGATGCAAGTAAATGAGTCGTAAGTAGTAAGTCTTAAGTCATAAGAAAGAAACATTAGGTTAGCAAAAAGAGAGATTAATTAATCATTAAATAATAAAGAAAATGAAAATTGCATTGTTCAGTGACATTCACGCGAATTTGCCAGCGTTGGAAGCATTTTTTAGGGATGTAGACGGTCGAAACATAGACAGCATCTACTGTTTGGGCGATTTAGTAGGCTATAATATCTGGCCAAATGAAGTAGTAAACGAGATAAAGAAACGTAAGATTCCAACCATCGCCGGAAACTACGATTTTGGCATCGGAAGAATGAGTAATGAGTGCGGTTGTGCCTACAAAACCGATCATGAAAAGGACAATGGCAAGGTATCTATCTCTTACACCAACTTTTTGATGAAGGATGAGGAAAGGGCGTACCTCAGAACGTTACCGGCACACATTAAAGTGGAGTTTCAATTGAATGAAGACAAGCTAAACCTGTTGTTGGTGCATGGTAGTCCTCGCAAAATAAACGAATACCTGTTTGAAGACAGAGAAGAAAAGAGCATGTTGCGCATAATGGAAGGTGCAGATGCGGATATACTATGTTTTGGGCACACACACAAGCCGTATCACAGGGTATTGAACTCGGGAATTGATGGACAAGACCATTTTCGTCACGCAATCAATATTGGATCGGTAGGAAAGCCCAAAGATGGCAACCCACAAGGGGGATATGTGCTATTGACCATCAATGACAATAGCTCTATTTTGGATAAAGACAGCATTAATGTGGAATTTATACGCTTCGATTATGATGTAGAGACTGCGGCAAAGGGCGTTGAAGACAGTCCGTTGCCGAATGAGTTTGCAGACATGCTAAGAAAGGGCGGATAGTAGAAAAAATTACTAAACAAACATACATTTTTTATGATACCACAAGACATTCTCTATTCAAAAGAACATACTTGGATAAGGGTAGACGGAAACATTGGCACAATTGGCATTACAGACTTCGCACAAAGCCAACTTGATGAAATAGTTTACCCAGATTTGCCAAATGTTGGGATAAGTTTTAAGCAGGATACCGTATTTGGCTCAGTAGAAGCCCTAAAAACAGTTAGTGACTTGTTTATACCAGTAAGTGGAAAAGTTATTGAAGTGAATAAATCGCTGATAAATGACCCCATACTTATAAATAAAGACCCATACAACGCTGGATGGATGATTAAAATAGAAATTACAGACACCACTGAAATAAATAAATTATTAAGTGCTGCTGAATATGGTAAACTGATTGGATAATTCTAGTATGAATAGCAATAATACTTTAGTTGAACTAAAAAATTAACCCTTATGAGTGCAAATAACTGTGCCCCGGCAAGTGAAAGAAAGCAATTAAGCTTCCTAGACCGATTTTTAACCCTATGGATATTCCTTGCTATGGCAATTGGGGTAGGAATAGGATATTTTTTTCCGAGTTCCTCTACTTTTATCAACTCTTTTTCTAGTGGCACGACCAATATACCTTTGGCAATAGGACTAATAGTCATGATGTATCCCCCTTTAGCCAAAGTACGGTACGAGAAGATGGGAGAAGTATTTAAAAACACCAGAATATTAGGCGCTTCCCTGTTTTTAAACTGGGTAATTGGCCCGATATTGATGTTTTTATTGTCCATTATCTTCTTACAAGACCATCCTGCCTATATGATTGGGTTAATCTTGATAGGATTGGCACGTTGTATTGCAATGGTAGTAGTCTGGAATGAACTGGCAGAAGGCAATCGGGAATATGCGGCAGGACTAATAGCCCTAAACAGCATCTTTCAGGTATTGTTTTACAGCGTTTACGCCTATTTGTTCATCACCGTGTTACCTCCCCTCTTTGGAATAAAGGGATTGGTGGTAAACATCACCATAATTGAGATTGCAAAGAGTGTAGGCATCTATTTGGGTATCCCTTTTGCAGCAGGAATTATCAGTAGATATACCTTAATAGCCATAAAAGGACAGGAATGGTTTCAACAAAAGTTTGTACCTGTTATATCCCCCCTTACTTTGATTGCTTTGTTGTTTACCATCGTAGTAATGTTTAGCTTGAAGGGGCAATTAATCGTTCAAATCCCTCTAGATGTGGTGAGGATTGCCATTCCGCTGGTCATCTATTTCAGTATTATGTTTGTTGTCAGCTTTTTTGTGGGCAAGTTCCTCGGCGCAGACTATTCTGCCAACACTGCCATCGCCTTTACTGCCACAGGCAACAACTTCGAGCTAGCAATTGCCGTTGCCATTGGCGTTTTCGGCATCAACAGCGGCGAAGCATTTACCGGTGTGATTGGTCCTTTGGTAGAAGTCCCCGCTTTGATTGCATTGGTAAATTTAGCCTTCTGGTTCAGGAAGAGATATTATGGAAAAGAAACAAACTAGAGGGCACTGATATATCTATTCATCCATTTGTAATAACTTTTATAACCCGTAAAAGCAATAAAAGCCCCTTAAAGCAAAAGCAGCATCAGCTAACTGTACGCCTTTTGGATATACTTCACTACAATAAAGCCAATTGACATATTAAAGCCAAGTTCACTTTCGAATAATGCAAAAACAACATAAAAAACAAACACAATTTAAAATAATTGCAGAAAATATACAAGATTAATAAACATTCATCTATTTTCGCATTCCGCCTAAAGTGCAGGTTATTAGTTATTTAATTAAAAAAAGATTGTTATGTCTATCCCAGTTGTTGATTTATCTGAGTTTTTAAGTGGTGATGAAACCAAGAAGAATGAGTTTGTACAAAAACTTGGTTCGGCTTATGAAACTGTAGGATTTGTTGCTGTGAAAAATCATGGCTTACCCGATGCACTGATTGCAGAAATCTATGAATATGTGCAAGCATTCTTCGCTCTTCCTACCGAAGAGAAGAAACGGTATTTGATTCCAGAATTGGCTGGTCAGCGTGGCTACACAAGTTTTGGTACCGAACATGCAAAAGGCAGTGATGCACCCGATTTGAAAGAGTTTTTTCAGTTTGGACAGATGGTTGATGCCAATGACCCCATGAAAGCAATCTATCCCGACAATGTTCAGGTAAATCAGATTCCGAAATTCAACCCCACATTGGAAGAAGCATACCGCAGTTATGAGAAAACAGGTAAAGCATTGTTGCAGGCGATTGCTTTGTACCTTGGTCTGGATGAACACTACTTTGATTCTCATATAGAGAAAGGGAATTCTATCCTACGCTGCATACATTACCCACCTATTACACAAGCACCCAAAAATGCAATGCGCGCCGAACAACATGAAGATATTAATCTGATCACTTTGTTGGTAGGTGCGTCTGCGGATGGCCTGGAAATATTGAGTAAGAAAGGAGAATGGGTAGCAGTGACTGCATTGCCCGAACAAATTGTGGTAAACGTTGGCGATATGCTTCAACGTCTCACCAATAATAAACTAAGAAGCAGCACGCATAGAGTGGTTAATCCTCCACAAGCACTTTGGGGAACACCTCGCTTCTCAATGCCATTCTTTTTACACCCCAAAAGTGAAATGAGCTTGGCCTGTCTGGAAGATTGTATAGATGAAACCCACCCTAAGGCTTATCCTGATGTAACTGCTGGAGAATACCTTGACGAAAGATTAAGAGAAATAGGATTGAAGAAATAATACTTTGCCACAAGCGAAAAGTTATGATAAGCCAAGGATAGAAAGAGTTGTAAAGACGCCCTCTATTCTTGGCTTTACTTTTTAGCTTTACTTACTGGCGTACACTATTTCTTAAATAGCAATACCTGATTAGCAATTGATAGCTATTTTTGCCCGATGCAAAAACAACGTTCGGTAGCATTTCATACACTTGGCTGCAAACTAAACTTCTCGGAGACGTCTACCCTTTCCAGATTGTTGGAAACAGAGGGCTTTGAAAAGAAAAACTTCGAGGAAACAGCCGATATCTATGTAATTAATACCTGTTCTGTTACTGATAACGCAGATAAAGAATGTCGCCACCTCGTAAGAAGGATACAACGTAAAACCCCAGAAAGCCTTATTGTAATTACAGGGTGCTATGCACAGTTAAAGCCTCAGGAAATTGCATCAATACCCGGCGTTGACCTTGTATTAGGCGCAGCCGAAAAATTTAATATCGTACAACACATAGCAGAACTCTCCAAAGGTGACAGCGCCAAGATATGTAGCTGCGAAATAGAAGACGTAACAGGTTTCAATGCTTCTTATTCAGCTAATGACCGCACAAGAACATTCCTAAAAGTGCAAGATGGTTGCGATTATACTTGTTCCTTTTGCACAATACCAAAGGCAAGAGGCAAAAGCAGGAGCGATACCATTGCAAATGTTGTAAAGAATGTGGAAGAACTCGCTAAGACAAATGTAAAAGAAATAGTTCTCACTGGTGTAAACCTTGGAGACTTTGGAAAGGGGCCTGATGGGAGTAAAAAAAACAATGAAGACTTCTTGAACCTTTTGCAAGAATTAGATAACATTGAAGGGATAAAAAGATACCGTATATCATCCATAGAACCCAACCTATTGACGAATGAGATAATAGAATTTGTGGCTAATAGCAAAAAGATTATGCCCCACTTTCATATCCCCTTGCAAAGTGGGAGCAATACCATACTTGGTGCGATGCGACGTAGGTACAAAAGAGAACTCTATGCAGAAAGAGTTGCATTGATAAAGCAATTTATGCCACATTGTAGCATTGGAGTAGACGTGATTGTAGGCTTTCCTGGTGAAACCGATGAACTATTCAAAGAGACCTTCGACTTTTTGCACAGTCTGGATGTTTCTTATCTGCATGTGTTCACTTATTCAGAAAGACCCGGCACAGATGCATTAAACTTGAAACCAATAGTGCCGATACACAAAAGAAACGAGCGAAACAAAACACTAAGGAATCTTAGTTTTATGAAGTTGCAATATTTTACCCAGCAACATAGTGGCAAGGAGCGTAAAGTATTGTTTGAAATATTTGACAAAAACGGCATAATGGAAGGCTATACGGACAATTATATACGTATAGCTACTCCTTACAGAAAAGAATGGGCGAATAAAATTGTTGAATGGATAGTGTAATCTTACTTAGAGGTCTTTCTGAAACCAATGATATTTAAAAGTTGTGCATAGCCATATGAAAGCAATACCACTATATCAAACTTTGGTGTAAATAGTTTGTATCTGTTAAATACAAATAATATTGCCGAAATAAGTGCCAAAAAGGATGCGGGCAAGAAGTATTTTATGCTCAATCTTTTTCTGCTATTGCTATCCAAAATATTAGTTGCAAATGCTATCGTGAATATAAAACTTTCTATAAAGCAAATTAAGGGAGTCTTAAACGATTTGATATAATCCTTGCTTATAAATTTAAAGAACATAAAATATATAAGCACTAATCCCAACATAAATGTGATTGATGGCAAAGCCGCCTTCAGTAAGGCTAATTTTCTTACTTTATTATAAGCTAGGATATAAAACAAGTTCGCAATGCAAAATGCTGCTAAACTTAGTATTAATGGAGTGTCTTTCTCTATACCATTTCTAGGATCATCATTAATGAATATCCTAAATAGATCAGACACCCAAAGAAATACAACGGCCCCAAAAAAGTAAATCTTTAACATTTGAGAATGCGTAGGCTTAAGACTCACAAATAAATACGCTCCCAAAACTGGCATTAGCAGTACCCTAACTATAGAAGCCGCCCAATAGTATTCTTCAAAAATGAGTATACATCCTGTTATTAAAACAACCCAATACAGTAAAAAAATCAAAGTCTTTGCCCTATCCATTAATATTCATTATCTGGCGAAAATATTAGAATTATTCTTATAATATCTGTTTAAGCAGAATTTAATTGACTTAGTACTATCCAGTCAATCTATTAGTTTTGCAGGATGCTTACAGAACAAGAAGAAAAATTTATAGAATACTGGGAAAACAACAGGCTTATGGAGCAAAAGAGCTTTAAACAATACCTCAAAGGACTATCAAGGGGGCTCGCAATTAGTGCGGCAATATTGCTATTATTGATTACAGGCTGGTATCAACGTGCTAATATGGAAGCAAATAGCAAAATGAGTACTACGGTTTTCGCAATTGCCCTACTAGGTATTGCTTTTTTTATGGCATGGCTTTACCAGAACTATAAATGGGAAATGAATGAACAACAATACCTTGAGCTTTTGGCAAAAAAGAAAAAAACTTCAAAAAACAAGCCCACCGAATCAGAAGAAAACATCCTCAATTAAAAAAATTTCTTCCCGATCCTTTGCAATCATAATAGCAATAACATCAAATTGTATCTTTTCCCATTGAGTATTAATGTATAAATAAGCTTCCGCAGCTACTTTAAGGTGATTCATTTTTGCCTTACTGATACTTTCCTCAGGCAACCCATACTTATTGTTCGTTCTTGTTTTTACTTCCACAAAATACAGTTTCCCATTCTTGCTCGCAATGATATCTACCTCCAAATGCTTGTGCCTCCAGTTTCTTTCAATAATGTTAAATCCTCTTTTTTGCAAAAAGTTTGCAGCAATTGTTTCGCCTTTGTCACCAACTTGTTTATTCTTCACGTATATTCAATTTTCTAATTAAAAAATATGGCTTTAGTAGGAAAGGTGTTCAACTTGAAGGGCAAAGTACAGAATTATGCTTGGGGTGGCTATGATTATATACCCCAACTGATTGGTTTTGACAATACCGCACATAAACCTTGTGCCGAATACTGGATGGGGGCGCATCCTTCTGCCTCTTCTATCATAAGTGATGGCGAAAATAGTGTCTCATTAAACGAATATATCACTAATAATCCCACCGAAACTATTACAAAGCAAGTATTTGATCGCTTTAGTGAATTACCTTATCTATTTAAGATTCTGGATGTAAAAGATATGCTCTCCATACAAGTTCATCCAACCAAAAAAGAAGCAGAGAAAGGTTTCGATTTGGAGGAAGCTGCTGGCATACCAATTACTGCCCCTAATAGAAACTATAAAGACAGAAATCATAAGCCAGAAGTAATGGTGGCGCTTAGTGAATTCTGGTTATTACACGGTTTCAAATCAGAAACAGCCCTTGAAAAGACACTTGAAGACATCAAAGAATTCAATGTGCTGATTGGTTTATTCAGACAACAAGGTTACAAGGGCTTGTATCAGTTTGTGATGGAAATGGATCAATCAAACATTGACACCCTACTTTCTTCTCTGGTAGAAAGAGAATTAAGAAAGAAAGCAAACAACGAACTGACTAAGGCAGATGCAGGTTGGTGGGTATGTAAACTATTTGAAGAAGGACAGGAAATTAAAAACATCGACAAAGGAATATTCTCCATCTACTTTTTCAATATCGTTAAAGCCAATCCGGGAGAAGCTGTGTTTCAAGGAGCTGGTATACCCCATGCGTATCTGGAAGGACAGAATGTGGAACTAATGGCCAACAGCGACAATGTATTACGTGGTGGATTGACACCCAAGCACATTGATGTACCCGAATTGATGAAGCACACCCTTTTTGAACCAGTGATACCCAATGTGATGTCGGGAACAGATATTGGCAATAACGAAGTGCATTACCCTTGCCCAGTACCCGATTTTGGCATCAAGAAGATTACCCTAAACAGTGATCAGCACCAATCTCAGGCTACTTCTTTGGAAATCATTATTGCCATAGAAGGTGGTGCAGTGCTGAATGGTAGTAGAAACCTGGTTATCAAGCAAGGCGAAGCGGTGGCTATCTTTCCCGGAGAGAACTATACAATCGAGTCTAGTGGCAGGTGCATATTGTATAAAGCATTTGTTCCTTAAGAATAACAAGAGAGACTACCCTAACGATTAAATTAAACAACCCTAACATACACAATATGGAAAATGCCCCTAACACACCTCTACATTTCGATAGCGAAAAGTTAAAAAGCCGTATGGGCAACAATCAAGCTATTTATCTGCAGTTCATCACACTCCTGCAAACAACCCTGAATGGGCAGGTTTCAAATATGATTGAAGAATTGAAGGCGTGTATTGATGCAGAAAACTTTGCCGAATTGCGCTCAGTAGCACATAAAATAAAAGGAATATCCCTCTCCTCTTCATTCGAAATACTTGCACATTTGTCGAGTACTTTAGAGAAAGAAACGGATAACAATAAAGAAATCCTGCAACAATTATTGCAGGAGATTACTGACGAGGTCGAACTACTAAAAAAGCTGGTGGTTTAGTAAACACTTGTGTAAGCTTCCACCACACTTTCCCAACTGTGGTCTATCTGCATCATGTGTTTGCGCATCCGTTCCATCTGGGCTTTGTCTTTATATACTTCAATTGCCCTGTAAATGGAATGTGCAATATCGTCTACCGTAGCGTGGTTGAATAATATTCCAAAGCCTTCCCATTCGCCCATATCCTTCACCGTATCTATCAACCCTCCTGTTCTTCTCACCATTGGCACGGTACCATAACGCATCGCATACATCTGATTCAGTCCACAAGGTTCTACCCTGCTCGGCATCAATAAAAAGTCTGCTGCGGCATACAATCTATGGCTCAAAGCTTCATCATAACCAATATAAGTATTGTAATAACCAGGATATTGGCTGGTGATATTAAACAACTGCGACTCCACGTATTTGTCCCCACTTCCCAACACCATATAACTCGCCTTTCCTGCCTGGTGATACAATACATTCTTGAAAGCGCCTGGCAATATATCGGCCGCCTTCTCCCCTACCAATCGTCCAATAAAAACAAATAGCGGCAGGTTTTCATCCAACCCATATTCCTCACATATCTTTTTCTTGTTCTTCTTCTTTCCAGCAGTCACCCCTTTGATGGTAAACTTATTGGTGAGATAGCTATCTGTTTCAGAGTTCCATACCTCATTGTCAATGCCGTTCAATATACCCACACACTTCCCCTTTTCATATTCAAACAATGCTTCCAGTCCATTACTCCTATAACGCAATTCGTTCATGTAGCTCTGGCTTACGGTGGTCACCCTCCAGGCACATTTAATGGCACTAGCTAGTGGATTGATGTTGCTATTCCAATCCAGATCGCCCCATTTAAAGCTGTCGTAAGCGGGAAGCCAATGGTATTTATCCCAACTAATATTGCCTTGATACTGTGCATTATGGATAGTGAGTACCGTTTTTACAAAAGCCAGCTTCCTGAATATAAAACAGTTCTTTACCATAAAAGGGATCAAGCCCGCATGATAATCGTGAACATGAATCACATCCGGATTGTGCTGCCAGGTACTCAACCACGTCAAAACTGCAATCTGAAAGGCGATGAAACGTTGCGGGTCATCATTATAACCATAAATGGTTTCCCTGTCCAGCAACCCATTGATGTCGACTAAATATAGGTCGAAGCCCAACTTGTTGGTTTTTTCTTTGATGATTGTAAATTCAAAGTAATATTCACCCAGATAGGCACTTCCTTTATAGTCAACCACCCATTCATTGGTATACAAGAACTTGGTGCGATACATGGGCATCACCACTTTGGCAAAATGCCCCGCCTTACACTGATATTTAGGTAATGCACCTACAACATCACCCAATCCACCCGCTTTTGCAACTGGATAACACTCGGCACTCACGTGAATTATTTCCATAAAAAGATTATTTGTCGTACTGAAATTTGTTTTAACAGGATGTAAATGTAGGGGGTTTATACGAATCTGCTTATTAGCCTTATTCCAGAATTTAATACTATCTGCGGTTGCGTCTCTAGGATTGTTTCATCCAACTCTTAAAAAAGCGAATAATTAATGAAGTTATTTAAACTTATCTAGGCAATAAAACAAATTCCCAACAGTCAATAATTTCGACCAACAAAAAAGTGGGAATCATCAAAGAAGATAAAGTCCGTCATTTAATTAACTCTTGCCTGAATCGTACCAAAGTTTAATGAATAGATAGTACAATCTGCAAAGGCTCAGGAGGCATAAGGTTCGACAACTACTGTAACAAAAAGTCCCAAGCCCCTTTATACTGCGGGTTCAGTAGGAATTGTTTCTACAACAGGTTCAGGTTCAACCAACAATACAGTAGCAGCAAGTGCAGCAGCTTTTGCTTCTTTTTTGGCCTTCTTCTTGGCAGCAATCTGTGCCTTATCGTCCGCAACAACGCGGGCAATGGTATCCTTAATGGTTTGTTTTTCCTCCGCAGTCATAGTGCCCGGAACCAATGCAACAGAAAGCGAGTTTGTTTTACCCCTCAAAATGTCCAATGTCTTTATAACTGTAATGTAACCAGTTTTGGCAAATGTTGCTGTGGTACTACCCGCCAATATGGTCGCATAAGTCATAATACCCGCTACATTACTTATTGGTAGTTCCTTAGATTTTGTCAGTGTTCCTGCCACACCAGCCAATACGCCAGTAGTACTTGCATCAGTAATCGTAACCACCAAAGGCGTATGACGCACCGGTACAGCCGGCATTTTACAAGCTTTCATAACGCCAGCATAAAAAGTAGGATTGGTTGTTTTATAAAACTTAGCAAGTTCCTTTATTGTTCTCACGTCGGTAGTGGTCTGCTTCATGGCAGTAGCATACGTTTTGGTCAATACAGGGCTATTGTTGTTTACCAAAGCACTAGAACCCTTTGTAGCGGCATAGTTATTTATTTTTGTCAAAAAAGTAGCCAGTTGTGGCGCAGTTACATAATCAGCAGTAATCAACGCCAGATTCTCATCCATTACATTATAAACGCTCATCAACCTATTGGTACAAACCGCATCCTTTGCAGAAGAATAAAAAGTGGCGGCACTATTCAATGCGTTAGAAAGGGCATTATTACCCAAAAGGTCCAGCTTCACAATGCAGCTGGCACATAGTTGTGCCGCCATTTGGCTAACAATCTCCTTGCTAACCATCTTGTCTACACTATACCCCGTATTATCCGCTGCTGCATTCGTTCCAGCAACAACTGCCGCTGCACTGTCCGTTGTCATTTTGGTAGCGATTGTACTAAATGCAACATTACCAGCAAATACCGCAGCGTTTGCAGGTACATCAAAAAATGCGCAAACTGTAACATTCCTTGTTTCTTGTGCCCCTTGAAGATTATTCATTGTAAATAGTTATGAGTGAAAAAGAGATAGTAGTTATTAGACAGTAGTTATTGGAGTAGTGGATAGTAAAAAAACTGATGACATACTAGACACAAATATCTTATATCTAATATCTATTATCTATGTCCTGCTAAAACGCTGGGAAACTTAGCTAGAGAAATATGCGAGGGTTCTTTTTGTGATGGCTGGCAAGCTTATCCCGAGAGGATTAGAATGTTTGTATAGGCGATACCCAACACCTACCAAACACTTCCGAAACGAAGGTATGGGGTATTCTTCCATTTAAAATCATTATTTAAAAATAAATGTAAAATAAATTTTCCCACCAACTTTAAACGACCTAATTCTCCTCTTAAGGGGTACAAATAGTGCGGGGTGATTGTTTTTTTAACTAGTTTTTTCTTTTGTTTATCAAATCGCTACTCTATTACCATATAGATAAGTCTGAAAACCAATGAACGTATTTCTAATTGTAGCAATATCCCCTAGTTCCTTCTTGGCATCAGCAATTGCATGATACTTCAAGGTCAACAAGTCGCCTATTTTTGTGTCATCCAATTCTTCCACTCCTTGCTTCACATACTGACCTAACACAAAATTCAGAAACTCTTGCTGCTTAGAGCTATAGTTATTCAAATACACTTTTGCTTTATCTGCCCTTTCTGTTCTTTCAATAATTTTTGAATGAAAGCCTACATAAGCTAAAACATCATACAAATCACTGTTTTCGGCATGAAGTACTTTCTGAAACTCCGATAGTTGTTGTTTAGCAAATCCCTTCTCCGAGAGCTCTTCCAACAACTTCTTTCTGGTGTCTGGTTTACTCCAAATTGTCCTTAACTCTTCTTCATTGCTAAATAGTGCTGGCAAAGCACCAAACAAGGACTTCAAAAATTCCTCTGCAGAAATTGGTCTTCCATCAGGACTCCAAAATGTGGTATTTACCATGTGTTGAAACTGTCTCACTTTTCCGTCAGCAAGTTGCACTTTTACCATTCTTACAGGTGGTGTTTCACATCTGCAATTTTCATAACCACAAACAGGACATGGGTCTTCTGCTTCTTTCATGCAATTGCAGGACAACTGCCCACAATTTTTGCAAGGCTCTTTGGGTTTAGGTGGCGTTGGTGTTTCGGGTTCTTCAGGTTCGCCATCCCATTCAGGGTCGCTAAAATGATGGTGTGCCTTTACAAAATCATAAATGGTAAAGTAGTCTTTGCCATCAAACAAACGTGTTCCCCTACCTATTATTTGCTTAAACTCAATCATAGAGTTTACCGGACGAAGCAATACAATATTCCTCACCTCGGGAGCATCAACGCCTGTACTTAATTTTTGTGAAGTAGTAAGTATGGTAGGAATAGTTTTCTCATTGTTTTGAAAGTCCCTCAAATGTTGTTCACCAATTTTGCCATCATCTGCCGTTACTCTTTGGCAGTAATTAGCATTTTTTATGGTTACCTTTTGATTAATCAAATCCCTTATCGCTAGTGCATGTAATTGTGTGGCACAAAAAACCAATGTTTTTTCGCTTTGATTTATCAGACTCATCAGTATCTTTATTCTATACTCCTCCCTTTCCTTAATCTCAATGATACGGTTCATTTCCGTTTCCGTGTATAGTTTACCCACTTCAATTTCCCCTTCCAGAACGGTATCATCCGAAGTGAACAAATACTCATCAATGGTTGTGTCAATTTGTTTTACTTTAAAGGGTGTTAAGAAACCATCATTAATACCTTCCTTCAATGAATAAATATATACAGGCTCTCCAAAATAGTTGTAGGTGTCGGCATTGATGGTTCTTTTAGGAGTAGCTGTTAGACCTAATTGTACGGCAGGGCTAAAATAATTCAAAATATCTCGCCAACTACTTTCATCATTCGCGCCACCTCGGTGACACTCGTCAATGATTATAAAATCAAAGAAGTCTTTTGGATATTCTCCAAAATAAGGCGTGTCATTGGGGCCACTCATAAAGGTTTGGAAAATGGAAAAGAATACACTTCCATTTTTTGGTACCCTACCTTTCTTTTTAATGTCATTTGGATTAATACGAACCAAGGCATCTTCTTCAAAAACCGAAAACGCATTAAATGCTTGGTCTGCCAATATATTTCTGTCTGCTAAAAACAATATTCTTGGGCTTCTTTGTCCATCTTTTTTAATATTCCATTTTGCCTGAAACAGTTTCCATCCAATCTGAAAGGCGATAGCAGTTTTACCTGTTCCTGTAGCAAGAGTTAATAGTATTCTTTGCTCACCATTAGCTACAGCTTCTAATACTTTAGTGATAGCGTTTTCCTGATAGTATCTTGGCTGCCAGGTGCCTCCTCTATCCTCAAATGGAACGGAAAGTAACTTATCTCGCCAAACAGCATTCAGTGGTTGCAGTTTATTCTGTTCTCCAAAAGTCAACTCCCACAATTCATCAGGGCTCGGAAACTCAGTTACCTCTCCCTCCTTACCTTCAAGCATGTCTATCCCATAAACTTGTATGCCATTGGTGCTGTAAGTAAATCTTACTTGCAATCTGCTAGCATAATCCTTTGCTTGCCCAACACCCTCAGTGTAGTATTTGGCAACAGCCTTAGCTTCTATTACACCAAGATTTCTGTTTTTATATTGCAATACATAATCGGCCTTATCAGGTTTGCTACGCTGACCATGACCTATCAACCTACCTTTATTAATAGGAAACTCCATGCGTATACGGCTTCCCTCCACAACACCCCACCCCGCCGCTTTTAGTGCAGGGTCTATAAGTGATGCTCTAGTTTCAGTTTCGTTCATTACTATATGTTTTTAGTAAGAAAATATCTTTACAAAATAAACCAAAAATCAACAAAGCCCTGAAAGGGCGGTGTATGTTAACACTGGGTAGAACCTTGTGTTAATAAGATACGAGGGGTTTCACCACCTCGCTTTTATACATCGTCCTTGCAGGACTAGACACCACCCGTCGGTTCATTTACGAGGGGCACCACCACCACTCTTTTATAAAAAGTACAGGACTAATCCCAAACATATTGCTCATCATACTCAACTTTATATTTATGTAGAAACGCTCTGTATTCATCTTCAAATGATTTATTATGATGGTGTTCATGCTGATTAGCAATATAAGCAATTACAGTATCCACTTCTGTTGGGTTAACCGAAAATGCCCCATATCCATCCTGCCAGTAGAAGTTAGCATAACTATCCCCTTTCGATTTAATCCATTTTGAAGAATGCGATTTCACCAACTCCATCAATTTCATTAATGCAATCTTTTTAGAAAGCATACAAAGAATATGTATATGGTTGGTATAGCCGCCAACTTTAAGAACCTGACACCCCAGTTCATTACATGTGCCGCCAAGATAGCTATGCAATTCAGCTTCCACAGGAGGATAAATCAACGCTTCACGGTGTTTGGTGCTAAAAACAAGGTGTATATAATTCTTAACCAATGACTGTCCCATAATCTACTTTTTACGATGTAAATAACCTAATCGCTATTACCACAGATTTTCCCATCGCTGATATATGCCACCACTTTGTGGTTTTGCATTTGGAACCTGTAATGTACAAATATTACTTCACTTTCTTTCTTCGAAGGACTGCATCCTTCGCTATAATACGCCATCCTTTCAGGATTAAACCAACGCTCAACAACAGACACAGCCCTGAAAGGGTGATATACGATAACGATGGGTGTAGCCCTTCGTAAGTAGTAGCCCATCGTTAAGCCCATCGTTAATAGCCGACCTTCGTAAACAAATCTCCCCGAACTTCAACATCTCTCCACAATGCCCCATCCTGCCGCTTTAAGTGTAGGGTCTGTCAGTGATGCCCTAGTTTCAGGTTCGTTCATTTAATGAATAAATTTACTTTTAATCAAATTCAGGAAAGCTGAATTTCGGGCATCAGCATCATTTATTACAGCATCAATATCCCAAACAAACACACCAATAGGTAATTTCACCTCAGGAGTAAGGGAAATAGTAACTGTTGTTTCTCGGTAGTACATTTTGCCAGATGAATACAATTTTATATAATCATCAGTCAATTCCTTTTCAACTTCCTCATTGAATTCAATAATGCCATAAAACCAAATTCTTTGTATTTGATTATTGTAATATTCCATCAACTTTCTTGCTCTTTTCTTGAGTTGAGTAATAACTTTTATATTTTCTTCTAATGAAATTCCTCTCTTCTTCAACTCAACTATTACTACATCAAAAGGGAGTTTGTTATCAGGATTATTTGAAAAAATCAATGCGATATCTGGTCGACTGTCATCTCTAGTTTCTTCATCAGAAGTAATCGTTTCTACTAATTCCCCCATTTCCCTATCACTTAGTATAGTTTCATAAGTCATATACTTATCATCTAGCAACCAAGCATTATTCCTATAAATATCATCGATAGCATCTTTTTTTTCAAATCTACCGTCTTTACGCATAGACGCAAAGAGCCTATGAAGTTCTGCTTCACTGTTCTCATCAGTTGTTTTTTTTAATTTTTCAATGGTCAATTGCCTAAATAATATATATTCTGTGAGTGCTCTTGATGATAAATCCAACGATTTATCAAACTGCTCTTCGTTGAGTGACGTTGCATCTAAAATTTCCCTTTGTTCCTTGAAAAACTCGTCTTGTGCCTTTTTTAAAATTTCAGTTCTAGTTACATACCCAATATTGTCTGCATCAAAATAGCCGCTCAGATGAGGGTATCTAGATACCAACCCAACTTTTACCTCATTATTCCTTTTTCTAATACTTGGAATAAAAGATTCAATTATTGATACAACTTCTCTTCTGAAAAGAGTTTGAACCTCTTTTAGTTCTTGTGGTGAAATGGTTAGATTTTGTCTGGTTGCATCAATTTTACCTTCAAAAAAATCTGAATAAAGTAGAAAAACCATCTCATATCCTAATGGCATATTTTCATTAGAAATCAAGTCAACTTTTACTGTTCTGTTATCAACAGAAATTGCTGCAATCAAAGAAGTGTCCTCCGAACCAACTTCTTTAATAGAATAGTACAAATCGAATTTATCAAATAGATTAATTCTACTGCTTAATTCAATTGCTGTAAATTCAGGAATATCAGAATTCTCAATCTGAGAATCAATTTTTTTCCCTTCTATTATCGATTCAATTTTTATCTTAACAGAAAATCCTTTCTTTTTAAGATGAAACAATCTCGAATAGAACTCTTCTAAAATCCTTTGTTTAATTTTTTTCGGTTGTATGTAATCCCCTTTTGCAATCTTTTGAGGAACATAGTCAGTCATTTTAATACTAGTGCCAGATGTACGCTCTTCAACTTCTTCTATTTTGAACTTTTCTTCTTCAAACCCTTCAGAAAAATTAAAAATTCTTTTTGCTGTTTTATTAAAATAGCTAATGACCTTAACATCTTCAAAGTAACATAGATACACCAATCGCCCTAACCCCTTGTGAGTACTTTCATCTACGTCAAATAATTTTGAGAACTTAGTATACCGATCATCTGTAAACCCTTCACCATTATCAGAAATTTCTATTTGTAGTGTTTCGGGTTGGTTTAAAGCCTTTGCAAAAATTTTTATTTCAATTTCTGTTGCATTAGCATCTAAAGCATTTGCAATTGCTTCAAAGTAAACCATCTCAAGTGATGAGTTTCCAAAAAACATCTTTACTGCTTGACTTAATTTCACTTTCATAATGCTACTCTTTTTTCAGTTTACAACTCCCCCTTAAACGCCCGCTCCAATATACTCTTCTTCAATTCCACCAAATCTGCCACCTTTTGTTGGTAAACTGCCTCAAGCTTTTGTGTTTCAGCCCGTAGTGCATCTAATTGACGGACGATCGTTTGTTGTTCTTCTTTTAATTGGGGAAATGAGATTTGATATTTGTTCAACTTCTCTATTGTTAATGCACTATACGCAGAACCGATTGCGAGGTTTTTAATTTTTTCAACAAAAGCAGTCAAAGCATACTTTAAATAGTTTGTATCCAAACTTGTAAATTCCTTGAACCAAACAATATTTCCATCCTTAAAGTAAAACTCATCATCATTATTAATTACCATAATTTCACCAATAGTTCCTACAGCTGACATGAGTAAATCGTTTATTTGTGGAACACCAAATGATTTTTTTATTTCATAATATCTTTCTCTTGAAATGAAAAGCTCTAAAGAAATAACTTTCCCATTTGATATTTCTTTTATTTCCTTTGTTCTATAAAATGGTATTCCTTCTTTTACATATTCACTTTTATAAATTCGTTTGCTTGATGTTATTGTTCCCAATTGATCCAAACATTTTGTTTCCCAATTCTCATTTCCATTCTCAAACACCCCCTGCAAATAACTCTCAAACAATTCCTTTGCATTTTTAAAATTTTGTTCCGCATTAGCTTTAGCCTTATCTATCGCAGCAAAGCACTCATCTAAAATAGAAACAATTCGTTCTTGTTCGGTAATGGGTGGAAGGGGTATTTCAATTTTTTTCAATATTGCTACAGAGGCAACATTTTGTATTGCTGCTCCTACAGAATACTCTTTCAATCTTTCTTGAAAACTTTCACTTTGAATCCAAAGTTTTAAAAAAATATTAGAAACGCTTTTTAATGGGGTAAGCTTTAATAAAGCTTGATTTATAATTCCACTCTTAATATTTTCAGGGACAATTGAAATTTTCCCCATTGTTCCTGAACAACTCATTATTAAATCACCAGAGAACAATTCAAAACGTTTCATCTCATTGAATTTCTCTTCATCAATAAAATATCTTATTTCGTCAAATTGATCATATATGGCATGTTGTTGCTCATAAACGGCGTAGCCATCATCTTTAAATATTTCTTTCTTCAAACTTCCTCCAAATGGTCCTCGAACAAAACCACATACTTCCCCCAACTTCTTTATTTCCCATCCTTCTTTCATAGTAGTTCCAATATTGAGTCCAAAATAGTCGCACTTTCTTCATCCAAGGCGCGCATCTCTGCCAATATCTCTTCCGGCAACCTCAATGCCGCTTCCTCCTTCTTGTT
>CAITVK010000104.1 GCA_903895845.1 uncultured Chitinophagaceae bacterium
ACGCTTAATATTGTCCCATTGGGCATCTGTTAAATCTGTCGAATACATATTTTCTTTAAGCTTGGTAACTCTAAGAACGTATGTATCTCTCTTTTAGCATGTGCCCTTACTTCTTTTAAAGAACATTTTTAAACAGGCTCTTAATGTTTTTATTACTTGTTTCATGTTATTTAGAGTTTTTATTTTAGAATTGATACACGCCCAAAAGCGCAATACCAGTAAATAGAAAAATAAAAGGACTATCCCAAGTGTGGGGAGATTTTGCTTCTGCCAAAGTGGAAAGGATAGGAACTGTGAGTAGAGCCACTATAAATTGACTTGCATTAAAGTGGTTTTGAAATAGGGCAACCACTATCACTGCCACCAAAAAAACAATGGCACTACCTTCAAAACTTCTCGTATAAGCCCTGTTTGTAAAAATTGCTTTTACCGCATATTTGTGTTTGCCCCACGTAATTCCAACAGGTTCGGCTAGTCCATCGCCAATGGCATTTATCAATATAATGATTGAAATTGCCTCCGTATGTCCCAACTTATTAAATAGTACCCACAAAGGAATAGCCACCAAATAGGTAATTAAGTATTGTGTAAAAAGCCATTTCAGCGTAAATGGTCTGTCCTCAGGTCTGTCAAAAGCAGCAAACATTAATCTTACCAACCTAACATTATTGCGGATTGGTTTTAAATAGATACCCAAAGTTGCCAATCCTGTACAGGCAATGATTATTTGGGTAATTAAAGTCTCTTTAAATGGGAAAATTGTTTTGAGTAAGTATGGCAAGAAGAAAACAAAGAAATGGTTTATTTTCCTTGTATAATTTACTCTCAATTGATACTTTTTCACAGACAGACCTAGCAAAAGGGCTAGCACATGAATCAATAGAAACTCTGTTAGTTGATTTAAAATTAAATTTCCCATACTTTTTTAATTATTGCTTTAATAATGCAAAAATGCCTGCCCTAAAACACTTCCATCTTGACATTTATCAATTTCGTTACAGCCAACAATTTTTCTTTGTTTTCTATCATACATCATTTTCAGAAGAGATGTTCTATACTTTTATCCCTAATTTAATAATATGATTGAATCAATTATTGCCTGTTTCAATGAGATTCATCCAATGTCTTCTGGATTGGCGGAGGATTTACAAAATGAGGTAGAAATTAAATATTTCAAGGCCGGTGAAACCATTTTGCAAGAGGGAAAAATAGCCAGACATGCTTGTTTTGTTTTGGAGGGACTTGCCAAAAGTTATTATTTAAAGGATGGGGAAGAGGTGGTGACTAAGTTTATGGATGAAAAAACAATCATTACCTCCATATTCAGTTTCTATAGCAGAAAGCCTGGCAACGAATATATTATTGCGCTTGAGGATACTACTTTGGCGTGTATTCATTACGACAAACTACAGGTGTTGTACAAGAAACATTTGGAGTTTAATTACATAATACGGGTTGTTACGGAGCAATATTTGGTTGCTTCCGAAATGCAATTGTATAACCTACGAAAACAAACCGCAGAGGCTAGATATTTTTCCTTTGTAAACGACTATGCCTATCTACTTCAAAGATTAACGCAAAAAGATATCGCATCTTATTTGGGTATAACCACAGAAACACTAAGTAGGGTCAGGGGAAGCTACAAGAAAAAGTAGTGAGTTTACGAATGTCTATTCAATTACCAAAATGTGTTCAAAATTCTTTGGCTCATTGTTTCTTTCTCATTAAGTCAGCACTCTTTTGTCAAAAGCAGACAGCTTCTGCACTAAGTCAGCTCTCTTTTGATAAAAGCTGACAAGTTCTGAACTAAAGCAGTCTGCTTTTGATAAAAGCGGACAAGTTCTGAACTAAAGCAGTCTGCTTTTGGTAAAAGAGTGCTGACTTTATAGAAAAGAGTGCTGGCTTTGCCTTGTTTCAAGCTATAAATCAATCAAAAACAAAAGCCTTTCAAGTTAGGATAAACAACTTTTTCAAATAAAAATATAGTTGAGAAGGTTGTGGTTGGATAGGGGTAGTTTCGTGTTTCATTAAAAAAATGATTGTTATGCAAAGAAGACAAAGTGTTGCCAGAAGTTACAAACGCCTTACACCAGAAAAAAAGGTAATCATGTATTTAAAGATTCAGGGCAAAATGTCGGCGTCGGGGAGTGTCTTCGTCAACCCCTCTTTGGTGTTTTCTTATGCCCTCGGATTGGCTAAAATAAATGCTATTACCACAGCCCTTAATAATGCTGCGAATGGCGGCGATGGTACTACCGATGCTGTACATAAGGCAGAAATAGCAGCGGAATTATTTATTGATAACTGGGCAAACTTAGTTGATTTGATTGCCAATGGCGATTCGGTAATTATTGTTTCATCGGGTTTCGATGCCACAAAAGCTGAAACTACACCAAGCGTTATTAACGGACAACCAGCTTTGGATTTCACCCCTCAAAAACAAGCTGGTTCAGTTCTGTTGCAAGTAGAAACAAAAAGTATTACCGTAGAGCATCCCACCATTACTTATGTAATTGGCAGCGATCTGGATACACTCACCCGTAGTGGCAATTTAATGTTTTGTACTGACCCCACCATTAGGTTGTTTTGTATTTCTGGTAAAAAAGAAGTATTGGTTACCGGGCTGCCTGCAGGTGCTAGAATGCAATGTGTTTGCGTGGTTACCAGTGCCGCTGGAGTAAGCACTTATAGCAACGTAATTAAATTTCAGGTATAGCAAGCAAGTACTAAGTTTTAGGTTGTAAGTTATACAATTGATAAAAGAAAAGTCCATCTGTTTGCGCAGATGGACTTTTCTTTTATCAATTATTAATTATCAATTTAAATAAGCCC
>CAITVK010000105.1 GCA_903895845.1 uncultured Chitinophagaceae bacterium
AGAGGGTTCTTAGTTTGGAACGCATCATCTACACGTGTCGGAACAGGGTTCTTGGTTTGGAACGCACCATCTACACGTGTCGGAAGAGGGTTCTCGGTTTGGAACGCACCATCTACACGTGTCGGAACAGGGTTCTTAGTTTGAAACGCATCAACTACACGTGTCGGAACAGGGTTCTTGGTTTGGAACGCACCATCTACAAGTGTCGGAACAGGGTTCTCAACTCAAAATGCCCATCAAGTGGCTATTAGTGTGCTTTTGCAAACATTTTTTGTAGTTTCAACAAGCAATTGGAGTAATAAAAAAATTTATTTCAAATTAATTTTGTTTTTAACTTTTGTTAGCACTATTAGGTTTACTTTTTTTATCGTTGACGCAGCAGCGTGTTTTTCTTTTTTATTTATTAATAATTTAAAACGCTTGTTGGAGGCGTGGATGTCTATGCCTAATACACCAATGGTATTGTAAAAACATTGGCAACAGGTGCTACCAAAATTCTTTTGCTGCAAAACGCAATCAGTACCCATAGCTTTTTAGAAGCAGGATACACAGATATAAACTCTCATTTATACATTGTAACCACTGGAGCAGGAATTGTGACAGTGAAAGTGGAAATAATTTAGTAGTGATGAGTTATAAAGTATAAGTTTAAGAAAAATAAGCCCTCGAAGCAAAATCTTCGAGGGCTTTTTCATTCAAACATGCTTCCTATTAATCATTAAACATTAATCGTTAATCATTATTTATACAGTTGATTCAGCAATAGTTTATACGTATTGTATGCTTGTGCACGATAGATGATTTCGGGACCAAAAGCATAGAGCTTGCCCTTGCCAACAGTTGTTTCGAAGGCCGCAACACCATCTTGCAGATACTCTTGTCCCCATGCCCAGCCACTACGTAATGTTTTCTTAGAAGCAAACCAAGCCAATGGTTTTACCGAGCCAACGGCGTAGGCACTGGTATTTATTTTGAATACCGGGCTTTCGTCAAACATAACATCAGCCGTCGCATTCATACCCCAAGCGGCAGGGGCAGCAGAATCCACACTCGCTTTCAGGATGGTACCGGGTATGAAGAACTTCTCGCCGGGTAACTTCTTTTCTGTGCCATCCACTATCTCGGTAAGGGCATCTTTAACAGGTACACCCAGGTGATAAGCGAGGTTTGTACTGGTACCGATAGTTACGATATTGCCACCTTCTTCCAGGAACTTCCTGAGGGCAGGAACAGTTTTCTCTGCACTGAAACGTCCCAAGGTATGTCTGTATTCTTCGGGAACACTAGCAGGTTTGGGTTGCAACTTACCACGACTTGCACCGATGGCGGGGATAGCGCCTGTAGGGAAAATGATGACATCGTATTTACTACGCAAATCGGCACTGTCCAATTCTTTGGCATAGATCCGATCGAACTGGAAATGGTATTGCTCCATCATATAACGCACCCAACCCGAAGGCATGGAGCCACCATAGATGTCCCACAAAGCAATGCGGGCAGGGGATAGCTTCTTTAATCCAGCGGGCTTTTTAGTAATGGCATTGATGGTGATCCCCAAAGAATCGGCATCCTTATCCAAGATAGACTTTGCCTTTGCAGAAGCTGCCACAAAGAAAGAACCGAGTGAGGCACCATCAACCGCTTCTGTCGTCCTGAAAACGTCTATACCTTCCTTCAATAAATCGTTGGCAGCAGTAAAAGAATGGTTGGCACGGGCATCCAGCAAATAACCTTTGGCAGCCTTAGCATTACCAATATAAGCACCCTTTGAAACAATCAATTCGCCATAACCCATACGTTCAGTCGGCGCATCGAAAGGATTGAGGATACGGTCGAACTGAACACCCATCTGATAAGCCAACGTCCATCCTGCGGCATCATAAGGTTTAATAGGCGGGCCTCCTGGATATAGGAAATCATTGGGGTGATCTTGTGGCTCGAACATGTCTATTATATGCGGTCTGAAAGCCTGATTGGTCTTGATTACATAAGAACCAGCAGGATAAGTCTTGCCCTCAACGGTAAACGAAGCGGTGGCTTTTGTAACGACAATACCTGTGCTGATTAGTGCATTCAAGAAACGGACTGTAGTAGGAAGGTCGGCCTGCGCAGCAGTAATAATATATCCCCTTGGATCACGCAAGACAGGATTCTTCATTACAGAATCATAATATTTTGTAGCAACAGTTGCAGGGTTTTCTTCATCGGAAGAATCAGCAACCAAAGCTCCTTTTTTGGTAGTCCTTGTCTCGCCTTCGGCTAATTTGGTGATGGCAGCAACTTTACTTGGCGATAAAGACCAATAATCCTTTTCTCCTTTTTCGATGGAGTTCTTACCCATCCGATAGATATTAAACAACAACTGATCCCTGTATCGAGAAGCATAATCCAATACCGCATAGTTGAGGGAAATAGAATAATCGATGGAATATTTAAAATGCCAAACCCGTGGCGTAACAGGATTGATGGTTGCCCCGCTAGGAATTAAACGGTTGGGAACAAGCGGAATGGTAGTAGGCGTGGGATTACCAGTAATTTCTGTTAGCAACCCAACTATATTGTGGAAATAGGTGGTGGTGCGAAGCCCACCATTATACCAAGTAGAGTAAACTGAACCCGAACGTTCGGTATAGCCAGGCTTTCCTTCAGCATCCAAACGAGTACCCATTGCTGCACCAATAGCATCAAGACTTGTCATTGTAATGGGGTCGAAAACATAATTAAAAGGGTCACGATACGGAGGCCCAGCAACCACTGCACCTGCAGGGGCAGGCTGGTGGTGATTGTACATAATCTGTGGTATCCAGTTGATGTACAACTGCTTTGCTAGGTTTTGTGTTTCCTTGAGGTTCAGCATGTAGAAGTCGCGGTTATTGTCGTGTCCTGCATACTTTTCAAACAAGCGCGGCCAGTTATTAAAAGACCTTTCCTCTGGCACAGCTTTGCGCATATACCAGTTGCTCATCAGTTCTTGTCCGTCGGGATTGGCGTGTACAAGCAGGATAATCACATTGTCTAGAATCTTATTGGTTTCCTCGTCGGTGCGACTAGAAAGTTCGTATGCTGTTTCTATCAGTTGGTGCGCACCCACTGTTTCGTTGGCATGAAGACCCCCATCAATCCAAACCACTGCTTTTCCTTCTGCGGCGAGGGAATGGGCTTGCTCGTCAGTCAGGTTTTCGGCATGTGCCAGCTTGGTAGAAATTTCTCTGTAATGCTCCAGATTCTCCAGGTTTTTGGGGGAAGAAACAACAAGCATATACTGACTGCGACCTTCTTCGGTCTTGCCTATTTCCACCAGCTTTACGCGCTTGGAAGTAGCAGCCAACTTTTTGAAATAAGCTTCTGTCTGGGTGTAAGTAGCCAGGTGATAATCATCTCCAATGGCAAACCCAAAATGCTCCTTAGGCGTAGGAACTGTTTGAGAAAAGGAAATATTGCTGATTAATAAGCAGCCAATCAGTAATAACTTGTAGAGTTTGTTCTGTAACATCAGTAATTAACAATTTATGAGACGACAAATATATTTACCAAACATAGTGCTTGGATAGCTAAAATGTAACGATAAAAGGGCGTGTTTTTTATTTGGTTTATTACAAAAGGCCTTACACAGGGGTGCTTTATCCCATGATTCCATGAAATTCAATTGATTGAAAGGATGACTGTTATAGTGGAAAGTAGGGGTAGACTCAGCTACCCCATTATGTTTTGTCCCTTCATGGCGCCGCTGATGGCAGCATCCATGGCACGTTCTGCAAAAGGACGGGTTACTTCATTTAACTCTTCTGTTTTAGTTTGAATCAGGTTCTTGTCTTCCATTGTTATTGCTAGTTGCAACGCCTGCATGGCATTGGCTGTTGCCAGCATCTCGTCTTTGGAAATGAGGCTTGCATTCTTGGTCAAGAATTTCTCGGTAACAGTCAATATCTGCTCTCCTTCTGTGCGGGCTTCTACCAATGCACGTGTTTGAATATCGTCTTTTGCATGGGTAATACTATCCAGCAGCATTTGTTCTACCTCGGCATCTGTCAGACCATATTGTGGTTTCACTTCAATGCTCTGTTGAACGCCACTGCGCAACTCTTTGGCTGTAACAACCAATATTCCATCCGCATTAATCAAGAAATTAACTTCTACCTTGGGTAGTCCTGCAGGCATACCCGGAATACCTGTGAGGTTAAACTCAGCAAGCTTTCTGTTATCCTTCACCAGATCCCTTTCTCCCTGAAAAACAGAAATACGCATTCCACTTTGTCCATCCTGATAGGTGGTATATTGTCTGCCGACCTTGGTGGGTATCTTAGAATTGCGTGGAATCAATACATCCATCAATCCACCCATCGTCTCTAATCCCAAACTCAAAGGCGTAATGTCGAGTAATAAAAAGTCCTTGTTGTTTCCAGCTAGAATATCTGCTTGCACCGCTGCACCCAAAGCCACCACTTCATCCGGATTCACTGAATCATTCACTGGCTTGCCGAAAAATGTACTCACTGCATTCTTTACGGCAGGCACACGGGTACTTCCTCCCACCATCACGATGGTATCAATATCGGTGGTAGTTAGTCCTGCATCTTTCAACGCATTGCTGCAACTGGTAATTGTTTTTTCAATTAAAGGAGCAATTAGCAGGTTAAAGTCGTAAGTCGTAAGTCGTAATGAAGCAGTAGACAATCGTGAGTCGTTAGTGGTAAGTTCAGGAAGCGTAAACTCAAAGACTTCATTACTGCTCAGATGTTTCTTTGCCTCTTCTGCTATCAAGCGAAGGGTTTGTGCCAGTTGCTTATTGGTATGCAATTCCTCTTCCGTTAAGCCTATTTCTTTCAGCCAATGCTGAATAATTAACCGATCAAAATCATCTCCACCAAGGTAAGTATCGCCATTGGTACTCAATACTTCGAAGATGCCATTGGTGATTTTAAGGATAGAAACATCGAAAGTACCACCACCCAAATCATAGACGGCAATGGTTCTTTCATCGTCTTTCTCTAGCCCCAGCCCATACGCCAGACTAGCTGCTGTTGGTTCGTTGATAATCCGGAGTACATCCAGTCCTGCAAGTTTACCTGCATCGCGTGTTGCCTGACGCTGTGCATCATTGAAGTAAGCCGGAACAGTAATGACCGCCTTTGTAACAGGCGTCTTCAAAATGTGTTCTGCCCGTTGTTTCAGTTCTTTTAATATGAAAGAAGACAAGTCAATGGGCGAATAGAATTGATTGCCCACCTGCACTTTCACAAGGCTTTCTGTATTGTCGTCAATGACTTTATAGGTAAAGAAACCCGCATTGTTCTTTACATCATTATAACTTTTTCCCATCAGCCTCTTGGCACTGAAGATGGTATTCTGAGGTTCTGTTTCCAGAAAACCTTTCGCCACTTCGCCCACACTCGCATTGCCATATTCATCAAAATGCACAATACTCGGAACGAGACTGCTAGAGTCATGTTCCTTCAATGCAACGGGCTTTTTTGTTTCGGGATGAATGATTGCCACCAAACTATTGGTAGTACCCAAATCAATCCCCACTATCATTTCTGCCTGTTGTAAACTACCTGTTGCTATGTTTATACTAATCTTTGCCACTTTATTTAGTTATGAATTATGAATGATTCAACTTCGAGCTTATTTACTAATAACCCATAAATTGTTTTTTGTTCATTTGAGCCTTTAATTTCTTCCAATCTTTCTTTAATGGTCTACCCAGAAGGTTTAACTGTCTACCCGCAAGCTCTGATTGTCTACCCGGAAGGTTCAACTGTCTACCCGCAAGCTCTGATTGTCTACCCGGAAGGTTCAACTGTCTACCCGGAAACTCTAATTGTCTACCCGGAAGGTTTAACTGTCTACCCAGAAACTCTGATTGTCTACCCACAAAGTTTAATTGTCTACCCGGAAGGTTTAATTGTCTATCGTAATGCATCAATCATTAACAATTACGCCTCCACCACTTCTGTTTTGCTAAGAAAGTCGTGTAAGGTCTTGTCCAGAAAAGGGATAAAGAACATATCGATAATGATTAATCGAGCAATGCTACGCAACAAGACCTGAAAGAAAGAAGGTCTTTTTCCTTGACGATTAACCACCTTACTGTAGGTTACCCATTTGCCGGGTGTACGTGAAAAGAGGCTTTCGAAGATGGTATAATAAATGAATAATGTACCAAAGAAAAACCATCCGAAGTTGAAGCCCGGGTAATGATAAAACAATACATAGATGTTCCAACCATGATAACTCAGCCCACTGATGATGGTGATGATGATGGTATCTACCAAAAAATTAAGCACTCTTGTTCCTATTCCTGTTGTTTGCATGGCGGCGAAGTTATCGCATCAGATACATCTTTCCATAACCTCCTTTAAAATACATGTCCGTATTGGGACCACCGGCATCACTGCCATACTTGTCTATGCTGTTTCCATTGAGGCGGGTAACCACCCTGTACAAGTAAACACCGTTGCCCAGTTTTGCACCAAACATATCGGTGCCATCCCATTTGTAGGTGGTAATATTGTTGCCAATATGTAGCGGCCCAAGCTGATCCCTGGTTATTTCTTTTACTATCCTGCCAGAGACAGTCAATATTTCTATCTTTAAGTTTTGCGGCACCGTACTTCCTGTGAGGGTAAACACAAAAGCTGTAGACGTTGTAAACGGATTGGGATAATTGAAGACATTACTAATCATCGCCTTATTTATTACCTGAAACTGCACTTTGTATTGCAATGCCCCTGCCATCAATCCGGCTTTGTTCTTACCAGAAACAATCAACTCATAGGTTCCATCCTGTGTGAGCGCAGGCGAGAGAATAGAAACTGCTGCATTTTCTGAACCATTGGGGCTAGCAGGAATGAAACGCAATGTATCTGAATTGTAATTGAACTGATGCAATGTGCCATCCGGATAAAGTAACTGAACACTGATTGCGGAAGTATCGGTCAACAATAAATACTTAGAGTTCTCTACCAGCTTCACCTGAATATTTGGCTTACTCGAAATGATATCATTGTTGAGGATATGGGTACCATCAAAAGTTACATCCAACACCGGAGCGGTATTGTCTGGCAATACATAGAAACTTTTGTAGATGAAGTTATTGAAATGATACTGTTCTGGCTGACTGTTATTGGGGTTTACATTTAAATATAAAGTATTGTTACCCACAAAGTTGGCCGTGTTGATGGTTAGATATACCACTGCCGTATCACCAGAAACCAACTTCTTTAGTTTGCTCACGGGCAGTATGTTTACGTTGTTACTATTGTCAAGAATTTGCGCCTGAACAGAAATACTATCCCTGAAAGTGGTATCACTGATGTTTTTGAAGGCAATAGCAAGCTTTATCAATTCGCCAGCCTGGAAGGTATCGATAGCTGTTTTATTGGCAGAGTCGGCAAACACATATTTGATATTCGGTGCCATTGCCCCTTCAGGTACAAGGTCGGCAAGTACACGCCAATACCTCAATTGATAAGGTGATTGATTGATACTGTCTACATTTCTTTGCATTAATTGTATGTAAGGATATTGCGTAGCGTTGATAGATGAAATGTCAACATCCTGCACGGTGTTGTTGAAGCTAAGCAACGGCGTTTGATTACCCAGTGTATCTACCCCAATTACATACATATTAAAGGAACTAGTGAGCTTGCTTTGCAAAGAAGAGCCCCTCCACTTTAGCTGATGCCACTTGTAAGCAGGCCCAAACTGAGGTGAAGTAACATAGCCCAACGTATCGGTACCAATCACATTCATGCTCAACTCAGGTGCATCGTTGATGCCATCACTAAATAACCATTTGGGCTTGAAAGAGGAAACTCCCTTTTTATAGATTAATCCAAACGTTCTAGGCTTATAAAAAGAATCTACGTCGTAAAAACCAATGGATTTGAATTCATTATACAAAGTTGTATCCCCATAAACAGTAGAGTCGCCTGCCCATGTACTAGCATAAGGAATATAAGGAGTGGATATATCCCAGTTTAAACGAGCCGTAACTAGGTAGCCTTTAGGTATCCAATCCATAAAGTCTTTGACAATTTGCCTGCTCGGGGCATCAAACAACTGAAACTCGAAGTTATACTGTGCAAGGGGTTTGTCGGGACTGGTACAGTTAGCGGCACTTCCCATAAACTTTCCACCCTGATCTCCTGCTGTGGTTGAAGGGATGGTTTGGTTGTATAAAGGCTGTAAGGTTAATGGGTCATATACGTTGAAAATGATAGAATGACCAATACAGGCCTCCTGTGCCGTAATGAGTCCATTAATAAGCGTGGCAAATTGTGCGGGTTCTGTCGCGGAGGTAGGGAAAATCCCCAAACGCATCAGTACATTGTTACTATCTGGCAAGAAGCCCCACTGCCTGCTTGTACTGTCCAGATACATTCTACTCATTGTAGAGTTGAGGTGCTGATAAACATGCGACTGATTAAACCCTGAACTTACATTTTTGAGGTAAACAAAACTACTGGTATTGTATACATAAGCCCCACTAGCTGGCACTTGGGCAACCCGCCAATAATAAACAGTACTATCGGTAAAAGTAAAGTTGGAGAGCGGGAAGCTGATTGCCCCGCCGGTTGAAGAAACTCGCTGACTTACCAATGGTGTAGTGAACAAGGCGCTGGTATCCAAGTCCATCACATAGGTATTGCTAGGGGCTAATGGATTGGCAGTAGAGGCTACCAACTGAATATTTTGTTTGTTTACGATTGCATAGTTATAAGGATAAACAGGGGTAATACCGTTATCAAAAATGGTAAAAGAAGTTGTAGCGGTATTGTTACCAAATGTTATTTCATCAATAATTTTATCGCCATTAATGGTAACAATTATCTGATTTGTACCCTTATCCCTGCTTCCAACTATCGGCACGGTGAGTATAACTGAATCTAAGTAGGCAAAGTTGGCTCTCTTCTGATTGTATAAGATTGCGGTTGTGCCATTAGGGTAAACATGGGTAATGGTTACATTAACAAAAGAATCGGTAGTGAATTTTCCAATATTGTATAGGTATGCTTTTAAACCAAAAGATTTATCAGCTACAGAAAGAACGGAAGGACTAATCACTACATTTTGTGGCTCAATTACAAAATCAGGCTTATTACTAGCATAAATCCTGATAGCAGGGTCACCTGCCAAAACAGTTTCTTCGGCATGGGTACGGGTATAATAATCATTAAAATTACCGCCCGCAGCTGTTTTTAGAGCCGATATTGCAGCAAGCATGTTGGTGGCAACACCAGTATTATAACCTGTTGAACTAAGAGACTTGTAAAAGCCCGTACTGTAAGTATCTAGATCGGTGGTGAGACCAAAATGAGAGTTGCCAATTACCCCAATGGCCCCTAGTTCTGGGGCAAAGATGAATTTCTCGGAATAGGAATTGACAACCGACATTCGAGCAGTATCAAAGTCAAAGAAGTTGCCAACACTACAACCATTAATCAAAAACATCGGGTATTTACCTGAATTACTGAAGTTGGTAGGCTCATTGAGATTAGCATAGTCAACCACAGTAGACGACCCATGACCAAAATAGGTTAACAAACCCACGCCGTTGTTTATCAGGGATACTAATCTTGCATCCCCCCCAGTTACAGCACCTGTAGTGGTTTTATTGAAATTGTAAACATTGGCTCCAAAGAGTGGAGCTTGAATAATACCTTGATAGCCATTGAGGTATTGAATTAAAGTACTATTCAAGGATGCATCATCTGCCCCTGCAACATGTACAATATTTTTCATCCAGCCTTTTGCCTCAACGGTTTGGGGTAGCGTAACCAAGCCCTCATATTCTTTTACCTTGTTTAAATAGATGTTCACTTCCGCTTGTGTTACAGCAGGTATACGACCAATACCAATGGTTGGGTCGGGCGTTGAAGAAGGAGAAACCAACATTGCATCCGAAGCAGGCCAGCCCCAAGTAGGAACTAGGTTCAACTTGTCGGCAAAAGGGGAATTTTGGTTATACCTGTATTGGTCGTAGGTTACGCCTTTACCTATTAGTAGTACATAAGTTGGAACTTTAGCAAACACACTGCTGGCATATCTTATAAAGTTTTTGATACTGAGTGGATGTTTCTTTATCCCAAAGGCAAATTGGTCTTCCAGATCATCTATGTCATAGACTTTGGGATTGAATATATTGTTGATGCTACGATAGGCACGATATTGATCTACGGCACCGCCACTTGTCAATCCCAATGCCTTATTTGAGATAATCAGGTAATCCCCTTGATTAGATTGTGAGGCATAATTTACAAAGTTGCGTTGTTGAAAGCTTGTAATATTTGTAACTCCGTTTATAGAGGCATCTTCGCTCATCAATAAATATTCAGTAGCGGTGGTACTAGATGGCAAATAAAATTGCAACGTACCAGTAATGCTTGTGTTTGCGTTGTAATAAAGATTGTTGGTAAAATCATACAACACGGGAACTGCATTGCCCGCACTGAAATTGGTAATCTGTAAATAATTACTTTGCGTAGAGGCAGGCAAGTTGAAGAAGAAGTTCGTTTGTCCCCCAAAATTGAAAAGACGTGGATAGGTTAATTTGATGTAATTGCAAACAACCACATCAAAAGTGCTTGTAGAGTTGATGCTCATATTCAAGCTTTTTGGAGAGCCTGTCAAAGTAGTTATTGGTACGGTTGCCGAGACAATTGTTGGCGCCAAATCTCCCAATGTGCCAGTTGCAACATTTACGTTGTCATTGTTAAATCCGAGTTGAACAGTTCTTTGTCCATCAATATTAGCTACAAAAGCACCTTGTAGAGTGGCTGATGAACCAGTGGGAGCTGCATATAAATTATCTAGAGGAACACTCAGGGGAGTTGCGGTAGTGATACCCTGCGACCCCCAGAACTCTCCTAGGTCATAAGAAGACGAATAAACATATTCACCCGCGTTTTCGGCAAACCCCGGATTGATTTGATTTTCAAAATCAATATTCTGTGTATAGTTAAAAGAGGCCAAAGGTGTTGGTGGTGTAGTGGGAATATTATTTTGTGCCAACGTAAAACGAAGGTTGGGGTTGGAGGTTGAAGGATTTGGGTTTACAGTCAGGAAGAAAGCGGCAGTATCTGTTTGTAAACTTACACGGTCACTTAATTGAAAAGAAGGGTCTTTGTAGAGGTATACATCAGGCTTACCATCATTCCGTTTGCCCCAAAATTCTATGTAGTCACTACTTCCCATTGCGCCAGCAGAAACGGAAGTGTACAACGGAACTTGCTTTCCATTACGCCAAAGCTGAAATTGTTCTACTGGTGTACTTTGTAAGCCAATGGTGGCCAGGGCTGTCTGGTTGATATGATATAAGCCAGAATTGCCTACCTTAAACTTGTAATAAGTTTTATTGTAATCAATCCATTCATTGTTAAACGGTTGTTGGGCAATAGCTTTTAGTGCTATAAAGATAAAAAGAACAGAAAGGAGTTTGCGCATTGTATTGAGGTGAAATTTACTTACTTATTAAATTAATTTACTTGCTATCAAGTGTTATTCCGAAGACTATTAATTTAAAATTATACGCATCAAGAAATAGTTTATGTAAACAATTTTGCAATTTTAGTAACAATTTGTCTATTACAACAGTTTTATTTAGAGTTAGCGCAAATAAATTAATTTCTTGGACTAAATGCTGCATCTGTTGCTTGGGGAATGAATGCTATGGCTGATGTTATGTTTGACGAAAGCCCGGTATTAAAATAAATACCAGTGCCTACATCAGCGGCTTGGTAAAACCGGTGGCTGGACATGGGGACAAGAGTATCTGCAAGATAGTGTTGCGGCCTTCGAAACAACTGTTGCCAAGTGCAAGTCCTATGCTTTTGGTCCCGAAATCATCTATCGTGCACAAGCTACAATACGTACAAGTTGTCGCTGAATCAACTGTATAAATAATAATTAACGCAAGTTGCTAGTTATAAAATAAGTGAGCATAAAAAGAGTTTAGAAAGTTACCACACAATCAGACTCTATATTATGCTCACAGAAGATAAAGTTATAGGAATTTATTGTTTGATCGATGACTTGTTGAAATG
>CAITVK010000106.1 GCA_903895845.1 uncultured Chitinophagaceae bacterium
AATTGGGCTAGTATTGCTAGTCAGTTTTTAATCATTTATCCAGAAAGATCTAAAATTATTTTTTAATCATTTACACACTTTAGTGGACATTATCCAATTTCTGTCTTCCAATTAACTAATCGTTGGGTATTTCTTTCGATTTATGGATAAAAAGAACGAAAAGTAAAAGAAGTTATAGGCGTTATTAAATATTTAAGGCACTATTCAAAAAAAAGAGTACTTTAGCGACTTAATTTAGGGATTCCTGTAACGAATTGCATCCAAAGCTGAACATTTTTAACATCATAATCTGTAACCAATGATAGTAAATATTACACCTCGAAAGAAAAATTGCCACATTAATTTCAGAGAAAAAGTCCTTTTGTCGGGGTTTTCTTGCTTATTGATGATGCTTTTTCCGCTGGGAAATGCTTTTAGTCAATCTTTGTTTAGAACTGCAGGGGTGTTGACAACGGCATCTAACTATTCAACAGGAAGTTTGCCTACCAGCAGTACTGATGTAAAGTTGACAACTACAACTACTAACTTGGATTTGTCATTGGCTAGTTTGAGTATGAGAAGTCTAAATACAAATAGTGGACTTGCATATACTATGAATTACGCAACAAATTCTAGTATCAACCAAACACTTACTCTAGGAGGGTCGAATTTTACAAATCCCGTTTCAGGGATAACAAATGATTTGATTTATGTGGGTAGTGGCTCATTAAGCCTTTTGGGAACTAATACTGGTGGTGGGACAGGTGTTACCAATCTTAGTCTAGCTAGTTCGGGATTTTTTGATGTTGCATCAGGAGCATCACTATCCATAGGTACCACATCTGGTGGCGGTACATTATCAGGGTCTAAATTTGTTAAAACGGGAGCGGGTACTTTAAACCTTTATGGAGTAAACACAAGTGCTAGCGGTGTGACTTTGTCTGCTGGCACTTTGAATATTAATAATGCAAGTGCACTTGGGGCTGGTCAATTTTCTATCTCCGGTGGTGTCATAGACAATACTAGTGGTTCTTCGTTGACCTTGACAGGCTACAGTTCTTCGCTTTGGAGTGGTAATTTTGGCTTTGGAGGCACAGGAAATCTCAATTTGGGGTCAGAGACGGTTTATTTGGGTGCGAATACTATTGTTACAACTAGTGGTGCCAGTAGCCTAATTGTTGGGGGAACCATATCCGGTTCGTTAGGTGGGTACAGCCTTACTAAAGCGGGTTCAGGTATACTCACTCTCGCAGGAGCTAATAACTTTGGTGGAACTTTGACTTTGTCAAACGGCACTCTTAATATAAACAATGCTAGTGCACTAAACACTGGTACTTTCTACATTTCAAATGGGACAAGCATTGATAACACAAGTGGTGGCAGTATAACAAATACCAATGGAAGGGCTACTGCAAATTCTTGGGGAGGAAGTTTCACATTTGTAGGGACTAATAACCTAAACCTTGGTACAGGGGGGGTAGCACTAACTGCCAACAGTTCTGTTGCAACTAACGCTGGTGTTTTTACTGTAGGTGGAATTATTAGTGGGGGATATTCTTTGGCTAAATCAGGTATTGGTACTCTTGTACTTTCGGGTATCAATACGTTTACTGGAGGTATGACATTGTCCGGTGGTACTTTGGACATAAATAATGCTTCTGCATTGGGAACGGGTATTTTCACAGTAGGTTCCTTGAGTACAATTGACAACACAAGTGGCGGCGCAATAACTAACAGTAAAAATAATCCTCAATCTTGGGCTGGGGATTTTACATTCACAGGTTCTAATAGTTTAAATTTAGGGACTGGGGCAGTTACTTTAACGGGAAATACAAATATTACTACCACTGCCTCTACTTTGACAATAGGTGGTGGAATAGGTGGCGGTTATGACATATCAAAATCAGGTAGTGGTATATTGGTTCTAAAAGGTACAGGAACCTATACAGGTACAACAACAATCAATGCTGGGACATTGCAAACTGGTGCAGCTAACGTCATTCCCTCCGGAAGTAATTTAATATTGAATGGCGGTACGCTGAGTACAGGAAACACTGTTGGTTTTGCTGAAGGCAGCTCTGCTTCTCCAATGGGAACTTTATCTCTCTCATCAAGTTCTACAATAGCTTTAGGCACAGGAACCCATAAGTTATATTTCTCTGATAGTCACTCAACTTCTTGGACAGGGGGAACTACACTTTCCATTACAGGATGGACAGGTACGACAGGGGCTTCGGGTGCTGGAACATCGGGCAGAATATTTGTTGGGGCATCTTCTTCTGGACTAACTGCAGGGCAGTTGAGCCAAATAACTTTTAGTGGATACACTTCTGGGGCTGTCATCACAAGTTCTGGTGAAATAGTGCCAAGTGTATCTCCTACGATCACGGTTTCTGGAATATTATCTGCCTTAAGCTCAACTTATGGCACTGCATCTTCTACTACAAGTTTTACAGTTTCTGGAACTAATCTCTCACCTGGCGTAGTAATAATACCTCCAACGGGGTTTGAGGTTTCTCAAACATCCTCTACTTCAGGATTTGGGGGGAGTGGAGGTACAATTACAGTTGCGGCAATTGGGGGTATTGTTTCAACGACAACAATTTATGTAAGACTTGCTGCTGGGGTCTCTGTAGGAAGTTATTCGGGAAATATTAAATGTCAATCTTCTGTAGCAAGTCCGGGCGTTGTTAAAACTGTTGTTGCCATTTCAAGCACAATATCAAAGAAATCCTTGACAGCTGTTGGTACTTTAGTATTTCCTTCAAGTAAAGTTTATGACGGAAGTACCACTGCAACTCCAACATCCGGGGCAGCAGGTCTTCAAACCTCCGAAGCAATTGGAACAGGCACAGCTTTAGATGGTATTCCTTATATAGGTGATGTCGTAAGTTTAACTGGTACTGTTGCTTACAATTATAATTCTGCAAATGTTTTGTCTGCAACAACTATTACAGAAAGTGGGCTATCTTTAACAGGTGCTCAGAGCGGTAATTATAATCTGTTTGCACCAACTTTTAGTTCAACAATTACAACGGCATCGGTAACTGTCACTCCTGATGCAAGCCAAAGCAAAATATATAGGGCATCTGATCCAGTATTTACTTACAGTACAAGTCCATCTGTTTCACTCAGTGGTGCATTAAGCAGGGTATCGGGTGAAAATGTTGGCACTTATTCTTATACTTTGGGCACATTGGTTGGGGGAGCTAACTATTCTTTGTCATTAGGGGGTAGTAATACCTTCGCAGTTACTGCAGCAACTTTAACTATCACCGCTACCGATAGAAGTACAGCTTATGGTACCGCTTTGCCTTTAGGAACATCTGCTTTTTCTACGGTAGGACTTTTGTCTGGTGATGCCGTAAATTCAGTAACTTTACTATACACCTCCCTTGCAACTGTACCAAGTACAGTACCTGCTGCAACTTATTCCAATTCAATTGTCCCTAGCGCAGCATCGGGTACTGGCTTGAGTAATTATAATATTTCCTACACAAATGGAACACTCACAGTAACTGGAGTTGGAGGTACTTGGACAGGCTTAACGAATACTGACTATGGTACAGGTTCAAACTGGTCGGATGGAAATGTACCTGGAAGTGGCGCATCTATTACAATTCCAGCTCTTGCTAATCAACCAGTGCTTGGGGGGGACTTCACTGTAGCTAGTTTAAGTTTGGCATCTTCAGCAACAATTAGTCTTAACGGACATTTGTTTACGATTAGTGGTGCTGTTACTTCCGGTTCGAGTACTAGTTATTTCAAAACAACAAGCTCCTCCACACTTACTGTAGCTGGTGGAACCATTTATTTTGATCCTAGCAATAATACATTGGGCAACTTAACTATCAATGGTTCTACTACGTTAGGTAATAAATTAAACATTACTGGCGTATTGACTCCTACATCTGGAACATTTACAACTGGAGGTTACTTGACTCTGAAATCTACGTCTGAGACCGCTACTGCTGTTGTAGGGGTTGTAGGTGGAAGTGTTTCAGGTAATGTAACAGTAGAGCGATTTGTAAAACAAGGTCTTAGAACATTTAGAGATCTTTGCCCTGAAGTATCGGGTGCTGGAAGTGTATTTGCCAACTGGCAAGAGTCAGGAGTTACTAATAATGGATATGGTGTCTTTATTACAGGGATTTCTGGTTATGCACCAGGGGGAGTGAATCCTGCTACAGGATTTGATGTAACCGTAACTGGAGCTGGAAGTATGCAGACATACAGTAGCGGTGTTGCTAGTGGTACTTGGTCTTATATTACGAGTACGAAAGGGTTATCATTGAGTCCATATCTTGGATATAGGCTTTTAATAAGAGGTAACAGAGCGGGGAATCTGTTTGCATCTCCTCAGCCAACCAGCATGTGGAGTGATGCAATATTACGAGCAAGCGGTTCTTTAGTTACAGGGACTGTTACTTACACAACAACTGGAGGATCTGTAAACGTTCTGAACTCAAATGCGAATGCATACAGTTTTGTTGGAAATCCATACGCATGCCCAATAAACTGGAATACTTTAACAAGGTCGCATCTTACTTCAACATACTTATATCTCGATCCGACATTTGTTAATAATCTAGGAAATAGTACTTATGTTAGTTACAATACGGTAAGTGGAACAAGCAGTAGTCCTGGACCAACTAATGTAAATCAGTATATTCAACCAGGTGAAGCTTTCTGGGTGCAAAATGATGCAAGTGGAAGTGCTTCTTCGCTAACAATTCATGAGAGTGATAAAGTATTGCCTTCTACTGCTGCTGAAACTGCAATCTTTGGAACAAACTCCATTAACAGGCTTGCGTTTAGTTTATTAAAAGGCGGTGGTAAAGTGGATGCTGCTGTGGCAGTATTCAGAACTGATTTCACTACTGAAATTGGAGAAGAAGATAGTCGTAAGTTTAATAATCAAGGTGAAAATTTGACCATATTGAACAAAGAGGCAGATTTAAGTATCGATGGCACAAGTTTGCCTAAAGCAGGTGATGTACTTCAATTGCATTTATACAATTTGACTGCGGGTTCTAGTTATCAACTAAAAGTAGACCCAAGTGTGTTTAAGAGTGAAGGTACGTCTGCATATATTTATGATGCATTTTTGAATACAAAAAAGTCAATTGATGCTATTACCACTGTTGATTTTAAAGTTTCTTCCGATGTTGCTAGTTATGAAAAGAGATTCAGTATTGTATTTGCTGCGGCTAAAGATTCAAAGGCAAGCCCGATTGAAGCAAATGTTATAGCTACCGCTTCTTCTATCAAGGTTAGCCCTAACCCTGTCTCAGGTAATTCTTTTTCATTGCATCTTGGAGGTCTACAAGTTGGAAAGTATACAGTAAACATTTATAATGCACTTGGGTTAAAGGTGTTTAGCAGCAATTTGTACCATGATGCAACTGATTTGCATGCAGTACAACTTGGTAAGAATTTGTCAGTAGGGACCTATGTTGTAAAGGTTATTGGAACTGATAAAAGCTATCAAACTTTATTGACTATAGCTAAATAAACCTTTTTTGAAATTATATAATTTAAATAAATAGTAATAATGAAAAAACGTTTTTTGATATTGTCTCTTGTATTTGCATTTTGTACAATTGTTAATGCACAAGATGGGCCGGGTGGGCTAGGAACAGGTACTGGCGACGCCGGTAATGGAGACGGCTCAAATGGTGTATCCGATGTTAGTGGTGGTTCTGGTACAACTGGAGGAAATCAAGGAACTGAAGCACCAATAGATGGTGGAGTTGCTATACTATTCGCATTTGGGGCAATCTATACTGCTGTTAAGTTATCGGGGAGTCGAGCAGCGTACGTGCATTCATTGGTCTAACTAAAAGAGACTAGTTAATTACACATAAACTGTACTTTACTTTGTACTTGAATTAATTCTTGCCGCTAAATAGAATTTGTTTATATCCGTTAGTTACTTTTAATGTAACAACGGATTTTTTTTTTGCACGAATTCACAGGGATATTATTTTGGGTTGAACTAATATGGTTGAATTTTGTTCCATTCAATCAACAAATCTATTCATTCAAAAAGTAAGGATAATAATGGCTTTAAAGATTTACACCAAAACAGGCGATTTGGGCAAGACCACTTTAATTGGGGGAACTAAAGTCCCCAAAAGCCATATTCGTATTGATAGCTATGGAACTGTAGATGAGTTAAACGCATATATTGGGTTGGTAAGTGACTATTTTGAGGATGAGAAGAGTGGAGTAGTCTTAAAGGAAATTCAAGACAGATTGTTTACTATTGGGTCATCTTTGGCTTGTGATCCAGAGGCAGAACCCACCATGAAAATTCCGGACTTAGTTGATGCTGATGTTCTTTTTTTGGAGAATGAAATAGACAAAATGAATGAGGTTCTACTTCCAATGAAGAATTTTATATTACCGGGGGGACATATTGCTGTTTCTACTGCGCATGTAGCAAGATGTGTTTGCAGACGGGCTGAAAGGTGCTGCGTGAATATGCAAGAAAATAATTTGTTTGTTGAACCATTAGTAATCAAATATCTAAACAGGCTAGGAGATTATATTTTTGTATTGTCGAGGTATATTGGTCATGTTTTGAACATTCAAGAGGTAAAATGGATGCCAAGAATAAGCAAAAAGATATGAGATAATAGATAAATATAGAAATCCTAATAGCATGTTTTATTAAATCGACAGAGAAAACTTTTATATAGCTTGCTTTTCCATTATACTCCTTAAAGTGATTTTACGTGTTCACAGTAATGAAGCATTCCTTTTAAGGAATATGGCTTCTTTTTATTTCACATCCCTTTTGTTGGTAATAATTTCTTATTTTGCCTTCTCAATAATAAACATGGTTAAGAAACTGCTATTTTTTGGATTACTCCTATCCCTTGTACTTGGTTGTGAGAGAAAACAATATCCTGTTAGTATTCAAACCAAAGTAATTCACGATACGGTTGTCATTCGTCTTCCTCCGGTACCCTTGGTTCCTCCTACTACTACCAACCCCATCGATAGTCTTTTGTACGATGTTCATACTGCAGGTTCTCCTAATTTCAATTTGCGTAAACCTAACTTCGTAATTATACATCACACGGCGCAAGACAGTTGTGCACAAACTCTTTATACCTTTAGTTTAATGAGAACGCAAAGGAGTTCTCATTATGTAATTGGAAGAGATGGTAAGTTATATCATTTGGTCAATGATTATTTAAGGGCGTGGCATGCAGGAGTAAGTAAATGGGGGGGAATAACAGATATGAATTCTTGTTCAATAGGGATTGAACTGGATAACAATGGTAAGGAACCCTTTTCCGGTGCTCAAATAAACACATTGTTGCTATTGTTGGATACATTAAAGAAGACGTATAACATTCCTACAGCAAACTTTATAGGTCATGCAGATATAGCACCTCGGCGTAAAGATGATCCAAGCGTTTATTTTCCTTGGAAACTTTTATCTGAAAAAGGATTTGGATTATGGCAAGACAGTATTCCGCCATCTATTAATGTAGATAGCAGCTTTAATGCAATGGAGGCACTGAGGATAATTGGATATGATACATCCGATTCAACTGCGGCAATTATAGCATTTAAACGCCACTTTATGAAAGATGAATCGTCTAAGACGCTGAATGAATGGGACAGAAAGACCTTATTCAACTTGTATAAAAAGTACTTGTAGTTAATATAGGGTACTAACAATCAAAATTTACTGTTTTATGGATATAAGCATTAATACACCCGCACTTTTATTCCCTGCAATTACACTTGTTATGTTGGCTTATACTAATAGGTATATTGCAATTGCAAGCACAGTGAGGTCGTTGTATGATAGTTATGATAAGTATGAAGATAAGCGGGTGATTCATGGACAAATAAAAAGTTTGAGGTACAGACTAAAGCTCATTAAAAACATGCAGATATTAGGTGTTTTTTCTTTCTTGTGCTGTATCTTCAGTATGTATTTTATCTATGCAGAAATTACCTTGCTCGCACATATATCCTTTGCAATCGGTATCATTTCTTTTGCTATTTCTTTATTGATTTCCCTCAATGAGATTCACCTAAGTACTAAAGCTATAGAGTTACAGCTTAGTGATATAGATGATCTTGATAATCCTACGGTTATTCAATACATCAAAAAGAAGTTTGAAAAAGAATAATAGAACAGCATCTTCCAAATTAACTTAAATAGAGCCTATTTATTCGTTTTGGTACTATCAGTTACAGGCAATTTAGTGCCAGTACTATCTGTTATTGGGTTGTGTGTAGCTGTACTGTCATCAGTTGGTGGTGCAACAACTTTGAGCCTTTTTCTGAAAGGCTTTTTCTCAACAGGTGGCGGCACTACTGGTTGAACAACAGTGGTAGAATCTTTTGTTGCAGTAGGCAATGTACTTTTTAGAGTGTCTCCTTCTTGTTTATTTGCAATAATAGGTGTCGGAGAGGAGGTAGTCGCAGTATCTGTAACAACCTGTTCTGTTGGTTGATTCCCTTTCTTTCTTCGCCTCTCTTTTTTAGTTTCTACTGGCGGCACTACTGGTTGAACAACAGTGGTAGAATCTTTTGTTGCAGTAGGCAATGTACTTTTTAGAGTGTCTCCTTCTTGCTTATTTGCAATAATAGGAGTGGGCTGAGTTGTTATAGCGGTATCTGCCACAACTTGTTCTGCAGGCTGATTTCCCTTCTTTTTCTTGCGATCTTTTTTGTTAACAACGGGTGGAGGCGTTGGAGCTTCTTCTGTTTTAGTCACTGGAGTAAGGGAAGAGTCCACTAAGGCAGTCACTTGCTCCGCTTTTTTATTCTTCTTGTTGTTTTTGTTTCGTTTTTCCTCAAGCTTCAGCTCCCTGATTGCATTGATACTGTCAGCACCTGAAAGTCCTTTAGTAGCCATTGCTATTGCGCTGTCTGCAACAGGAGGTATTACCACAGGTTCTACTGTTTTTTTCTTTTTCTTGTCAGCTTTAGTTGGTTTTGTAGCAACTACTGTAGGTGTTGGTATAGCACTGGTACTATCAGTTGCATTGTTTGCAGGGATATTTTCATTGGTGATTGACGGAACTACAGCACTTCCCTTTTTATTTTTCTTGCCTGGTTTAGATTTTGCTGCCATCACATAACTTCTAATTGCGTTTACACTGTCACTTCCCGTAAGTCCTTGGGTTACAGAAGCAATTGTGGCACTATCCAGCAGTTGTTCCTCTTTCTTAATCTTTTTACTGTCCTTTTCCTTAACAGTTCTACTTGCTTTTTCAGCCATTATATAGCTTCTAATTGCATTTACACTATCTGCACCCGACAGCCCCTTGGTGACAGATGCTATCGTGGCACTATCCAGTAGTTGTTCTCCACTCTTCTTTTTATCTGCTTTTACAATCTTAGGTTCCAGATAATTCTTAAGCGCATTGATACTATCAGCACCTGTTAACCCCTTTGTGATAGATGCGATTGTTGTACTATCCAGTGCAGCAACTCCTTTCTGATACTTTTTATCACCTTTAAGAGATTTCTCTGCCTTTTTGGTTGCTAAATAGCTCTTGATAGCTTTCAAACTATCTGCACCAGTAAGCCCATTAGTAATAACCGAAAGTGTGCTATCGTCAATAAAGTCGCCTCCTTGCTTTCTTCTTTGCGCTTCTTTATATTCCTTTGTAACTAAGTCCAATTGTTTTGCTACATAAGCGCTATCATCCCCGGTAAGCTTTTGTAAAACATGCGATAAGCTATCCGTCATCTTCTTCGACTGAAGCTTTTTTCTGGTTGCTTTATTTTCTAAAAGCTTCAGAAGGTCTACATTGTTAGCTACCACATCTGTAGAAATTTCATTAGCATCTAGTTTTTGGTGCCAGTCCCTTGGTTTTATTACGACGCCACTGTCCAAAAGTGCCATCTCTTCTTCTGATTTTACACAATGCTCTGTCTTCAAACTATCCATGCCACACCATTCAACAGGAATGTCTACTTCCGAAAGATAAGTTCCTTGATTGGACTGCATCATCGGTTCTTTCTTTACAAATCCAATGATTCTTCCATCAACAAACCTAAGCATTACTTTTAGTACATATTCATCGTCTCCTTCCCTTAAATTTTCATGGTAATCTTCTCCATGAATGCTATCCATTTCAGCTTTATTCATGCGCCTGATCCTATATACCATATCTTGCGGCAGACCTAGATCAGTTATTTTATGAATTATTGCAGGCCAATTCTTCTTTGCTTTTTTTCCGGGATCATCATCTTGGGCAGTAGAATGCAGGTGAGAAAATAAAAGAATTGCTAGTATGATTAATGTAGGAATGAAACGAAATTTCAATTCACTTTGCATAAAGGGGTTTATATGTAATTTCATTCAATGATTAATTGTCACAGAGACAAAATAAAAGTAATTTGCTCGAGATTACGAAAATAATCTCAAATTATTCATTTAGCCACAATAATAGGCCAAATTCTTCTAAAAAGACTACAATTTTCTAATCATTTTTCTTAACGGTGTTTCTATAAACTGGTAGCTGATTGCAGCTATTACAGTTAACACAATCAGGTATACATAAAAAAAATTGTTTGGTTGGGTATAATAAAATGGTTTTGTTATTTTATATAAAGCCTCGTGAACAGGTATCTGCAAGATATAAATACCAAAACTCGCTTCTCCCAAAAAGACAAATATTCTGTGCTCGCATACCCGGCTGATTAATCCATTATTCAACGAAATAACTAAAATGATAAATCCAAAGAGGATTGCCAAAAAACCATTGTGATAGTTGCCATTGGGTATTTGATATTTTAGCAAAGCTGCTGTGACGGCTAGCAACAACAGTACTAGCCAATCCCAATTTCTTGAGAAACGGTCATAGGTGTGCAGTAACAGTATTCCAAATAAATTGCCAATCAAAAACTGATTGAAGTGCATCGGTGGGAAATAATAAAGCAAGTTGTGGTTGATAGGCAAGTTTTTTAGATTCCAATGTGTTGACTGCAAATAGCTTGAAAGTAGTTGCGATAACAACCAAAAAAGTAATATCCCGATGGCAACAACAGAGAGTTTGTATCTTGAATAAATGCGATTGAACAGAAATGGGAAGCTTAGATAAAACAAAACTTCTACAGATAACGTCCAGCCTGTTCGGTTTATCAGCATTGGGTAGGGGGGAAACCACGATTGCAGCATCAGAAAGTTGTATGGGAGTGCATCTTTTGGAACAGGGATATTGCACAGCCACATCATAAATATAGTAAAGAGCAATGCAATCAGATAAACTGGGTAAACCCTTGCAAAACGGTTTTTGTAATACGTAATTGGCTGAATGCGTTTACCCGATTTGCTGTAAGCGATAATCATTACAAAGCCCGAAAGCACAAAGAAATAACTGACGCCAACATTACTGAAAAGAAAGGAGATAGATGGATGTGTAAACGGTGGGATAGTTAGCCCAAAGTGAAAAACAACAATAATGATTGCTGCAAGAAAACGAGTAAAAGTTAGTTGCTCGAGGCGCACGACGTTAGTTATGAGTTATGAATTATGAGTTATGAATGATGAGTTATAAGTGAATGTAACATTGGAGAATATTCTCTTGAGGCTAATTTTTGTACACTCATAACTCATCATTCATAACTCATAACTAAATAAAAAAGGCTACAAACCTCATAAGCCGGATTCTGTTTCTAAACTATCATTTATCTGCGATGAACATTACTGTCCACCTGTTGCTGCCTACCCTGAAACATTGAACGAGCCGCTCTCAAGCGTTTCTATACGTGGCATTACAGTACCCAAGGTTTACCCATACAATGTATTACTACACTGTATTGTAGGCTCTTACCCTACATTTTCACCCTCATCGCAATTGCTTGCGACAGTTATTTTCTGTGGCACTTTCTCTTTCCCAATTTCATTTGGGAAGCCGGCTCTTCACCGGTGGGTTGCCCTATACTGTCCAGACTTTCCTCCCCCAAAACAAGTTCAGAGGCGATAGTTCGGGTTTGTAGCGGCGGTAAAAGTAAGATTCCTGTCATTCATTCGGGGAAAAAGCTTTTATTTTCTTATTCAGGTCGTCATAAGTTGTATTGTATAGGCGATGAATAGTATTGAGGGTATCAATTTTGTGACCTTTCAACGAATTGATTTGATGGCGGTAGCTAGGATATTCCGTTGCCAAGGTTACTGTTGGTTATTCCGTTTTGTTTTTCCAGCCCTTGTTGGTGTTCTGAACCTTGCCGATGTTGGTGTAGAACACACAACATCGGCGAAGTGGGGTGTCCGGAACACCAACGAGGGTGGAAAAAAGCCGAGTTTGTTCCGTCCCCAGCCATATTTGCAAGTCTCCATGTAAGCTGTTGTGTATTTATTGCTTTGCATCTTTTTTTCTAGCCGCAATAGCAAGTTTAATGAATTGCCTTAATCTTCGTAATTGAATACTGTCACAATCTGAACACTTTTTTAAAACATTGTTTTTCCACTTGTTATCACCCTCTTCAGTATCATAAGTATAATATAATTCATCACCTGTGTATGATGCTAATGATTGAAACTGTTCGTCAGTCAACTGATTTGTTTTTTCAATTAATTCTTTAGGATACTTCTCAACATAAGTTTTTATATACCCTCCAACAGCTTCTGCCAAAGCCCCGTCGGCTTTGTCCAGTATTTTGAGAAATACAGGAAAATAGAAATTTCTAGTTTCAATATTACTAGAGTAAATACTGTCCATACAATCAAATGTTACTTTGTTATCCGAAGGTCTAATACTGTCATTAAGTATTAAATTAGCCACTTGTCGTAAAGGTAAATTTGTTAAGTAGGAATTACTATTCGGGTCGCTTAGGGTGTCGGCGGTTTTAAGTATGTCTTTGCTTTCGGAATGTGTTAAATGTAAAGCCGCTCCATCATTATTTGAATAATGACAACCTAGAATAAAAAATGAAAGTATCATAGTTAATCGGGTCATAACATAACAGCTAACTCTTAAATATGCGCATGTTTTCAATGTTTCAAACTAGCGTATATTTTTCCAACTTGTTGGTTACTAGTAAACAAAAAAAATATACGCGGATGTATTGTGATAGCGCAAATACAAAACTAAGGGAAATGGTTATTCGAGATTAGAGGTTTTTATAGGGCTTTATCATTTTGTGGGGCTGTGTTGGCTGCTCGATTTTAGGAATGTGTACATCTATGTATATCTTTAATTAGGTGGTGTGGTGGGATTGATTGAACACTTGTTGGTGCTCTACAATTTATTGGTTGCCCCAGTCAAAAACCCTTCCGTGGCGATTGGCACAACCAAGCCCAGTTTGCAACCGTCTTTCCTTTTTCAATTAACCATAGTTTCTTCTTTATTTTCTATTGCCTTTCTTCCTTCCATAAAAATATTCTTTAAGGGAATTTGTGATGGGCAAAGTTGGATTTTTATGGGATAATGTCCACTAAAGTGTGTAAATGATTAAAAAATAATTTTAGATCTTTCTGGATAAATGATTAAAAACTGACGAGCAATACTAGCCCAATTATGTATTTCCTTAGTCCATACCCTTGACGCATGTTGTATTGCCAGGTATACCGCTTTCATTACTGCATCGTCATCAGGAAACATTGTTTTATTCTTGGTAAACTTCCTTACATTCCTG
>CAITVK010000107.1 GCA_903895845.1 uncultured Chitinophagaceae bacterium
CTAAAGATTGGGATACTAACTGAATTAATGAAGCCACCTCCGATTTTTGGTGGGCCTGTAAAACAACATAAATTAATTCTGATGCTATTCTTAATAAGAAAAAAGAGCCTCCAAGAATGAAAATAAAATTTACTGCAACTGAGTTCTCTTTACTTGCATTGAAAACTCTGTTCCAATCAATCCAACTCGTTGAAACTAATAAGAGAAAGATAAAAATGATAGAAACAATTAAAAGTGTGATATAAACTGTAGAAATAATTTGTCTAGCGATAAAAAAATCTCCCTTTGCAATTGCCTCTGTCAGTTTGTTTTTTGCCCCATTTGAGATTCCTCCATCAAATAATGAAAGCCATGTTGTTGCAGTAACGATTGTAGTAAAAATTCCGTATTGATAAGCACTGATCTGATTTATTAATAAAGGAACCATCAGCAAGCTTATACCTGCGTAAAGACCTTTACAAACGAAAATTATTCCAATACTCTTATACTGTCTGAGTGATTTGGCATCCAGCTTTAATGAAATCTGATTAAGCATTATTTTTTTCAGAGATTGAATTTTCTTTAAGATAATCAACCTTCTGAATTTGAAAAATTGAAGAACAAATAACCCATATTATCGCTATAAAAGCAAATAAGAAACCAAAAAGTATCCCACCCTTTAATTTGCCCATTTTCGTCTTAGTAAGTGGCAACCTTGGCGTATCAATTATTTGTATTAATGGGGTTTCTTTGGTCAATGCAATTTTAGAAAGCTCCAAATTTTTCTCAAGTTCGGCAACCAATTCACCTTCTGTTCTCAAACGAACCTGTTTTTTCTGCGCATCTACCCTACTTACATTTTTTAATGGGTTTATGTTTAGATCATTAACAACAGCAATATTTTCTATACTGTTGTACATGGAAGATTTAACGGAATCTAATTGCTTTTGAAAAATAGCTAAGTTCTGTGCGGCTTTTTTGCTTTTATATTCTCTGTAAAAATCTATTGTATTCTCTATGAGTTTTTCAGAGAAATCTTTAGAAAATAATTCATCATTACTAACAATCTTAAGTGATAAATAGTCTAAATTTTTGTCGATTTTGTCCACTTTTATTGAACTTTTAATAATACTCGATACAATATTATTTAAAACACTATCTTTTTCTCTTGAAGTTTGATTAGTATCACTGAAATTAATATTCTTCAAGACAGAATCTTTGTACCAAGACTTATTAATTTCATTAAAATTAATAAAGTAATCTATAAGTAATTGCTTCTTACCCTTAATATTTACAGAAGTGAAAAGGGTTTTTTCTGTCATTTTCTTTAACTGTAATAATTCCATCAAATTATCCCCAACAAAAGCTCCCCCTCCCCCTCCACCAATTGCTAGCCCAAACTGAGAAGCAATACTAGCGTATGAGCCAAGCGAGTTTTGTTCACCACTCTCTAGAGAAAAGACTACCTCGGCTTCATATTGTGGCTTTTGGTTAATAGAATAATAAACTCCTGCACTTATTCCTATTACGAAGAAAATAGATATTAAAATCCAATTTTTTAATAGTATCCTAACCCAATATTCTAAGCTTTTTATAAAATCATGTAACGAAAAAAATGCTTTATTTTCCATTTCTATATTTATAGTCTTATTAATGCAATCACAACGCCCACCATTGAGGCAACAGCAGTTGTTAATGCCACTATCTCAGTAACACTCATCTTGTTTTTCTTTTCAGGAATCTTAGGAACCAATATTTCAGCACCTGCAGTTACCTGAGGATATCTTTTAAAAAATAAAAAATGCTTTATCCTATTAGCATCTCCGTTTGGATACAAAACATACACCTTACTTTCTCTGGCATTATCAGTATATCCACCTGCTTTATCAATATAATAGTTTAGTGAAGCCCCTTCTTTATACACTACTTCGGAGGGAACCATCACTTCGCCATTTACTTTTATTTCATTCTTTTGTTTAGGTATCGACAACACATCCCCTTCTTGTAAAAGGATATCATCAATGCCATTGGGATTGCTTAAAATCTTGTTCAGGTTCAAACCAACTTTAATGGTAGGTTTTGTAAAACTTTCAGCCAGACTACTACTTGTATCTTTTAACTCTTGTTGAATTTTCTTTACCTTGTCTTCTGTTTTGTTGTTGTCTTCTTTTTGAATGCTTGTATTTACCCTTATTAAATTGGCAGCTTCAATGAAAGCTTCTTCTGATAATCCTCCTGCTCTTTTCAACAAGCTACTCACTCTTTCATCTTTAGAAGCCAATACGTAGTTGCCCGGATACTTTACCTCTCCCTCTACTTTTACACTGATTTGTTCACGGTAGTCTTTCTTTTTCCTTACAGATACTACATCCCACGGTTGCAGTTCTATTTCTTTTCCTATCAGTTTCAAATCTTTTTGGGCAGAAACATCTACAATCGTTGCCATTTCACTTTTCTGTCCACCGCCGTCACTTTTTATTCTTCTGGCTATTTCTATATTATCTATTGCAGCAGCATCCGTTACACCTTCTGCCAGAAACAATAAATCATTCAAAGTAATCCCTTGAAAGTATGGGAATATACCTGGCTTCTTTACTTCTCCTTCCAAAGTAAGCGTGTACTTCTCTCTGTAGGCAGCAGCTTCTCCAATAATTATTTCATCATTCTTTTGAAGCAGAACATCCGTAGCGTTTTTTGTTACCACATCCTGTAAACTAAAGGGAATAATTCTCTTTGTTAAATCAGAATCGTTGATACGTACAATAACCCCCCTTTCCTTAAAAGCATCTTCCTTCAAACCATCTGCTTTTGCAATCAATCGGGAGAGTGTAAACCCTGTTTCCAGCTCATAAGTACCAGGTCTGTAGACTGCACCAGAAATGGTGACTTTATTATCGTATCTGTTCAATATTTTCCCTACCAAAATAGAATCTCCTTTTTGAGGAACGTATAAAGAGAAACTACTTTTTGCTACATCTTTTATCCTACGTTCCTTGTCCGTTACTTGTTTTACCTGGATAGAAGCAGTGTACGCTTCATTAGAGAATCCGCCAGAGAAATCAACCAATTTCTGTAAATCATCGGTTGGCAATATTTCAAATATACCTTCTCTTTTTACTTCTCCCGTCAAACTAACCTGCACTTTTGCAGGAGGAATCCGCACCACATCCTGATCGGTAAGGCGAACATTATTAGTTTGATCTCCCCTTAATAAAAAATCGTAGGCATCTAGTTTGGTGATTACTTTATTGTTTCTAATCAATTCAATTTGTCTGAAAGAGCCTTTATTGGTTGGCCCACCTGCAGCATACAGCGCGTTGAAAAGGGTAGATAATGAGGATATATTGTAAGATCCGGGTTTCTTTACTTCCCCAATAACGGTTACTTTAATACTGCGGATCTTACCTACACTTACCTGCAATTGCGTTTGACTGTTTGTGAGGCTAGCATACCCACTATGAATCATTTTGTCTTTGATGCGCCTGGTCGCTTGCTCCACTGTGATGCCCACAACAGGCACAATACCCACAAAAGGAATATTGATGCTTCCTTCGGGAGAAACAGTGAGGTGATAGTTGGCTTCCTGATAACCAAAAACATCAATCACCAGTTCATCGTCTGGGCCTAACGTATAATTTTTAGGAGTAGGAATGCGTAGATTGGGTTCAAAAATGGGTGTTGGATTATCAAATAGCTCACTACCAAAAACGGTATTCTTTATTTCTTTTTCCTTTTCTTTTACAATGTTTCTCGGAAGCATATTAGAACTATCATCTTCTATTACGCGACTGATAGCTCTACTTGTAATGGATGAATTTTTATTATAGCTACTACTGCTGGCAGCAAGCCGGGCTCTCAACTTAGCCAATTCCGAAGATGGCAAACCCCTTTGCAATGCTAATTGTTCTGCCTGTGTTTCGGACAGTCCACTTTGTTGAAGCTGCTGTTTGAATTTCACAATGTCATCATCCGACAAATCATCCACTTTGAAAGCACTTAGGTCTTTGCTCTTTAATATATCCTGCGCTTTCAGATTTTTGGCTGATAAAAGAAATATAAAAACAATGAAAACAATCCTGAAAAGAAACCCTTTATTCATTTTATGATTAATCTTATTAAAAAATTGAACCCATTCTATCACCTGATAAACTGGTTAAGCTTGCGTAACGGTTTCAAAAAAAGTGTGTACCAATTTGGTTTCAAGTCATTCAGTCTCCAGGCTTTTCTATCTTCCATATTTGCCCGTAACCTATTGACTATCGATTGATTACTCTGCCCACCTGTTCGCATTTTAACTAAAACTTTATTCAAATAGGCAGCCTTCGCCTGATGCTTATACAAGAACCTTAGCATCAATTCGTAGTCTGCTGCACCCCACAAAGAAATATTAAATAATCCATACTTTTCATACAACTCTCTTTTTACAAAGAATGTGGGGTGTGGGGGCATCCATCCTTGCAGAAAATTTTCTTGTTTATAATCACCAGAAACCCACAACCGTTTCACAATACCAGTATCAACTCCATCCACATAAACCAGATCACCATACACCGCATCACAGCCCGTTTTGTTAAAAAGAGATACTACTTCCTCAATTATCGTTTCCTCGGCATAAAAATCATCAGAGTTCAATATTCCCACAATATTACCTTTAGCCAATGCAATCCCTTTGTTCATCGCATCATAAATCCCTTTGTCCTTTCCGCTATGGATTTCTCCCTTAAAAGAAGTAGATTTAATGATTTCGATGGTATTATCAGTCGATAACCCATCTACGATAATATGTTCCAAGTGTGGGTAACTTTGATTTTGTAACGAATACAACGTATCCAAAATAGTTTTTGAGCTATTGTACGTTGCCGTAATGATGGATACTTTTAAAGCTGAATTAGTTGCCACTATACTTGAGTTGTTACTGTTTGTAACCTAATTTTTAATATAATCTGCCAATAATTGTTAACCGTAAGGAATTAATTGTATGCAGTAGAACCTTAATTGTACACAGTGAAAGAAATACTGCTAACAGTGAGTGAATTCCGGTTAACCGTGAAGCTTTAATTGTATGCGGTAGAACTTTAATTTCATGCAGTGAAAGAAATACTGCAAGACTGAAAGATAGTTTTTAAGCTAAAGTGATAGGGCTATCGCTCATTTTTTCATTCTAAAAACTACTTAAACTCCCTTTCTCTCACCTTCATCGCTGGGTTCCCTTGATAGATACCGTAAGCCTCCAAATCTTTAGTGGCTACAGAACCAACCGATAAAACTGAATGACTACCACACGTAACGCCTGGACAAACCACCGACTGCGCCCCCAACCAAACGCCATCCTCCAAAATGATTTTGCCCACCATTAAATCGAAGGTTGATTTGGAATAATTATGGTTGCCGGTAAGTAGCATTACCCCTTGAGACAAACAAACATTATTGCCAATAGTCACTTCTGTTAAGTTATCAATCCACACATTTTCCCCTATCCACACGTGCTTTCCGATGGATAAAAACCAAGGATATTTGATACTGACAGATGGTTTTATCACCACGCCAACGCCCACATTTGCCCCAAAAGCTTTTAATAAACGAATCTTTAGACCATTGAACAGTGCCAATCCATTATTAAAAAACAATGCATTTACTACCAACCAAAGGGTACGCTTGATGGCGACTCCGGGTTGATACCAAGAATTATCGTAACGACTTAAATCAGTTGCCAAGGGAATGTTTCTTTTTTATTTCGTCAATTTTAATATCTACTACTAGCCTGAACCAGAAAGCTTGCAGAAAATGAAAAACAAATCCTTGCTTTCCATCCAAAATACCCAATTGTATAAAATATCTGTGAAAGAAATAGATAAAAGGACGGACGTATAAAGGCATTTTCCACCAGATACTCTTTAGAAACGCCTTCTTTTGATCTGGACTACCAAACAAATCTGGTTTTAGTGTTTGAGTCCGCAATTGTTGCAACCTTTCCCACTCTTCTTGTGCCACCAAATCGCTGTAACGATTGTGTTTGCTGATCCAAAAAGAGATTTCATTCTCCTTCAGGTTCTCCTCAACAATAAATCCATTTTTCCAGATAATAGTTTTACCGGGAACGATAAACCGATGATCCATATTTTCATTCAGATCAGAATAACCAACTCCATACCTAAACATCTTCAGCAGATAAACAGGAAAATAGCCGCCATGACGAAGCCATTTACCCTTGAATATATTTTTCCGATTGAAATAAATACCACTCACATCTTTGAAATCCTCATCTCTAAAATTGGAAAGTAAGCCAATCAATTCCGAAGTCACCTCTTGATCGGCATCCAAACAAACGACCCAAGGTGTTTTTATATCAAAACTTTTTAAAGCTGCGTCCCATTGTTTTGGATGATTGATGAAAGGATTGTTTTTGACTTCACAACCAAAATTTGCTGCTATCTCCAAAGTTTTATCCGTACTGCCAGAATCTAAAATATAAGTTGCAGCATTCAGGGGCTGCACAGACTTTAGCAGTCTAGGCAAATGAATTTCTTCATTAAAAGTGAGAATAATAATACTGAATTGAGTAGAAAGCAACTAGTTTAAATTTAGTTTTTCTTTATATTGATTAATGTATTTCTCTGCTAAAGCTTTTTGATTGAAGTCTTTCAATATCTGCTGGTGCATCTTAACCGACTTATCTTGCCACAACGTTTTATTGGAAGCATATTCTTTTACAGCCGTAGCAATTTCTTCAGGATTCGTATCAATCACCCAACCCATATTGTTTGCACTAACATAGTCGTGCAATCCAACATATTTAGTCAAAATTACAGGGCGACCAGCATACAGTGTTTCTAAAATGATGTTCGCAAAGTTTTCATTGTAAGAAGGAAGAACCAATAGGTCAGCATTCAGAATATCGTCAAATTTTGCCCTCCACTCCACAGCTCCTTTCCATATAATCAAGTCACTGATGGCTAGTGACGTAGCTAATTGTTTCAACTCTTCAACGTAATCATAATCACCGCCACCAATAACAGTCAAGGAAACAGGGACTTGCTCTTTTAATAACTGAACCGCTTTCAACAATAGCTCAATTCCTTTCTTCCTGTCAACCCTAGATATAAATAATAAATTGATAGTGTCTTTCTGGTGATGCGTCTGAATAGTTTCCACTAACAAATTTGGAAACTGCAAGAGATTAGGTAACGTAAAAACGCTCACATCCTTCCCAAATAATTGCTCAATTTCCTTTTGTTCAGAGATTGCTGTTGCATGAAAGACTTGTTTTTTGAGAGCTGGCTTAGTCAGTAAACCCCAGAAGACTCCTTTTTTAATGGGATTTATATTATGATTGAAGGAATAATTAGAAAACATGCCACGCGGAGAAAAAACAAAACGAACGCCTTTTATTTTCAATATCCAGGCGCAACCAATCATCAAAACACTCCACCAACTATGCAAATGAATCACATCATATTTGTGGGCATCTCTCCAAAGTCTAAGCCATAACTTGGGTGATATGTGCGTATGATCTCCTGTTATTCTAGGGAAATAGGTGACATTAATATTATTGACAGATTGAACAATTCCAAGAGGTAAATCTAGATTAGAAGCTCCATTTGCATTGGTCGTAAACACAGAAACGGTATGCCCCAATGCTGCCTGTGCCTCACACAAGGCACTTATAGAGTAGATGGGACCACCATAAACAAAGGCAGGTTTATAGGATGGCACTATCTGGAGAATCGTCATGTATTTTTTCTAAAAAGTCATACGTGTAGAGTAATCTATGGACTACATACATCGTTAAAAAGGAATAAAGTACAGTATTGAGGATAAACTCGAATGATAGCCCCCGCCAAAAAATAGGAAACAGTCCATTGAATACAATTGCCGTACCCAAAAAGTAGCCACCAAACCAACTTTCTGCTATACCACAAAACCATTGTAGCGCATAGCCATACAAAAAAAGACTTAGCATTATCCCAAAAATCCCGCCACTCAAGTAACCATCCACAATGTACATGGGCTTGGCAGATACATTTGCCAAGTTATTCACCACTCCTGTATCATATACCCTTTGCATCACTAATTGCTCCGTTATTGGTTTATCTTTCCAAGCTACTCTAGGAACCAATACAATCAGTGCCTGTTCTACAATCTTGGTTCCATAATACGGGATACGTTTAGGCACGGCGTCTATGTAGGTGGTAAACATGCTTATTTCCGATAGTCTACCAGTTAAAAAATCCCAGTTACTCTCCTTGCTTTCCAATGCTTTGTTTAATGCCTCATTGCGAATCTCCGTAACACTTTTTATGTCCGCATCACTTACCAACCCCCTGAATGTATTCACATAAATGGGCACAATAAAAAAACAGAAATAAATGAGCGGCAACCCTGCAATTAATATTGCCTTTCGGTAAAAAGGATACATAAATATACAAAACAAGAGAATACTTACTATTACTGGTTCTTTAAAGCCAGATATCAAGGTAGAGAAAAAGCTGTAGAAGTAAAAAGTACCAGCAAAAATGATTAAGCTTCTATCTTTCTTTATAATGGCGTAACAGAAGGCATAAGTACCACTTAAAAAGAACAGGTTATTCAACTGTTCTACCAATTGAGACATCCCTGGAATAAATCTGATTGCAAAAGACCCTATAAAAACCAAAACGGTAAACCATAATAAAAAGACACTCCAATCGAGGTCTTCCCTTACTTTATACTGTTGTTTTACCAAACTGATAGACCGGCTATACATTCCTATCAGTAGAAAAATGTGCCCTAACAGGTAGTATCGTTGCGCCCCTGCAATCTGATCGACCTTTACCATGTCTACATAATAATTCTTTGTCCAGACAAAGTCCCTCATTCCCAAAGAATCTAGAAAGTAAAAGATAGAGGAGCAAAAATTAAACCCACAAAATATGATTTGTATGATAAATATTGGACGCATTAATTGTTGCATGATAGGCAAATCACTCGGGAGTGGTGCTATAAAGCCAGTCAGTGAAAGATAAAACAAGAAAAAGCTACCCAACCAAGCTGTCAAGTAAGACAGTATCGGATCGACTTGCAAGAAGAACGCAAGTGCCAGAGGTAAAAACAAGGTTACATATTTTACACCATTATTCATACTAAATGTTCCTCCATTCTTTCAACATACAATTGGCTGTATGATCTAGTCCCCAATCTTTAATAATTTTTCTACTTTCATTTCCCATCTCCAATAAAGCATCTTTATCAGGAATTTTTTTTATTATCTCCACTAGATTTTTGTGATTATTGCTTTCAAATATCCACCCATTTACATTATCAATCACCAAATCCTTTCCACATCCAACTTTATTACTAACAATTATGACTTTACCGCTTGCCATCGCTTCATTTACAGCCAAGCCCCATGTTTCTCCTGGGCCCTTAGATGGCAAACAAAATACATCTGCAAATTGATACCATATTGGCATCATTGATTGATTTTGAAACCCAACAAAATGGATGAACTCACTCTTACCTGAATTTCTTGCTGTTTCCTTCAATCTTTGCTCTTCCTCTCCGTTCCCCACAAAAACTAGATGTATTTTCTCAGTAACTGCATCTACAAAAGCATTTAAAAGTAATAGCGGATTCTTTTTACTTTCAAACTTTCCTGCGAATAGTATGATTCTATCCAAATTAGAAAGAGAAAGGGATTTTATGAGTTCATCTACTTTATCACTAAAATCAATTGCATATCGGGTATTGTCAATAGAATGTGGTGAAAAAACTAACTGAGATTCCTTCAATAAAGCCCATTTAAAATAAGCTTTTGATTCCTTTCCAACATAAAAAGCTTTATCAACATGACTATACACCCAAATTAAAAAGATTCGCCTTAAAAAGTTTTTGGCTTTTCCTGCAAAACCACTCGCATAATTATCCAGTAAGGTAGAATCTCCCCTGAAGTAAAGAGGAATTTTTCCTTTAAAATACCTCAACACTTTCAAATGACTACGATATCCCCAACCAATAACCAAAATGGCAGCCGGGTTATAATCTAGTAGTTCTTTTATTATTGTAGGATTCCTGATGCCTTTAAAGTGATGACTACCTGGTACTGTTGAAGTATTTTCTAAATATTGATAGTCATATCCTTCTAATAATGGAACATCCCACTGGACTTTTTTACCAAACCCTGGATCGTACTTTTCCACCGAATCTTTGCCCCAGGTATAAAATACTTTCAGCTCAATCCCTTGGGCAAGGAGCTTAAACAGGGGCGCATAATACTGAATGGGATGCGAAGTAACTATTGCTACCCTCTTGACCATTAATTTACAACCATATTAAATAATTCAACTTGTCTCTTTGTCATTTCCTTGGCACTATACTTTTCAAATATGCTCCAGTCGGTATCAATACTAAAGGTATTTGCTTGAATTGATTTCAATAGGTTATCCAGCGTTTTATAAACAGCCTGAGTGCTATCCTCAAGCGTACAAACCTTTCCCGCACCTGTTTCCTCCAGAATATTTTTTGCGCTACTAGAGGGATGAAAAACACCCATCAGCGGCTTCTTTGCCAATATATAAGGATAGAGTTTAGAAGCAGTATAGGCAGGATCGTCAGAACCCGGAATAAACAACAAGTCGGCTTTTAACAACAGTGATAATCCTTCAAAATAGGGTACCCTATCCGTGTATTCTGTTACATAGCTTCCAATTCCTTCTTTTTCAGCAACAGGGACTATAGTTTTATTCCCTTGTCCTTTTGGCGCATAGCTGGTACCAATAAATACAAATCGAAACTGATTGTACAATTCTGGCTGTTCTTTAAGTCCTGTTTTAAAAGCAGAAAAAACTAAAGAAAGGGCTGGTTGCATATCAAATCCACCTCGGCCTACATAAACTATATTTTTATGAGTCCTATCGTTTATAGTAATGGCAGACCTTATCTCTTTTGCAATCTCCAAATCGTTCGTAAATGCCCCAAATGTGATTACGCTGGTTGGCTTATCCATCAAATTTACATATCGATTTCTAAGTTCTGTTATGTACGCTTCTGAAACACTTATCAACCCATCACAACCCCTCATTGCAACTGGCTCAAGGTATTTATTAAGGTTGTAGGAAAACCAATACTTAGGTGGTCTTTCATTTTTTGGTTTGTCCTGATAATAAGTTGAATGCCAAGGATCTTGCATATCTATTAAATACGGAATTTTGAAACGCCACTTCCAATATCTACCCAATATCAACACGGGAAACTGTGTAGTAGAAAAGTAAATCAACTGAAAAGAATCTCTTTTTAAAAGCGCATTTACCTTTTTAAAATAAAAGTATAAAGATCGCAATGCCAAAGCACCTAAGCCTACTTTTCTTGTCCACTTGCTAGAAAGCGCCCTGACCTTAATTACCTCTAATCCGTTGGGCAAAGAATTCAACAACAATGGTTCTTCTACGCCTTCTACATACTTTTCATCCACCGAAACTACTGTTGGTTTCCAACCAAAGTCTTCAAAATACCATACGCTTTGTCTTACCCGGTGCATGTCGGCTGCATTAATGGGCGGGAAGTGGGGTGATATGATGAGCAATTTCTTCAATATTGATCTTAAAAATGGATTCCGCTTCTTATTTTGCTTCTGTTTTTCGTAGCACTATTTATTTTATTCTCTTCTCACAATTGCAAATACGTGCTTAACCAGATTTTGTTTGTGATTAAATACAAAGATTAACCTGATAGTTTTTTTAAAATGTACTACTTGGAAATTATTGCCTGCTACTCTAGAATTATTGAATCTTACAATCGCTTTATTGCATCTTACATTGACATTATTGCGTCTGACAATAGCATTATTGCATCTTGCAGTAACATTATCGGGTCTGACAATGGAATTATTGCACCTAACAATGGAATTATTGAATCTTGCATTGTCCTTTCGCCATCTCGCAGTAGAAAAACCCTCTTTGACATAAAAAAAACGTTATGAATACTGAAAATGGTTGATAAACCACCTTTCATTTGGCACATTTTTGAAATGCAGCAGCCTAATTTCTTCTAACAATAAACTTTTTTTCAGTATAAAAATGACTTAGATAAGCCACCAAAACACTTGCGAACACGCCTAAGAATGCCAAGTAAAAACTATGTGGCAATTGATTGTAATATCTCAGATAGATGCTTGTCAAAAAGGCCTGAATTGGAAAATGTATGATATAAAGGGTGTAAGAAAATCCGCTAAAAAATCGGAAACGTCCAATTAGGCTATTTATTGCATTCTTAATAAGAGACTTATTGTCTGATAATAAGAATATAAATACAGGCAATAGACCTATACCAAAACCAAAATCGCTGATATAATCATTGTATTTTCCTTGCAGGATTAAGCTAATGGGCAACAAAATGAGCAGGATATTGAGTAATTTAAAGAACTTAATCCTCTCTGACAATACATCAGCAATGTAAGCACCAATACACCAGGTAGGCAAATACAAAAAGGTTTCTATCCAGAAATATTGCCGGTTAAAATTTAGATAATATAAAATGAGCGAAGCTGCTAGAACCAGGATATAGCCCAAATAAATCTTTTTTCTATTTATCAGTAATAATAGAGGATATACCATATAAATCCACCATTCTACCCTTAAAGACCACAACGGAAAATTATTTCCTGCAACATAGAAAAAGGGAGTAGTAATGAAAGTGAGGTTTGCGACTATTGTTTTAACAGAAAGATTGTCAGGGTAAGGCAGTCGAAAAAAGAACATTGATGTTAATGCCAAAATGACCATCAACAGCATACAAAAAATCAGAGGCGGAAAGATTCTTCTGACCCTGTTTTTTATATACCCCGCCAAGTTAAACTTAAAATTGTCGGAACCCTGTATTGAGTGTGCTTGTTTGTAATGAATAACCAAGCCAGATAATACAAAAAATAAGGTAACAGCTTCTGAACCGTACTTGAAAATGGAAAAGAAATACAAACATGCCTTGTCGAAATGATTATACAAATCTGGATGCTTTAAGTATCCTGTGTAATAACTTTCCCAACATACAAGTCTGGCATGGTGAAATACTACATATAACGCAGCTAATCCTCTTAACCCATCTAATATCTCAAATCTTTCTTTGTGCGTTTTCAACCCAACTTATTTGAAATTATGGTTAAAAATTTAGTGGACTCCATTTCCCAGTTATACTTGTCTATTGCCAATTGAGCTGCTTTAGTTTTGCATTCCCTTAAAGCCACTCTATTATTAAAAAGATACGCTATCTGAGACGCTAATTCTTCCGTATTTCCAATCTTGTAAACGAAGCCGACACCCTTGTTTTCCTCAACAAACGCTTTTTGGGCTGCTGTATCAGAGGCAATTATTGCCAACCCTGAAGTGAGGTAGGAAAAAATTTTGTTGGTCAAACAAATATTTCTGTTTGATGGACTTCGCAGTTCTAAGGCAAGTCCAATATCAAACTGTGCGGAGAACCTAAAGATTTCTTCGGGAAGAATAGGTTTGTAGAAATACAATTGTTTTCTCCTTTTTGCCAACAAATTATAAAAATAATCTTTGCTTTCTTCACTACTATTCCCCAATAAGTGCAATTCGATAGCTTCGTTGTCAAGTATATTCAACGCTTCAACTACATCTTCTAATCCTCTGTTCTGACCAATTGTTTGAGAGAACCAAAAAAGTTTCAACTTGCCATCAACCCTTTCCTTCGGGTTCTGTATATATTTCTCTTCAAATAAATTATTAATAATTATTGGATTCAACTGTGTATATAAATGCTGATAAGCTTCTGCTATCAATGGACTAGCGGCAGTTGTATAGGCACATTGCGACAAATACTTATCTTCTAGAAAAGAGGCAATTCTATAGGTAAAATCTACAGGTGAATCAGCAACTTCTTGCCTATGAAAATCTTCAGCATCAAATCCACATTTTGCCTTGTGGTATTTTGCAGCTTTTACAGCTACTGGCAAAGCAGCGAGATTATGAGCGATATAAAAGTGTGCTTTAATTGATTTTGCTTTTTGCAGCAACTCAACCGAAGCACGTCCCTTTGCCATTTCTGCTATTCCAAAATTAAACGTCAGTTTGTTAGCTATTAGGGTAACGAGTTTGAACCTAAGCTTGGTCCAAAAATAAATCAGCTTGTTTTGATAGGGGGATCCACCTGCCAATATTGGCTTCCAGGATACATTGGCAAACAGTTGCTGATCCATTTCCCAAGCCCAATTTGTCCAAAAGGAATAAATCACAGTAACATCATATCCCTTCTTGGTTAAGGCATTTGCTTCTTTTACCAAACGAGGGTTTACTGATGGTTGTCCTGAGGATATAAGGACTATTTTTTTCACGACTTCTTAAAGAATTGAATTACTCTCTTTTGAAAATAGTGTTCAAGAAGAATACTCAGTGAGGTTGCCACAATTACTATTAAAATAATATTGGGAATCACTACATCAGGCATTAGCCTACCAAATAAAAATACAATAGGCATATGAATAAGGTAAAGTGCATAACTAATTGAAGCTATAAAAAGCATTACTCTTTCACCACTTCGTAAGATTTTCTTTATGAAAACCTCTACTTTACTATTTAGTAAAATAAGTGACAGCAAAGGAATAGATAAATAAAGAATACGACTTATTAATAAAGACCTTGAATACCTCATTGATAAATAAGCGGCAATCAGGTATACTGGTAGATAATGCCAATGCGTTAAATTGATTTCTTTTTGAGATGAGGTGCTTTTATTGCCACAATTTAAGGAAAAAATAAAAATTGGGGCACAGACTATTGCGGTAGCCAAGTATGTGACAATGTCATAATAGTTGGAACTAAGTTGTAACCTGTTGATTAAAGGAATCATGCTAAAGGCAAAAACTGCAGTAGAGAAATTGGTTTTGAATAGATGTTTAAACTCATAGATAAAATAACCAAAAAGCCAAAGAGTTGAAAAAGACAACATTAATACAAAATATGAAACAATAATACTGGAAATGGGTACATAATAAAAATAAACAGCTACCATCGACAGAACAATCCACCCAAGCAACCACTTAGCTTGATTTTTTCCAATTGTGAGAGAATAAACAATATAAAAGAACACTTCGAAGCTTAGGCTCCATGCAACAGCTATGGTTGCTAGAGGTGTTGTAAGTAATCCGTGTAAAGTAGCAACAAAGAAAAAGGTGCCAATGTAGTTGCTTGTATTATTTGAGTGAAAATGGGTAATAACATCTATGCCTATAGACAATAAAATGCAGGTGTAATAGATTGGAAGAATTCGTATTGCTCTTTTTTTTAGAAAAGTACTCGTGTTTTGAGCATTTTTTTTAACTGTGTGATTAATGACAACCCCTGATAAGAGAAAAAAGATTATTACCGCTTCTGTTCCCCACGCTCCGATGGATTGCAGAGCTGCTCCTTTATGTTGTTCTAAATAAGGTAATTTGCCAATGATGTGATTAACAAATACTGCCAAAGCAGCACAAGCCCTCAGGTATTCCAGATACTTATATTTCACTTGAAAGTTTCTTATTTTTAAATAAATCCAGATAATCTTTCGCTATCACCTCTACATCAAACCTACTTTTTGCTCGCTCTCTGCAATTGGAACGATCAATATTTGAAACTTTACCCAACGCTTCCATGGCTTCTGCAAGTGTATCAACTAAAAAACCAGTAACTCCCTCTTCCACTACTTCTGGAACCGACCCTCTCTTATATCCAATTACCGGCGTACCGCAAGCCATTGCTTCCGCCATTACCATTCCAAATGGTTCATCCCATTCTATCAGCATAAGCAGGGCGGCACATTTACCGAGATAGTCATTTTTTTCCTCATCATTCAGTGGCCCAACATATTGTATCTGTGTACCATCTACATGAGGTTTTACCTCCGTTTCAAAATAGATCTGCTCCTCCTTTACATGCGAAATATTACCTGCTATAATGAGTTTTCTGCCCGTTTTCTTTGCCAATGCAATGGCATTATGGCATCCCTTGATTTTATCCAGTCTGCTCAAAAATATGAGAGGTGCATCATCTTCAACAGATGATTGCAAAGTGTATATACTAAAATCAATGGCATTGTACACTGTCTTCCAAACCCCAGCTACATTGCCTGTAGAAACCAAATAGTTACTGCAACCGGTAAAAATTAAATTTTTATTGGGTTTAGCACAAATCTTCTCGATATTTCTGGAGGTAACAACCCTACCATAAGTCATTATTTTCTGAACCGGCTTATTCAAAATAGGAATTAAGTAGATCAATCTTCCAAAATTGTGAATCAGATCATATTCTCCATATTTAAAGTAGAGGTACTTCCAAGCCACAAAAACTTCCCAAAGTGATTGAATCTTGCTTTTGGGCAACCCGTTCTTGCCAAAATGGATTGTTTTGCCTGAACAATAGGAATCAGGCCCTGCTAGGATGGTAACAGAATGCCCCATTTGGATATACTGTTCTGCAAACATATAGACCAAGCGTTCGTGCCCTCCATATAGTTTTGGGGGAACGGAAACACCCGGATCCATTAGTAAAAGAATTTTCAAGTGTTTGTTTAGTTAAAGAAGGTTAAAAAAGTTTCTGCAGATTTCCTTAGCGTAATGTTTTGTAAGATAAATCCTCTGGGACTGTATTTCTTTTCATTTAATTTCTGAAAAAAAAAATTTGCGCTGCTTTCAAAATTGATAATTCCATTAAACCTTTCACCGCAATCCTCATTGAAAATTGGTACAGAGGTAGCTGGTATAGTTTCATTTCCCCAAAGAAATCTATTTGGATCAAGACAATATCCATTATCCCAAGCCAAAACTGGCACATCCATAGCTAAAGCTTCACAACAAGCAATACCTTGACTTTCATGTTCACAAAGGAAAATCATAGACTTGGATTGGGTTAGTAAATGGTGAAACTCTTTCTCAGCGTAACTCCCATAGACTATTTCTTTGAAGCTTAGCTTTTTGCTAATGAGATAAGTTTTTATTGGTTCCAATAAATCTAGGTACAACTGTTCTTTGTTCCATCTTATTTTATTGTAAATCAATACATCTACTTTTTTCTCGGTATTTGCACTTGGAGACCAGTAATCTGTATCTATGCCTACTGGCCAGATATCACAAATAGCATCACCAAAATAGGGCCTGTAAACATCTGCTGCCCATTGTGAATGCTGTAAATATTTTATTACCGGGTATTGGCTACACAGGTCTGGCCATTCGCTTGGATGAGTCATTAATCCAATGCCTGCAACTATTTTGTTCGGTTGAGTATAGCCATCCAGACAATGTTTGCCTGCACCCAAAATGGCAACTTTGTCTGAGGGCTTTAATTGCGAAAAAGGAACATTTACTCTATAATCTATTCCGAGTTGATCCAACCCCCTGCATAAATTGATAAACACTTTTTCTACTCCTCCTGGTCTTGGTTTACCGCGTAATAACCTTCTTATAAAAGAACGTAGATATTTATCTCCTTTAATCCAACGATCCTTTTCGGGTGATTTTATAAAGTATAGACAAAGATTACTCACTTGAATGTTAGGTTTACCTTTTTTAACGATGCGTGAATAGAATGCTGTTTCAGTGCTCTTTCTTGTCCAACTTGCCTCAATGCCATCCTTTTTTGCTTATCAGCCAACAGCTCATTCGCCTTTTCTTTCAAATCCTCCCCATTGCTGTATACCTCTATCTCTTTCCCCACCTCATATAATTCATCAATACCTTCTGTCCATTCTGTCAGGTAACAAGCACCCAACATTGGTGCTTCAATATCGCGTAGTCGAGAGTATGTATTTGGGCTATTGAGTGGGTAATGATAGGAGGGATAACGATTTACGCCCAACGTAACGGCACTTTCTTTGGTAATAGTCACATAATCCTCAAAGGTTAGTTTCCCTTTGAGGGATTTCTCCAGGTTGGTAGATGGGTTGAACTGAAGATTTCTTTGGCTCATCTTTCTAAAAAATCCTGCCAAACCAAATCTTTTGAGAAATACCATTTGGTTTACCAAGGTTTGCTTTACCCCACTTTTGTCAATATTTTTCTCATGTATTATTGTTTCTACCCTTTCATCCTTCCACCCCTTACCATAAATATTTATTTGCAAACCTTTTTTCACCGCTTCCTCAAATAAAAGCACTCTCTGTACATCTACAGAACCGATAAAAGACACCCCATTCGTTTCTATTGTCGGCAGATTTCTATTTTTTGGTTCTACCCACATGGGCATAGGGAGATGGATATATTGATGTCCCGCTTTTTTATACAGGGTAAGTGCCTTGTATTCTGGTACCCAATTCAAATCAAATACTGCAAATTCTTTTGGGGCACTAGTAAATTCCCGAACATTATCACAGAAAAAATTGACACAAGGAATTCCCATTTTTTGAATCTCCCTGATTGCTTGCTCCTCTACCTGGTGTGGATATAGGTAACTCAAGAAACATGAAATGGGCTTTTTATTGTGTTTTAACTGAATGTCTTTAACTGTTTTCTCCCAAGTTTCCGTCTTCCATTGTGCCAGCTTTGTTTTATCTAAAGTGTACAATAACCCTTCTGCCCAATCTACTTCTCCTTCTTGCCACTCATCGCCACCTTCAACAATCCCATTTTTTATGTAATACTCCCAAAAGGAATAAGCGGGAATTGAATGATTTATTTTAGATTGAAGAAAGGATAGGTAAATATTCATCAGTGTATAAAAAACTATTTTACTCTCTTAAGGTAATGGAAATGTATTTTGAATCATTGGAATACTAAATCTTATGTCTATCTATGGTCACCTAAATGATAAAGGTGACCACCTTTATCATTTAGGTGACTACCTTTTAAATATAAACTCGGTTGTTTTACATTGGAATTGCCATAAAAAGGGTTAATTCCATAATCCGAACTTCAATTTTCGCCTGATTGTTAGTATTTTCTCTGTTGTTCCAAAGCCTACTTTGCTGTAGAGAAGACCAATAGCCCCTTTTTCGGGAATTACAAAATCGGGGTTTATTTCTTTTATCCAATTATAAACTTCAATTGCCTCTTTCAAATGTGTTTTTGCTATCCAATGAGCTAGTGGCCATAAAATGTTACACCCTGCAACAATTCTTCTTTTAGTTAACTTATTTTCAGCCTTTAATACCCTAAAAGCACGTTTATAAATTTCAAGGTGTTGAAAATTTTGAACGGATTGTTTAAGTCCATCAGGGAATTGCAGTCTTTCATTTTCATGCTTCCTATGCAGTAAGGCATAGCCATCGTGTACCGCTACCACAGGATTTTTTAGAGCAGCTTCAATTACAAAAAGCCGGTCATCTCTGTAAGCAAAGTCTGGTCTATGGGGTATGTCAGCAATGAAATCTTTTCTAAAAAGGTAGGAAGAATAATGTGAACTGTCACATTCACCCAATTGCTGAGCTATGAAATCATCGCAATAAATCCATTTTTGAGCTCTTAAAATTTGGTTGTCTTCAAAAACTTGATATCCACTTACCACTAGGTCTGCCTGTTGGGCTTCTGCAAGCTGAAGTTGTTCTTCTGTAGCAATTAGGTCTATTTTATCATCAGAGTCCAGAAATTTGATATACTTTCCTGTAGCCGTTTCAAATCCTTTGTTTGCTGCCCAGCATTTACCTTGATTGTTTTGTTTTATTTTTATAATATCTGATTGAGTTTGCAGCCATTCCCAAGTACCATCTGTACTACCATCATCGACTACTATTATTTCTGTCATTCCATTACTACTTCTGCAAGAGTCAATTGCCTCAGGCAAAGACCATAAGCGATTGTAGGTTGGAATAATAATAGAAATCAGTTTCATAGGGTTATACTCTTTCAGATATTTTTATTTTTCTGTAACCAAAGAAGGTATGATAAATAGGACGGAATGTATTTTTTAATGAATCTGCTACCAAAAAAGGAATGGTTATTTTCAGTGCAGCGATGAGTGATGCAAAAGCAACACTATATTTTTTTTCAAATACTAATTTCAATTTCAGTGCTTCTGTTGTGTAAGGATATTTGTTGGTATAATAACCCAGAAAATGTACCACTATCGGGTTCACAATATGGTTTGGATTCCAAGGTTGGTGCTCAGGATGAGGAAAAGAGGGATTTTCTAACTGACTAAATCCTTTAAAAACATCCAATTTCATTTTACCTGGACAAGCAAGAGGATCGTTCATATAATTTCCTGTATCCTCCAGAGGCGTTTGTTTATATACAGCCATCGCCAAGGCCATCAATAACTCATCATTGGGCTTATTGCGCAATCTTGCCAATCCAATGGCGTCGTATTGAGGTTCCATTTCTCTTGCTTTCTGGTAAACTTTGGTTGCTATTTCGCTTTTCTCCAGATAATAAAGCCCCCCATTAAATTTAGGAATTTTATTTACACCCACTTTCTGGCAAACACTTTTTACATCACCAAACCATTCTCCCTCATTGATATAAGTACCTACTACCGATACAGCTTTGCCCTCCATCTTTTCAAACAATGGTAACAATGAGCTTACAATCAAGCAATCGCTATCAATAAATAAGGTTTTTTCGGTGGGTGCAATCTTATCCAGATGTAACTTCGGGGAAAAGCCTTCACCTAGTTCTCCGGGTCTCAGTTCAATTACTTTTGTCCATTCCAATACATCTGCTGCAATCAGTTGTTTGTTGTCTGTGGCAATGTAAAAATCAATATCAGTCTCCTTGTTCCATAGATAAAATGAGCGAGCCAGTGCCACAGCCATATCTATGTACAACTGCTTACCAACTGCTAGTGTAAGAACTGACTTCATCTATCTATCTATTTTTTTATCCATTTTGCATTCATCAGTTTTTGATAATTGGCAGGTATCAAGTGTCTACATTCGAATATACCAACCAACAATCCAAACTGATTGATGAGCTTTATTTTTTGTTTGAAATAATTACCAGTGACCATCCCTTTAAAGAAACGAGGCAATTCATAACGAAATATATATACAGCAACCCCCAAAAAGAACCACCACCATGTTTTTTTGTAAGTAGGGATGTCAACCTTCGAAAAAACCCATTTGTAGGGCAAATGATAAGCTCCTGTATATCCCAAACTGTATTGAAGCCTTTTAAGATATTCGGTTGTCAACCGTTCTTTAGGAATAAAGTGTTGAAATTTCAAGCCGTCATTATACCAGATCTCATAACCAATTTTATTAATTGCAAGACACAACTCTACATCGCCACCCGATGAAAGCTTGCTTCCCTTTCTATCACTTGCAAGTGGTGCAAAGTCTTGTTGTAGTAATTGTATCAATGCCTCTTTTCGGTAAACTGACCCAGCTCCATAAACAAAGGGAGAATTATTATCGACTTTGCCGTTGGTATCATTTTGAACACCTATAGCGTAATTATAGGAGAATTCGGAGAACCATTCAGGCGGGGCTATCTCGCATTCAGGAAAACCCAATCCACCCAGAACTCCAATCTTTTCATCTGATGAAATAATATCAAAAGCAGTTTTTATAAAGTTGCTACAAAGCCAATTATCATCATCACAAAACAGAAGGTAGGCATATTTAGCTACTTCAATTCCTTTTTCTCTTGCTGCACTCAACCCAGCGATAGGTTGGCTAACAATAGTTAATTTGATAGTTGATTGATTTGATTGCTCCCAAAAATCAGTCGCCACTTTTACAGTGTTATCCTTACAGTTATTATCAACCAATATCAGTTCGCAATCAATCGCCTCTATCCCCACTTGTTCGGAAATGTGTTTGAGTGTGGCTTCAATTCTTTTTTCGCTGTTATAGCAACAAATGATTACAGACACACCACTTGGTATTTTCTCCATCATCTAATGTTTTAATTTCAAGTACCAACTTTCCATCAACTCGCCAATAACTGCTGTGTTATACTTTGCCAAAACCGATTCTCTAGCCACTTCCCCCAATCTGACTCTCTTTTCTTTGTCTTTTATCAACGCTATAATAGCATTGGCAATCTCCAGGTGATTCAATGGATCAATCAAGACCCCCGCTTCGGGGTTTTCCAGCATATCCTTCATACCGCCTTCCCTACTCGCCACTACTGCTTTTCCTGCACTCATTGCTTCCAGACACACATTGGGAAAATTTTCCCACAGGCTTGGAAAAATGCAGATATCTGTTTCTTGATAAGCCAAAGGCATTTCGGCCAAAGCAAATTGTTTGAACTGAATGCTGCTCTTAAACTTCGTTAATTTTTTCTCAATGAATGCCTTAGAGGATATTCTTTTATTTGGTGGATGTCCACTGTGCCCAATAAATTTAAACACCACTTCAGGGTATTCTTTCAAAACAACAGGTATCGCTTTGCATAACTCCACAATCCCTTTCCGTACTTCTAGCCTACCAATTAACGTAACCGAAACAGGCCCTTGAGCTTCTATAATTTTCAGTTTTAACAAATTTTCATTTACACTATATGGATTGGGAACATTTGCAATTTCATGCCTAGGTATTCTCCAGATTGATGATACGATATCTCCCAAACTAACAGAAGGGGTGTGAATCTGATTGGCAAGATGGGCTATTTTATATTCAACATCTGCCTCAATATTGTTATACTTCCAAAAAGGTTGTAGCCATTTCCTTTTCTTAATCAGCCCGCTGAACATGAATTTTGCTTTATCAGCAAAAGGCAGATAGGTATAATTTAATTGCTTTATCAAATAAGAGGGCGTGTGCAGTTTTACAACCAGTGGTAAATTTGGAAACTGTTCCTTTATGCAAAGCCCGTCTGCATAGTATTCCGGAGATTCCAGCACATCAAAAGCCCCTAGTTCATTTCTTGCGGCAAATGTTGCTACAATTACATCTCTAAAAATTTCTCTGTCTGTACACAGTACCCTATTTACAACCAAGCCATCAATAGACTCAGTAATAGTCCGGTTATGGGAGGCTGTGAATACTTCTACCGTATGCCCCCTTGAAGCTAGAAGTTTACTTACCTGATATACATAAGTTCCGATGCCCCCAAAAGCAGTATCGGGCGGATACTCATAAGAGACAAAAGCAATTTTTAATTTATTTACAGTAGATATCATATTTAAAATGAGCGTCTTTGCGAACGGTTCATCAGGCAAGCCTAAAATAAATGTGAATGATGCTATATATGTTAATTTAAACGACCCAAAAAACAGTGAGCATCATTACTGCGAGGGATAAAAAAATATAACCAAAATTGGTTGTCGTCAAATCGACCTTAGAGACATATCACGGCGGCTATTTAAAATTTTCAATGAGATATCTCGTTCCTCGATATGACGGTTAACGAGTTTTGAAGAAGATAATATTTCAAAAATGATTTATCCAATTGGAGCCTTGTCCTAAAAAAGTTTATACGTTTATTGGATAATCCATTAATAAGTTTATCGGTCTACTTGCTAACCTTCTTGCCGGGTAGAATAATCTTGTCTTTGATTAGAATTTTAGCCTTCTCAAAAACAGAGGCTTTGCTTAGATAATAGTCCAGATTGTTTTTTGCAGCCTCCAGATCACCTTTTTCTTTGAAATTGTAATATTGAAAAAGAGAGACATGTTTCAACCGCTTCAAAACTAGCTTTTCATCAAGCCCAATATTGTAAGAAGCAAAAATTTCAAAGGTCTTTTCGTATTCTTTCACATTTACAGCAGATCTTTTTACAGTGGCACTATGGCTATTATCAAAGTCCCTGTAACAACATAATTGTTTTTGAATCTGTATGCCACCCAATTTACTGATTACCCTAACCCACATTTCCCAGTCGGCACAATGAGATAAAACTTCATTGAATCCTCCCAACTGGTCAAAAGCCTCTTTTCTGATGACGACACATGGAAAACAGATCCGGTTATTGTACATAATTTCACTTACATCTTTTGTAACACCCACATGTGTTGATTGTAAGCCCATATCGTACATAAAAGCACCCGATTCATTTACACCCATTGTATCGCAATAAATAAGAAAGGCATCCGGATGCTTTTCGGCACATGCCGCATATTCTTTATAAAACCCATCAAGTACAAAATCATCCCCATGAAGAATGTGAACTAATTTGCCTTTTGACCTTTTAATGCACTCATTAAAGTTTTTGATTGCACCTACGTTTTTAGGATGTCTGAAAAACTGAACCCTTCCCTTACCTAGCCTTTCAACAACTTCCTCGGGATTATCCTTTGTTGAACAATCATCTATGACCTCTATTTGCATCATTTCCTCCCCCATGTCTTGGGACAACACGCTTTCCAACGTTTTTTCGAGATAATTTGCACAGTTATAAGTGGGTATCATTACAGAAAACAGGGGAGCCATCTTTTTTATTTTAGACCTTAATGAAATTTATGCTTTAAATTTAACCAACTCATCTTTGGCTTTTTTCTTTGCAGAAGCCACAATTTGATGCATGTCATAATACCTATACTCAGCTAGTCTTCCTCCAAAAATGACATTTGGCAAATTTTCGGCCCTCTCCTTGTATAGAGAGGCTAACTTTTCGTTCTTCACATCATTTATTGGGTAGTAGGGCTCATTACCCTTGTTCCACTCTTGTGAGTATTCCCTGGTAATTATTGTGGTGGGTTGTGTTCCAAATTCAAAATGCTTGTGTTCCAGGATTCTTGTGTAGGGTATCTCCTTTTCGGTGTAATTGACTACGGCATTACCTTGAAAGTTCTGTACACCCAGCTCTTCTGTTTCAAACCTTAAACTTCTATATTCAAGATAGCCCGCATCGTAACCAAAAAATTCGTCTAGCTTACCAGAAAAAACCACTTGTCTGGCACTTGATTCAAAAAAGGCTCTGTCACTAAAAAAGTCTACCGACAGTTTCACTTCAATCCCTTCCAATAGTTTTTCAATAAGCTGTGTATATCCTCCAATTGGAATTCCTTGGTATTTATCATTGAAGTAATTATTGTCGAACGTAAACCTGATTGGTAACCTCTTAATGATAAAAGTTGGTAAATCTCTACAGTCTCTTCCCCATTGCTTTTCAGTATATCCTTTTATCAGTTTAAAATAAATATCAGTACCCACCATACTAATAGCTTGCTCTTCAAGGTTACCAGGTGATACTATACCCGCATTTATAACTTGACTTTGAATAATCTCTTTTGCTTGTTCAGGCTTTGTTACCCCCCACATCTGATAAAAAGTATTCATATTGAAAGGGAGATTATACAATTTTCCTTCAAAATAAGCAATCGGACTTAGTGTGAATCTATTAAATTCTACAAAGGAATTTACATAATCCCAAATTTCTTTATCATTGGTATGAAAAATATGGGCCCCATACTTATGTACGTTTATACCAGAAACATTTTCAGTAAATACGTTGCCTCCAATATGATTTCTTTTGTCAATTACTTGGCATTTGTATCCGTTATTAGTCATTTCCCTAGCAAAGACAGCCCCAAATAAACCAGAGCCTACAATAAGATAATCTACCATAAATAAATTTATTATTTTTTGTTACTAATTCCCATGATAGAGGAAAGGGCCTTTAAATACTACTTTCGACTCTCCTTTCCTAAGTGATTGATCATTTTTGATTTAAACACACCTACAACAGAGTCATAGTTCAAATTGTGTATTGCAAATTGAGTTGCATTCTCTATTATCTGGTTTACCTCTATTGGATTAGAATTAGCCCACTCAATTTTTTCAATTAAATCTGAGAAGTCTTCCTTTATCGGTATAAAATGATAATTTGGTATTAATTGATAATGATAATAAGACTTCCATTTACGCTCTTGAATAAACAAAAGCCTTTTCATAAAAAGCAAATACTTTATTCTCGCTGAATACCCTCTTCCTTGTAGATCTATTAAATATTTATAATCAAGATGATCGGCAAGGGTAAATCGTTTTTCAACATAATCATTTGACCAAGGGTCAATATTATAAATTTCGAAGTATTTGTTACCAGAAAACTTTTTAAAGAACACTTCCCGTGAAGGATGTGTTTTTATATTCCCTGCCCAAAAAAGTTTCTCGGTAATAGGAGCTGTTCTCGAAATTGATTCTTCTAACAAATCGTTAGATGTGCCAATGTATGAATTGATGCCTACCTCTTTCCAATGTACAAATGAAAAGTCGGGGATACAATCATCTAAATTAGCTTCTCTTTCTGTACAATAACTAAACTCTCCTTTGTTAACAGGAAAATTTCCTGTGTGTATTACTAATTTGAATTTTTTATTTAAATACGCTGACTTTATCTCACTGAATGCCTGAAGAAACATGGTAATGGTTGACTCATTTCTAGTCTGAAATCCATTGCTAGAGATAACCTTCAATTGCTTTCCATCCCACTTAATCGTAATTTTTTCTTTGGGTGAATCTGGCAATAGGGTTCTGATTATTTTTTTTACAGCTCTTTTTAACATATTTTTCAGGTATTGTAAGATAAAGATTTACTTTTTCCGAATGAATATTTTAACCGTTAGCCAATCTAACAATATCAAATCTGTCACAACCTCAATTCTGTAATTGCTTAGATCTGTATCCTATTCGTAAAAAAAAAGCATCCCTCCAGAAAAGGTGACGAAAGGCGCCCACATAATGTCTTGCTACCCATTCTTTCTTTAGGTAAGTGGGTGCCAGACTCTGTTGATCATCCTGATATATTGTAATTAGTTCATCATCCCAATGTTGATTAAAATAGGTTCTATTTAACCCTGCAAAAATAGTTTGCTCTGTAAAGTGGTTGGATTGCTTGCAGCAATCTTCCAGAATAGCGTCCATCATTGGCAACTGCAGGATATTCCCGCTCAGAGAAAGGAACCCTGCACAATAAAATGGGCTTTGATTCAAATTGGGAAAATATTTCTTCTGAATGTGTTCGTCATAAGCCGCTTGATAATCCCGAGACATACATAAGTAATCTTTTGCGATGCACAACGAAGTCTTTGTAATTAATTTTTCCAAGCTGTTGAAGGCTAAAATGTCCGTATCGCAATAAAAGCAAGGAGAGTTGTCCGCTACTTGTACGATGGCTGCTAGTTTTAACCCCATCGGATTTATTTCTGCAAACCGTACAAGGCTATCTCTTCTTTTGGTGCGGTGATAACTGATGCAATCTTCTTTTTCAATGATTTGTAACGAGTTGGGATACCATTTAAAAAGTTGAGTCAGTTTTTCTTTGCTTATTGTACCATCCGTAAAGATCTTGATGCTTGGTAGTTTACTGTTTGATGCGTAAAAGCTATATAAACTTTCCCTTAGCATAGGTACTTGTTTATTCCCTGTAAGAAATACAAGGATGTTTTCATCTTTCTCTTTCTTGCGTTTTGGTAAAATTGGCATGATACTCAGAAGAACCCGATAAAAATTTGCAGACCTGAATGCTAAACTATTCTTTATTGTTTTGAATAAACCCATACTTATCTGGAAAGAAATTTAGACGCTTTCAGTTTATTTTTATAATGAGCCACTAATGCAGATATTTTCCATCCAAAAAGAGGGGTAAGAATTTTATAAATTGGCGTGTGCAAATAGTATTGACTACTGCATCCGCCCAACTCGGCTACCTTCCTTTCTGCCTTTTTTGATAAATCGTAAAAGGAAGGGTAACAACTTACCGCAATATCCAGATATAGTCTTGCTATTGCTGTCTTGGCAAGCGCATTAGTAGTAGCTGCCAGAAGGCTTTTTTCTTTTAATTGGGTACTCAGAAAAATGCTGAGCATTGCTTTTTTGCTTCTCTGTGCACTAAGGTTTGTTCCGCTGGCATGCATCCTGTAATAATTTACCGCATTGTATGCGTACCGAGTTCCCTTACTTGCCAATAGCACCCTACAAAAAAATTCCCCATCATCATCCACGGTTATTTCTTCATTCCAAAAACCTGCCTCTCTGATAATTTCCATTGGAGCTAACCAGGCATTAGGTTGAATCATGCCCCCATACCTTTCATTTATAGCATTTCCACCGTAGAGCTTTATCAAAAAATCTATTGGGTCATCAGATTCTTCTTGAAACCAACAATGCCCAAGTTCTTTTTTTAAAAAATCCTCCCCTTCTAAAAAATGTACAGAACAACAAATTGCCAGTTTTTGAGGATTGTTTATTAATAATTTCACCTGCTCCTCAATCTTATTAGTACTTAATAAATCATCTGCATCCAAAAACTGAATAAAAACTCCTTTGGCCTCTTTTAATCCATAATTACGTGCAGCACTAGCACCTTTGTTTGTTTGAGAAAATACCTTTACCTGATTGCTCTCAAAAGATTTTGCAACAGTTAGACTTTGATCGGTACTTCCATCATTAACTACGATTATCTCAATGTTAGGATAGGTCTGATTTAATACATTTTGTATACTTCCTGCTATGTATGCTTCTGCATTATAAACAGGAATTATAACTGAGACAAGTGGAGCATCTAGAGAACCGGTTTCTGAGATTGACATATATTTCTAGAGGTTCCTATTTCTGAACTGTAAGAACCTGTAGTAAGCTTTTACACCAAATATTCTTGTGAAAAGAAAAGAAAATGCGGATGTATCTATCGACTTGACTCCAGCTTTCTTTACCAGTTCAAGTGTTTTAGTACCGGCTTTAATATTTTGATGAGTATAAAAATACGCCCCAGAAACAGCAAGATGTTTCCCAATGGTTTTAAAGTATTTCTTTTCAAAAGTAGTTAGGTACATTTCATAACACTTTAACTTCTCTTCTACACAAAGCATCCAATTTTGGTGTGAGTAAGACGTGTCATGCTCTAGTTTTGTAACTAAATACTTATTTACAGCTTTAACAGTAAACCCATTTTTAACCAGCCTCACATGTAAATCCGGGTCTTCATTTGCTTTTATATCTTCCCGAAAACCTCCTATTGACTCTAAGGCTTTTTTAGAATAAAGCCCCATGCTTGCAAAACCTACATTATTCAAGAAATATTCTAGTTGGTCATCCGCTTCATTTAGGGAGTCATACACAATGTTTCCTACATTAATACTTCTATTTAATCTATAAAGAACAGCGGCGTTACAGAGAAACTGGGTATTTTGATCAATAATGTATTTTTGAAATACTTCTACAAATGAAGGGTCTATCAAATCATCTGCATCATGAAAGTGAATCCAATCAGATTTTGTTGCCTCAATCAGTCGATTTCTGCCAAATGAAGGTCCCTTATTTTCATACCCTTTGATAACCTTAGCACCCAGCCTGAGCGCAACCTCAATTGTATTGTCAGTACTGCAATCATCGTAGCAAATGATTTCATCAAAAGGTATTGTTTGGGCATTGATTCCTTCAAACAAATCTGACAAATATTCCGCAGCGTTATAGCAGGGTATAAGAATCGCAATGCTATTCACTACCTTAATAATTTGTAGATTCTCTGTAAATAATAAAATTCATAATTCAGATAAACACTTTTCTTGGGCTTTCCATACTTAGCATGTATATTTCTATCATCTTCAGCCCATTTCTGCTTCCAAGATTCACTTATGCTTTTTGCGTCTGGCTGGTGTCGACATACACCAATCGGGAATTTTATATGTTTCTTTTTTTTGCCAGTCAAAAGTCTTCCCCATAGTTCCCCATCCACATTGCAATTCATCAATTCCCATATAGGCTGATGTATTTCTCTTTTCCAAAATGCAGAATGAGATGCAATTAAACCTCCAAATGCGTAATACTTATCTAAGACTAAATTGGCTTTCCAATAGTTCCTCAAACTCCCATCTTCATTTATCTCTAGAGCATCCCCATAATAAAAATCTTTTTTTGATTTTAAAATTTCCATCCCCAACCTGAAAAGAGAACCATTTGAATAATAATCATCACTATTTATCCAACCTTGATATTCACCCGATGACAAACTAAATCCTAAATTAATTGCATGCCCCTGACCCTTATCTGGTTTACTATGCCAGTAGCTAATCCACTTTGAATATTTTTTCAATACATCAAGTGTGCCATCCGTACTTCCACCATCTATAACAATATATTCCAGGTTTGGATAGTTTTGAAGCAATACGGCCCTTATAGTTTCTTCTATATATTTACCCTGATTGTACGAAGGTGTAATAATTGAAATTTTAGGCCATTTTTTCTTTTTATCATAAATTTTGGGACTAGTTTCAATACCCCATGGCCATTCTTTTTTAGCCCCGAAGTTGTTTGGTAATGCTGCCAGAAGTCCCATCTCGGAAAATGGAACTGTAGGAAGTGGATAACTATCTGTATCAATAAGACTGTATCTATAAGCTTCAGGAAAACCTTCTATTGAATATTTCATTTACTTTTTTGTTTTAACAGCACAGAAAATATTTCTGGTGCAAAAATCTAAGTGATGGGGAACTTTTCTCTCATTTCAACATACTTCATTCTATTCTTTTTGTAGTTGATTAGTAATCCCCTACAGTACCCTGCCTGATTAATGATTTCAATCAAGCATTTTTGATAATCTTTAGAAAAGTCCCCCTTGATAACACTGATAATAATTTTTTTTAAGAGGTTTCTTGAAGCATTCATAAAAAGCCATTTAGTACTGTACTTGTATGCTTGCTTGCGAGGATTTTTGAAGTATATATCTGGAATGATATACAGAGAGGATGAAAGTCCAAAACTGTAGTGCAGCCTTTTTATATATGACCAGGTAATTCTATTCTTAGGCAAAAAGTGATGAAACCTTAAGCTGTCGGAATAAAATATTCTGAACTTCAACATGCGGATATAAAAAGCCAACTCCACATCTCCTCCCGAAGCCAGATTATTACCGATTCTATCAGTAAGAAGATAATTGATTTTCTTTTTTTTAAGTTCCAGCAGTGCTTCTTTTCTTAAAACTGCCCCTGCCCCATATACATATCCTTTACTTTCTGTAATATCGTCCAAACTAGTCCCAATGATTCCTTGTGGACCAGTGGCAAAATCCCCTGAGAATTTATGAAGCAACTCCAAATTTTCACTATCTGTAACAGGATAACCTACTCCGCCCAACATACCAATTGAGCTATTGGAGCTCATGATTTTGAAAACTTGATTCACATAATCTTCAAAAAGCCAATTGTCATCATCACAAAAAACAAGATAATTGTACTTAGAAGTAACAATTCCTGCTTCCCGTGCAAAACTCAACCCTGCTCTAGCTTCATCAATGATTGAGAATGGAACAGAGAGATTATATTTATTCCATTCTTTTTTTGCAACCTCAGTTGTATTGTCAGAAGAATTATTATTTACAATAATGATTTCCCAAGCAATTGTTGGGTCTACGTTTTGTAGTGCCAAGTGCTTAATTGTTTCTGGTAATCTGGAGGCACTATTATAACAGCATACTATCACAGAAACACCTATCACAAGACTTTTATTTGATTTTGGGTCATAATACTTACAACTAACATTTAGTGAGTACTCAGTTAAATACAGTTTATTCTATTAATAGCTTTAAGTTTTGTAATTGCCATATTTCCTTCTCAATAGAATGTATGCTTAGTTTTCGCCACAAAGAATCAAAGGCTCAAAGTGGCACAAAAGGAAGTAAGAAGAAAAAAGTAACGCTTAGTACTTCTTTTTTTGTTTCTTTTTGTCATAAAATCTACCCGAAAGTGGGGGATTTAACCGAAACGTACATCGCAAATCAGTACCTTAATTTTTAATGGCTACACATTAATCACTATTGATAAGTAAATACTTTAAGGCTATTATCCATTAATATAATTTGTTTAAATCAATTAAATTGTATTGAAATTTTTATTTATCCCAATATAGTATTCACCACTGACTCTAAGTTCAAACCCATTATCTTTTAATAAATTTATGATTTCGATTATTTCTCCTGACTCACTATGAATTTCGATTGCTATTGATTTGGTAATGCTTAAAAAAGCTAAATCCGAATCTTTTGAAAAAATTTTAAATTCGCTACCCTCTATGTCAATCTTTAATAAATCGATTGTTTTGATTGAATTCTCTTTGACAAAGCCATTTAGCTCAATCGCATCAAAATGTTCTGTTTCATCAAACTTTTCAGTTACTGCATAAGACCATTCTTTACCATCACGAAAACTTCTATCCAGATACAACCTAACGTTTTTATTCCATAATCCTCTTTGAAATATTTTTGCTTCAATGCTATTCAACTTTAGATTTTTTTTTAGCTATAGTACATTTCTTTTATTTGGTTCAATACAATAAAATTTTGCAAATGGGAAATACCGCTGGAGATATATTGTCGCTAACCCAATATTTGCACCGGCATCTATTATTGTATTTACAACTATATTATTTTCTTTAATCTCATTTACAATTGCGCTATACTCATCTAAAAAGAAAATTTGATTAAATACTTCCAAATCACTCGTAAATCGTCTTAAAGAAATTATTTTATCATTACAGAGCGTTTTGTAAGAGTTTATCTTAGGGTTTAAAATTTTATTCCCATTTTTATTTAAAAAGAAATAACCATTTCTTTCATTTTGCCATTTTTCACTCCTTCTGAAAAAGAGTACGTACACAATCATATTAATTAATCCAAAATCGCTAATTGATTTCAAAAATTTTTCAATTTTTTTCATAAATCGTATCTAATATTTGGTTATTCAAATAGGGTTTTAATGTTATTGGGTCACACTCAATTTTCTATATTTTCAGTTTATTAATTTCTTTATAAAACCCAACAATTTTAAAGTTATATCGAAAATATTCAAACCCAATTGCACTCCAATTATTATGGTGAATCTCCTCTATACTCCCAACACCTTTACTATAAATTTTGTATTGTGTTGGCCAATACTTAATATATATACCCAAATAATACAGTGCTTTTTTTAGCCAATAAAAGGTAGAAATTTTTTGTTCATTTATTACTTTTTCGTACAAATCCAAAATGATGGAACTTTTGGCAAATCCAATATGTAATTTTTTTAGATACGCCCAATCCAACCTATTTTTTGGTATAAAGTGTTTGAACTTTAATCGTTCATCATACCATATTGTGTACCCAGCTAGCCTTACCTGAAAACACATTTCGGAGTCCTCTCCAGCAGATAAAGAAGCTCCTTTTCTCCCCGTCAATAATGACTCAAATTGGTTTTCGTAACATTTTTTTCTGACTGCCATTCCTGCTCCGTAAACACTCCCTACAAATTGAGATTTATCCGATTGCGGAAAAGCTCCATATCCATGAATAAATTTTTCGAACCAGAATGGAGGTTCTATTTCTGTAACTGGCGAACCATTACCGCCAATTATTCCGATATTATCATCTTTCTCAAATAGTTCATATACATTCTCAACATAGTTAGGTGCTAACCAGTTGTCGTCATCACAAAAAACTAAGTAATCATATTGAGCAGTATCAATACCCTTACTTCTGGCTGACGCTAACCCAGGCTTAGGTTCATCTACTACTTTAAATGGTATGAGTACTCCCATTCTTGCCCATTCTGCTACAGCTACTTGTCTGGTGTTGTCTGAAGAATTATTATTCACTACGATCACTTCCCATGATATACTGGTTTGCTGCAATGCAATGTGTTGTAGTGTTTTTGGCAGCCTGAATGCACTATTAAAACAACAGATTATTACAGAAACACCCTTGTTTGTCATTCAACTTCTATTAATTCCCAATCAGAAGGATATATTTCTTCTGGCACTTGCTTTTTAACCCTCCAACCAAGAAAATATTTAGGAGCAATTATTTTTCTGGTTGGTTTGTTATTTAAGTATGCCCCCCACCAACTAAAGGTACTGTTAGCCATAATACAAACGTCAGCATGAAGAAAATGCTGAAAATCGGTAATTTCATCATCTTGTGAGATATGCTTGTATGGCAAATAATCAAATTCGGTTTCAATGCAAGTTGGGTTATCTGATGTAAAAACAAAAAAATGTTTTTGATAATCCAATTTCTTTATTATCAGGTGATAATACGAAAAAGGAAGAGACAAGTCGGCCCCTCCCAAGTTCAGTTTTTCCAACCCTTGATAATCCGTTTTTCTGATGTGTACAGCAACAATTTTTTTATCGGCCGGAAAAATATTTCTAAATTTCTGGTAGGATACTGAGAGTTCTTTTCTTAAAGTAAATTTCTTTTTTATTTCACTACTATAATCTGTGAAATAATTTTCAGACTGATAAAACCCGTGATAAATGCAATAAGTTTTTAAGTTATCTCTGGTATCCTTACCAGATTCATTATCACTCATTTTTCTGTTTTGAAAAAATATAAAACCAACAGTCCTATAAAACATCCTCCTGAGATGATACCGAAATACATTCTTAAACTCTTCTATTGAAAATATATTCTTGTCTATCGGATAAAACAAGTCCTTGTCAATTTCAAAATAATCGTGTAGTTTAAATTTCTCTATACTTTGGTCAATATAGAAACATGTATTTAAACGCTTTGCGGCTGCATAAATAAAAGCATACTGAAACATTTGGTTTCCTAATCGCCCCTCAATTTTCACTGCAATCATCTGCTACTCATTGTTCTTTGAACTTTCTTCACTACTCGTTCCCAAATGGTTGCTTTTGGATAAACGAAGTTGTATATTTTCAGATGTAAGTCTTTATAAAATGTTTCTTTCGATTTTCCTTCTGGAATCAATTTGATTGGCTTTTTTTTCAGTTCATAATACCATTTGTATTTCCCTTTTCCCAACATATACTCCAAAAAATCTTCATCAATGCGATCAAAAAATGGAAACAAAGCATAGGTTACTTTCATTGATACCGACCAGATGTTTGCCTCTGCATCCTTCATCCAATAGGAATTTTTATAATCCAAGCGATGATAGTACCAGCTATTTGCTAATATTACTTTCTTGGCTCCTGTAATTGCTTGTCTTAACCCAAAAGTGGAAGTATCCAACGCACCACTTCCCTCTGCATATCCTTTTGCTTTTGCCCAACTTTTTTTTGTAAACAAGTAATTACCATGTTGCCCTGGCGTATTTCCACCAACCAGATATTGTTTGTTGTCAAAAACACCCGCTGGCAAATGCCAAGTGTAGTGAGGCGCTTGTTTGTTGTCGGTAAAAAAATGTTGCTCCTGAAATGACGCTACATCTGCATCTTGCTCCAATAGGTATGCTTTTAATGGTTTTATGCTATCGGGAGCCAATACATTGTCAGAGTCCAAACAAAAGAGCAATTCATTTCTTGCATGCTCAACGGCCGTATTTCTAGCTGCAGCCCCCCCCTTGTTTCTTTTATGATTGAGTACTTGAATAATTGGAAATCTAGCTTTAAGGTCGTCTAAAACTTGGGCAGTATTATCAGTGGCGCAGTCATTGACAACAATTAATTCATCCCCTTCCTGAAAATTAGTTTCAAGGATAGAGATAACAGACTCTGTTACTGTTTTAGCGCAATTATAAGCTGGAATAAAGAAGGAAATATTCATTAAACGGCTCCATTTGAAAGAAAAGATAACTTTCTGCCTAATGGCTTCTCAATAAATTGATAAAACAACCATGCAAAAGCTGAAAGTAGCAAAGAGATAATTATTGGGTACAAAAAATTAAACCTGCCTAGACAATAACTATATTTATATACCAAACTGATTCCAATTTCTGCGTGAACTAGATATAAAGCATAAGAAGCAAGTCCTACCTTGGAAATAGGGTTCCATGTCAAAGTATTGAGAACATTTGGAAAATAAATAAAAAGAAAAAATAAGAAAAGCATCAAAAGAAAGGCAATCCTAAATTGAAGTTTATTTAAAAAAATAAATTGTAAACAAGAAGCTAGTATCAAATAACCCATACTTTTTAAATCCCTCTTATCATTATAAAGATCAAAGAAAAGTACACCAATCGTGAAGAGTAAAATAAATTCAGGCAAATTGAATCCTGAATAGAAAATTTTTTCATAAATCACAAAGATTGATTTGTTTTTTAAGTGAAAAATATTTGACGTATTAATATTTTGAATTAGTCGATGAAGTGTATAAATAACTAGGGCAGTAGAAGTAAAATTTCTAGTGAAAGTTTTCCTATTAAAAAAAAATAAAAGACTTGATAATACATAGAATTGAATTTCAACCCACAAAGACCAATAACTGCCGTCAAGATATTCAAAATTGCTACTTTTATGATATAACAAATTAATTAACCCTGGGTTTAAAAATGACCAACTAAAAAGTAGGTTCTTAATTTTTTTTGCCGCTGGAAACAAATTGCTCGTATCTATAATACTAACTAAGGAGAACGTAATAATCGAACAAAGAATCATTGTAGGCAAGAGCCTGATTATACGTTTTATTACAAATTCTTTAAGCGATTTTGTCTTTGTTAGCGTATATGAAATAACAAATCCAGAAATTATGAAAAAAAAGTGTACACCTAGAAAACCAAGGTGAAAAAATTATCCCATTTCTGTCCAAAAGAATAGTATTTATCATCACTAGCTGTGCTATAAAAATGATAAGCCATAACAGAAATAATGGCTAAAAATCGAAAACTATCTAAGATTTTAATTCTGCTATGTTCTTTTTTCATTACTATACATCATACGACTTCAACCCCAAATTAGTTTTCTATGTTGAGACTTCCAACCCTATTACTATTTCAGCAAATTAGACGTAGGAATAAATAAAAAATATTCTTTAAATAAGAAGACTAAAATAATAAGGCTGCTGACGGCTATAACAAAATTGTATAATCATAATTTATTACTGCAATGTTTACTGTGTAGTGTTTGATGAAGTATTGCATTTTGCAACAATTATTCACTAAAATCAGCGATACTGAAGAAAAGTATAATGCACTTTATCCCTAGCTTGATTTCATTATGACACCCTTGTTTTATAGACCAATATCCGCTTTTCAAAATATTGATAGCTCAAGTGTGCCAATCCCACAAGTACAACAGAATAACCAAAAAAACAGATTGTCTCAACTAAACGATTTGAAGTCAGCTTATCCCATCCCCCCAATCTATTCCCAATCATTTCCATAGTGGCAACTAGTGGATTATGAAACAAATAAATGCCATAAGATATCTTGCCCAGATAACTGATGAATGAGTTTAGAAATACTTTGGGAAACAAAGGAGTGCCTTGTATGGCTGGAAGGATAAGCGATACCGCCAACAAATTTACAAGCGTATATTGATAAAAAGCCCTGATATTGATAAGAAAATACTTGGTAGGTTCATCAAACCAAAATCCAGGAAAATCATATCCCAAACTTTTACCTTCCATGTGTTCATAACCAGATTTTCTAAAAAAATAGAAGCAACACATCCCAACCAACAGCCAAACAGTCAATGTAGAAAAAAATGTAAGGTAAGGCTTTGCTATTTTAAAGTTAAAAACTGCCAAAGCTGCCCCCATCGTTAAAGCATCTGCCTGACAAAAGGTATTCGAGTACAATAATTCACCCAACCAATACCGGTCAGTAACGATGTGTGCGCCATACAAAGCCGCCCATAATCTAATTAGGGGGCATAGAACAATGATAGTTATAATAACCCTTTTGAGGTTTTTGGCAGATGCGAAATAGATAATAAATGGGAAAATAAGATAAAATTGTTCTTCAACTGATAGTGACCATAGGTGACCAAAAAATTTATTGGAGCTATCTGGCCAGTGAATAAAGTGGCGAAGATTGATTTTGATGTTGTAGGTGTACGTTAGATAATAGGGATAATCGTGTGTGGCTGCATAATAGGCTCCCCGCCAAGCCTCTAAGGAAAACAGAGATGGAATTAAATGGCTAAAAATCAGAATTAAAGCAAAGCCGACCACCAAAAAAGCATAGTATAATGGGAATATACGTAAAGCCCGTTTGTAATAAAAATGACCAATGTACTCTTTAAACGGTCTTTCTTTTGTTTGCAACAAGATACGTGTAATGAGAAAGCCGGACAGTACAAAGAAGATATTTACGCCTATCCAACCAAACTTAAGCGAAAGAAAATTATTAGGCCAATGCGTAGAAATTACCAGAAAGGCAGCCAAGGCACGTATGCCATCTAGCCCAGAAATATAACCGAGGCTTTTATTTGATTCCATCTAATTCTTTTATTACGTACTTACACCATTGCTGGTAATACAACTCATTTTTAAACGCCACTGCTGCATTCTTTCCCTTTTTCAATGCTTCCTTTTTGTTGAGTTTACACAATAGATTATCCAGTTCATCCACGGTACTCGCATAATAACTGATGCTTTCCCAATC
>CAITVK010000108.1 GCA_903895845.1 uncultured Chitinophagaceae bacterium
AAAATCGTCTACATCGGCAGCCATACTTGTTACAGTGGTATCTACCAATTTCCAGATTAACTTATTTGCGATTGCTCTCTCGTTTATATTCAATGAAAAAGGTTGAAAAAGTTCGTACGTTTTAGGTACCCAATCCACAGTTTGTGGCATAATTAAAATTTAAATAATTAAAAAAAGATTGTTTAAAAGACCCTTTCGGGGTAAGTAACTGTTTTTTTCTCTTTGGAATCAGGTTGATTCCATTTGGCGGCAACTCGCCGCCAATTAGAATCTAGTTGCCGCCATTTGGCGGGAACTTGTCGCCAATTGGAATCTTCTTGCCGCCATTTGGCGGGAACTTGATGCCAATTGGAATCTTCTTGCCGCCATTTGGCGGGAACTTGATGCCAATTGACATCTTATAGATTAGTTTGAGAAAAGAACCTTCTTTACTACCATTTTCATAGATGGGTAAAGGTCGGTAGCTTTAGGGATGGTACTAAAGCAGCGGTATTTGTGCGGGTATCTGCGGTTGTTCTGTTTGTTTAAGCAACCGGTAAGCGTTTTACTTTGTTTGGTATTTTATCGAGATAATTGCGCAATCAAAAGCTTTTTCGTTTTCGAAGACACAAAAGTACCGCTATTAAAGTTTATTATCCAAATAAAAAAATAAATCTTTGGTAAAATAAAAAAATAGTTTGGGAAGGCGGTGGTAGGAGAGGAGGGGGAGGACAGGAAAGCTGCACCTGTACTTTGCTTGATTCCACTTGAAACGGGTTTTATGCCACCCCGGCTTTCGGCCAAATCTCAAGAGGGAAATGGCACCCGAAAGGGTAGTAAATAGCTGGCAACAAAGTGTATGTTGTTATGCAAAGGGCAGCCTGTTGCAACAGCAGCCACCAATTCCCCTTTTGAGGGGTGCTCGTAGGGTGGGGTGGTATTTTGACATGGATAGTTGAAGCGTGATGAAATGTATTTTGGTTTAAATCCTTTATGTATTTTTTTAATAAAATATTTTGTTGTAAACATTTACTGATATTTGAGGAGTTTAAGAGTAAATAAATGATAAGAGAAAAATAGAAAAAAGTCATTTCAAAAAAAGGAAATGATTTTATAATGTAAAAAATTGTTTTTTTCCTTGCACTACAGAATATAAATAAATAAAATAATTATGATAGATTTAAACGAAAGAATATCAGAACTCTATGAACAATTCAAAGACTTCCCTACAAAAAATAAAATTGTAAGAATTAATCAAAAAGATGATGCTTTTGAACTTGTAGTATTTGAAATACTTTTTCAAAATTTGCACGGTATAAAAAAGTTAAATTTCAATGAGGAAGCACATAGAGAAATAGTTCTTAAATCAATTGTTCCAGCACCTGACGATAGTGTCGATATTTTTTTTGAGGAAGAAGATTTAGATGATCGAAAATATCATATTGTACAAGTAAAAAATTCGGATTTAGACCCACAAAAAATTGAAGATTTATTTATTTTAATGGAAAATTCAATAAAGAAATTTTTAAGAAAACCAAGAGATACTGAAAAAAATTTAAAAGATATTATAAATGAGACAGACTTCTCAAAGCAATATATTAATGATTGCATCTATTATGTAGTACATAGAGGTAGAACTAACTATATTAAGGGTCAAAAATCTAATCAAAAAGTAATTACAGGTAATGAATTAGAAATTTTAGAAAAAGGAACTGAACAGATGTCAGTGCCAAGAGAATTTTTTGAAATAGATACAAAAAATAATTTTATAGTAAATAACTTCATAGATACTGTAACTGCTAAAGTAAATACTAACATACCTCAATCTTTATTATGTAACTTTAGTGGGTATGATTTAGCAAAATTGA